>CAZSDX010000030.1:0-23264 GCA_964605685.1 uncultured Polyangiaceae bacterium
GCGGCGAACTTGCACCGCCGCACTCGACCCGAAAAAGTGCAAAACTCGAACTGAGTACAGGTTCTGGGTGTCGAAGAGGTGCTCGCCGGTCAGGAGAAAATAGCTGATCGCTGCCAGGGCGAAGACGTCGGTCCAGGGCCCCACGTTCCTGCCCTTGGGGTCGACCTGCTCCAGCGGCGCGTAGCCTGGTGTCCCCATGGGAAGGCCGCCGAAGGTGGCCTTCAAGGCGTTGGTGCGGGCGATCCCGAAGTCGGTGATCTTGAAGATCTCGCTGTCGTCGAAGCCACAGCACAGGGGACCGTTCAGGGAGATGCCCAAAGCCCGAAAAATCGTTGAGTTGAGATCGTGAGAAGGTGTTGAGGCTCCAAGACGAGCAAATGACGCACCCCGGAGAGGTGGAGAGGCCCTCTGTCGGCGCCGGCTCAGCAACTTCTATCCTAAAATTTGGCTGGTTCGTGAACATCCAAAAAAGTGACCCAGGGCTCCCAGGAGTTCGTGGATGCACGCGATGCGTCATATGCCTTTTTGCCGAATTTCAGGCTCGCTTGCCTGGCTTGACCTTCTCACGATCTTTGAACGGTCCCCAGCACAGCACGTTGTCCGGCTTCATGTCCCGGTGGATGACGCCTGTTGCATGCACCGCGTTCATCCCCTGGCAGAGGTGCTCGATGGCCCGCGCCGCCCGCGCCATGTCAAAGGCGACCCCCCCGTGCTTGCAGGCGAAATTGACTCGCTCCGTCAGCGTGGTGCCGAGAGCCCCCCCCTGGATAAACTCCAGCGCCAGCCACGGGAGGCTCAAGGTTTTGGAGCCGAACTGGATCTGCTGGAAGCCAAAATCGTAGAAGCGCACCACGAAGGGCGTCGGGGGGACCTGATCGTTGAGCAAGCTGAGGGCGCTGGCCTCCTTGGTGATGGAGGTGAGGGCAAGCTCCTGACTTTCCATGACAAATCTGGGCAACAGCAGCTTGACCACCGCCAGGGATTCTCCCTGGGGAGACCTGCGTCGTGCCCGGAAGATCACGCTCATCCCCCCCGCGCCCAGCTTGTGGTCGAGGAGGTAAGAGATCCTGCGCTGGTTGGTGGAGGGGGCGAGCGTGGCCCCTGTGGCGGCGTCCAGCTCCAGGTCGTGGGGGTGGATGATGAGCATGACCCGGGAGCCTACCGCCGACCCAGGGCAACCTCCAAGCGTCCGTCTTGCGCTCGGGGTAGGGTCTCTTCTATCCTCAGGTCACCCCCACGGCCGTACCTCCTGGCGCAGTACAACCCGGTCAACTTCTCCTCGGGAAATACCAGATGGAGAAGGTCCTCGGAGAAGGAGGGATGGGGGTGGTGGTGCAGGCCGTCCACGTCGGGCTCAGGCAGCGGGTGGCCATCAAATTTCTCCAGACCAGGGCCAAGGCCAAGCAAGGCCAGATCGACGAGAATCGTGCCCGATTCTTGAGGGAAGCCCAGGCCGCCAGCCAGATCAAGAGCGAGCACGCGGCCAAGGTGACCGACGTGGGCGAGATGGAGGGCGGCTCCCCCTACATGGTCATGGAGTTCCTCCAGGGGAAGGATCTCGATCAGGTGGTCTCCGAGCAGGGACCGCTCCCGGTGGAGACCGCCTGCCGCTACCTGATGCAAGCATGCGAAGCGCTGGCCGAAGCCCACCGACTTGGGATTATCCACCGGGACATCAAGCCCGCCAACCTCTTCCTCACGACGCGAGCAGACGGTGACCCCATCGTCAAGGTCCTGGATTTCGGCATCGCCAAGGCCAACGACGGGATCTTGACCCAGTCGTCGGCAGGGATGGGGACGCTGCTGTACATGCCCCCCGAGCAGCTCAGCAACGCCAAGCGCGTCGATGCTCGCAGCGACATCTGGGCCCTCGGCGTCACCCTGTTTGAACTGCTCACCCGCCGCACCCCCTTCGACGCCGGGAACGAGGACATGGTGGACATGATGCAGAGGATCAAGGCCGCCGCCCCGGCCTACACCCTCCGCGCCCTGCGACCCGACGCCCCGGAGGCCCTGGAACGGATCATCACCGCCTGCCTGCAACGACTACCGGACCAGCGCATCGACTCGGTGGCCACCCTCGTCGCGGCCCTGGCGCCCTTTTCCCCGGAACAGGGAGCCATCTCCGTGCAGCGCACCCGGAAGATCCTGGAGCGCTCCGGCTCCCTCCCGGTGGTCACCCAGAAAAAACCCGCGAACGAGGATCGCACCGAGATCTGGACGGGCCCTGGCATCCCGTCGGCGGAGCGCTCTGGCTCGTTGCCCACCATCCCCATGTACCCCCTGGAGGCCGAACCGTCCCGCCCAAGCCACGCCGGAGGAACCCAGCCCGCATGGGGTCAGACAAACCCTCCTGCCCCAACCCCCGCCCGCGCCAAACCGTCTCGCGGGCTCCTGATCGGAGGAGGCGTCGCCCTGGCGGCCTCCGTGGGGATCGGCTCCTTCTTTCTTTTCACGTACGTTGCGGCTTCTTCTCCGGAGTCTCCTCCATCCACGGCGAATCGTGCATCCAGTGCATCCGTTCCGTCCTCAGCCGTGACGGTTGCCAGCGCGAGTGCGCCGGTTCCCACCGCTTCCAGTACGGCTCCCCCGGTGGTCTCCTTGACCGCCTTGCCCACGGTCACCACCAAGCCCACCACCTCGCCACCGGCGGGAGGAACCAAGAAGGCCGAGCCGCCCAAACCACAGGCCAATTGCAACCCCCCCTACGTCCTCGGGGCGGACGGGAAGAAGAAGTACAAGCCGGAATGCCTATGAAAAGAGCACATCCTTCCTCTCCCTTTTTCTCCACGGGCTGGTTGTGGTTTCTGGGGCTCCTGTTGTTGCCGGTGTCGGGTCATGCACAGGCAAGCGAGGAGAAGATGGCCTGCCTGGCCGCGCACGAAGGAGGGCAGGATCTCCGGAAGACCGGCAAGCTGAAGGAAGCACGGGCGAAGTTCGCGCGCTGCGCCCAATCCACCTGCCCTGGGCCCATCGTCTCGGATTGCACCCAGCGGAGCAGCGAGGTCCAGCAGGCCATCCCGACGGTGGTGTTCGCGGGTGTAGGCACCGACGGAAAGGAAACCAGCGCCATCAAGGTGCTCCTCAACGGGATGCCCCTCGTGGAGCGGCTGGATGGAAAGTCCATCGAGCTTGATCCGGGGGAACATACCTTCCAGTTCGAGCACAACGGGAAAGCGAAGCAGGAAACGTTCATCATCCGAGAGGGAGAACGCAACCGGGTACTCTCCGTATCCTTTCACGAGAAACCCGAAACTTCTATTGCCAAACCTCCCGAGAAGCAGCCTCCCGAGAAGCAGCCCCCCGAGCGGAAGGAACCCGAGAAGCCCCCCGCAGCACCTCCCCTGGAAGAGGCGTCGGGTGGTTCCAAGCCCACGGCGCTGCTGGTCACGGGCCTGGCCGGGCTGGGGGTAGGGCTGGGCTTCGGAACCTGGGCGCTGAGCCTCAAGGGGACCGTGGCCGACAAGTGTGATCCCTCCCAGCGTTCCTGCGTCGACGATCAAGGGAAGGACGCCGCCAAGCTCGGGGGCACCGTGTCCACGATCAGCACCGTGGGGACCGTGGTCGGGCTGGCCGGTCTGGGAGCCTGTTGCTGTGGCCCAGCCGCAAGGAGACCTCCACCGCCCGGCTGGACGCAGGCCCCGTCGCCGGAGGAGGAATGGTCCGCTGGCAAGGTTCCTGGTAGCGAGCGACCCTCCCCCGCCCCGCGCTCAGCGGCCCTTCTTCGCCGGGTGCATTTCCCCCGGCGGGATCGCCAGGAGCAACCTCGGCGTGTACTCCAGGGACAGCCGCACCCCCGCCCCGGGGCTGTAGCTGAAGGACATCCGCAGGTTGCTGCCGGCCAGCACCACCCCTCGCTCCATCAGCCTGCGCTGCTCGGGCGTCACCTTCGCTTCCATCTCCTTGCGCTCCTTCGCCGTCCGCTCCCGGAGCGCCTTCATCCCTGCCCGGCAGGTCGCCTCCGAGGTGACGCAGTAGGCGCGCCCCTGTTCCAGCAGCTCTTTCAGCGCCATCGCCCGGTAGAGCCGCACCGCCTCCGAGATCCCTTGCTCCGGAGCGAGCACGCGGTCGCGTAGCCGGTCCATGCCCCGGCGTTGCTCCGCCGGGTTGGGGCTGGTGGCCATCAGCCCGGCGGTCATCGTGTGGAGCACCCCCAGCAGATCCCCCGTGGCGCTGTCGGCCATGTCCGGGTGAATCTTCTGGATCTGCTCCTCCACGAGCTTCTCCGCCTCGCTCCGGCGGCCCAGGCGGATCAGGGCGCCCACCTGGTCCGCGAGCCTCTGGAGGCGGTCGAGGGCGTCGGCCTTCTCCGGAGCCGTCGAGGCGAGGAGGGCCTCCAGCGCCGCCGGGGAAGGGTCGAGGGCGGCGCGGATCTCCAGGGCCAGGAGCCTGTCCCGGGCGGCCTGCTCCGGGGCCAGCCAGGGCGGCGAGGCGTCGAGCTGCTTCAGCCCCTCGTCGCGCAGATCGTTCTGCCCCCGCAGCAGCCCCAGGAAGGCGGCGGCGCGGGCCAGGGTCGGGGCCAGCAGCGGATTTTTGGGGATCTTCCGGAGCAATGGCCCCGTGTCCAGGGACCGGAAGAGGAGCATCCCCACCGACAGCGCCGCCTGCTGGGCCAGCAGCGCGTCCGGGTAGCGCTCCAGCGCCGAGGTGGCGCGGGCGAGGAAGCGGCGAGAGGTGGGCTCGTCGACGCTCCACCCGGCGGTGGAGGCCCGGATCGCGGTGGAGGCCCCCTGGAACAGCACGTCGGAGAACAGGGAGACCGCGTCCCGGTGGAGCGGGGGGATCCCCTCCTCCGCCAGCGCCCGGGTGACCCCCTCGTTGTGCTCCTTGAGGCTGCCGAGGAACTCCTCCGCGGAGCTGTAGCCGCCTGCCAGGAACGAGTAGGTCAGCGGCAGGATCTGGGTGATCCCGAGGTAAGCCTCCAGGGCCCAGGGCGACCTCCCCTTGCCGCCCCGCAGCGCCTTCTCCAGCCGGGCCACGTGGTCCTGGCGCTCGATGTTCTGGTGCCACGCCTGGGCGCAGACCTCCAGCGACTCCCGGGACCACTCCAGCCCCAGGCAGTAGGAGCCCTGGATCTGGGCGGAAATCCTCGCGGCGGTCGCCCGGAGATCGTCCTCGGTGCTGATCCCCTCCAGGATCGGAGGAACCAGGTCGTAGCGGCCCAAGCGCACGGCCAGCTCCGCCGCCCGGGAGGCATCCTCCTTGCGGACCCGCTCGACGCCCAGCTTCCCCAACTCCTCTGCCCAGGTGATCTCGTCCTCCAGCGACGGGAGCGTCAGGGGCGAGATCTTTTGCGTATCCCCCGCCTTGAGCGCCGCCAGGTGCCGCCGCGCAGCGGGGACGTCCAGGGCCGTCGCCGCCGCGGAGGTCGCCCGGGCAAGGTGTCCCGGGGTGGGCTCCAGCGACGCGGAGAGGGCGGAGGCGGCAGCCTCCAGGGCCGGTTGATCGAGGACGCGGGCCAGATCCACGAGCCGGTCTGCCTCCTCAGCACCCACAGGAGGACGACCGGGGATGGAGGAGCGACGGGCCAGCGCTCGGGCGGCCCAGACGGTCAGGCGGCGGGTCCCGGGGAGCGCAGCGGGGTGCAGCGTATGGAGCGCCTGGAAGCTGTGGCCCCGGCAGCACAGCTCGTACAGCGCCTCGCCATCGTCCGGCTTCATCGCCGCCAGCAGCAGGGGCTTGACGTGCTCGTTGATGTCCGGGTTCTGCCGCAGGTTGGCCTTCTGCTCGTCGGAGAACACGCCCAGCACCTGAGCTAGCCGGTCACGGCTGATCGCATCCAGCGCTCCTTCGAGGGGGCCAGGGTCGGGGGTCCTGGCCAGCAGCTCCAGCACGACGGCGTCGGGACGCGCCGGGTCAAAGCGAGGCGCTGCGCTCGACACCGGGGCGCTGGCAGAGACCGCAGGGGGCGGGGGGGGTGCAGGGGCCGGCGGGGCAGGGGAGGCACAGGCCGAGAGCCACAGAAGCAAGGGCAGCAAGGGGCGGCGCATGGGTGATCAGGTCCTACAAGTTCCTCAGCCGTCGTGGAACAGCGGAGCTCGCAGCCCGGCGAAGCGCAGGAGCTTCTGGCTTAGCTCGGTGCTGACGGCGGTGAGCCGCACGCCGAACCCCGGGATCGTCTCCGTGCTGGCGAGGCTCTTGGGGTCCCGGAGGAAGGTCACCGTCCCCGTCGTCTCGATGGGCTCGCTTCCCGGCAGCCGCAGCTTCAGCCTCACCCGCGACCCGTGGGCCGGGAGCCGCCCGTAGGTGGCCACGAACACGCCGCCTCCGTCGACGACTCCGCCGCCCTCCAGGCCGCGGTAGAGGTTACTAGGTGTATTTGGACCCAGCTCGACATCGAAGAGGGGAGGGGAAGGGCCCCAGCCGCCGCCGGAGGCGAGGGATTCCTCGATGTGCTTGAGCTTGGCCATGATCTGGGCGAGCTGGGGGCCAAGGAGGTCCGGGGGGCGAGGGGCCTCGCGGGGGGATTGGGCGAGGGCGCCGACGAGGGCGATGAGGTTCTGGAGGATCTCCGGTAGCGGGGTGGTATCGAGGGGGGCGAGCTGGACCTGGAGCTCGGGGCGTCCGAGGCGAGCGAGGGCTTTTTCGGCGCGGTCAAGGAGGGGAGCCCAGGCGTCGGAGGAGCGGTCCTGGGCGAGGGCGCGCAGCAGGGCCTTGCGGCTGTCCTCGATCTCGCTGCTGACGAGGGTGAGGGCGCCGACGACGCGGGAGGCGGGGTCGTCCTCGCTACCGCCGAGCATGCGAGCGCGGGCGAAGGCTTCCTTGATTTCCTCCCAGCGGTCGCGCTGCTGCGGAGAGAGGCGCCCGCGCAGCTCGGCGAGCTTGAGCAGGTTCTGCTCGGCGCCGGTGGTGAGGGTCTGGGACTCGCTGGCGTAGTGGTCGTCGATGAGCCGTTCCAGCTCGTCCTGGTTCATGGCGGAGACGACCTTTTCCGCCAGCTTGTTCATGTTCCTGTAGCTACCCTGGAGCTTGAAGGGGGGCTCGGTGCGGTAGGCGTCTTCCTGGGAGGCGGAGGCGATGTACTGCTGGTTGACCCGGAGCAGCACGCCCTGGACGTGGGTGAGGTGCTTGAGGACCGCGAGGATCTCCGAGTACTCGGCCGCCGAGTAGTTGTGGACGAACTGGTCGAGGGGCACGTCGTCGCCGTCGGCGGCGCGGAAGAAGCGTTCGAGGTCGCCCCGGTCGCGGGCGGCGAGGGGGGCCAGGGTGGGGTTGGAGGTCAGCGCGTTCTCCAGGTAGCTCTGGGCAAAGGCTTTTTCCCGGCCGTGGAGGATGTCGCCCAGGTTGTAGGTGTCGGCGCGGTTGGCCAGCATGTCCGGGATGCGGAACTTCTCGCCGGTCTCGGTGTAGGGGTTCCCGGCCATGACGACGCAGAAGCGCTTGCCTCGCAGGTCGTAGGTGCGGTTGCGGCCCCGCCAGACGCCCTCGATCTTCCGCTGGGCGTCGCAGAGCGAGATGAACTTCTGGAGGAGCTCCGGGTTGGTGTGCTGGATGTCGTCCAGGTAGAGCATCACGTTGTTGCCCATCTCCAGGGCGAGGTTGATGCGCTCGACCTCCTGGCGGGCGGTGGCCGACGGGGCGTCCGCCGGGTCGACGGAGCGCACGTCGTGGCCCAGCGCCGGTCCGTTCACCTTGACGAAGGCCAGCCCCAGCCGCGCCGCCACGTACTCCATCAGCGTGGTCTTGCCGTAGCCGGGGGGGGAGACCAGGAGCAGCAGGCCCATCAGGTCCGTGCGCTTCCCCTCGCCCAGCGCCCCGAGCTGCTTGGCCAGGTTGGCCCCGATCAGTGGCAGGTACACCTCGTCCACCAGCCGGTTGCGCACGAAGGAGCTGAGCACTTGCGGCTTCAGCTCGTCCAGCCGCAGCCGCGCCCGCTGCTCCTCGATGATCCGCTGGCGCAGCGCCCGGTACGCCCGGAACCTCGGCACCCGGTTCCTGGCGAAATCGCCCAGCCGATCCAGGAACTCGTCCAGCCGCAGCCCGAGCGTCCCCTCGTGGATCCTCGGGTGGCGCCCCAGCAGCCCCTCCACGTGGCCCCGGGTCACCGCGCTGCACGGCTCCCTCTCCAGCGAGCCCTCGAAGGCCATCAGCACCGCCGCCTCCTCCAGCACCCGGCGCCGCTCCTCGTCCTTCTGCTGCTCCAGGTAGCCCTCCAGCCACGCCATGCAGAGCGCGAGCCGCTCCCGGGGGCGATCCTGGAGCGCCCTCAGCTCGCCCTCCAGCGCCCTCCTCTCCCCCTCGTCCAGCGCCTGCAGCAGGTCGTCCCGCAGGTGCAGCGCCCCGTGGCTGGTCAGGAACCTCGGGTGCTCCGCTGCCAGCTCGTCCAGCAGGTAGCCCACCGCCCGCTCCGCCGACCCCGCGTCCACGGAGAACCCGAGCGCCTCCAGCGCCTGCTTGCCGAAAGGGGTCAGCTCGGACACCAGTGCGCGGTGCCCTTTTTGGCCGCCGAGGCGGCTACGGAGGCGACCCACGCTGCGGGCGCGGAGGTGCCAGAGGTTCTGGGTGGCCTCCGGCAAGGAGGCCCAGAGGGCGCAGCCCATGGCCCGGTAGCGGGGGGCGATCCGGAGCAGCCCGGCCCCCTGGAGCAGCGACAGGAGGCGCTCCAGGATGAGGGTGGCGTCGTGGTCGTGGACGCCGCGCTCGTAGCCCTCGTCGTAGCGCTCGGAGGCGTGCTTTCGGACCAGCTCCAGGAGGCCGCCGGGGGCGAGGGAGGCGGCCAGCAGCGCGGCCTCGGAGCCGACGCCGCGGCCCTCCTGGGCGTCGAAGAGGACGGAGGCGGCGAGGAATTCGGCGCGGTAGACCTCGGGGGTCTCGGAGGCCAGCTCCTGGCTCCAGAGGTCGGAGCTGGCGTCGAGCTCGGGGGAGGAGAGGGGCTCGAAGAAGTCGGTCCCCGGGAGGTGGAGGGCGAGGGAACCTTCCCGCTGGACGACGGTGAGCTCCAGGGGGCGGGTGTTGATGGCGAAGCGGTAGGCGCCGAGCTTGAGGGTGTTCTCGCCGCCTTCGCCGAGGTCCTGCCGGTCGCGGAGGGTGCGGAGCGCCTCCTGCTGGGCGGCCTTGAGGCGCCCGCGGAGCTCTTCCGAGCGGGTGGTGTCGCCCAGGGCCTCGATCTGGTCGGCGACCTGGCGGAGCTTGAGGACCATGCCGTCGGAGGCGAAGTAGGCGAGGAGCTCCTCCTGCTGGGCGAGGGTGCCGGCGCGGCGCTGGATGCCGGACAGCATGCGCTGGGCGGCGGAGAGCAGCGTCCCGACGCGGCGCTGGCGCTCGTCGACCAGGGACTGGCGGCGGGCGCCGATGGCGTCGGCGATCTCGTCGCGGCGCTCGGCGAGCTGGGTGACGAACTCGTCGAACTCGCCGAATTTTCCTTCCAGCTCCTCGATCTGGAGGAGGAGGCGGGAGAGCTCCTCGTCGCAGCGCTCGGGGGTATCGCAGCGGGCGACAGCGCCGGAGATGGCCTGGCCGAGGAGGCGGAACTGGGCGGAGAACTCGCCCCGCGCCTCGGCGGAGGCCAGGTCCTTGCGGCGCCCGTCGAGCAGAGCGCGGGTGCGGTTGAGCTGGGCGTAGATCTCCGCCAGGCCGTCGAGGATCCTGGTGCGGGCGATGGCGTCCTCGATGGCGAGGCTGTTGATCAGCTCGTCGAGCAGGGTGACGCCGCCTTCGGCCTCCTCGAGCTGCTGCTTCAGCGGCCCGATGTCGATGGCCTTGGTGACCTTCTCGATCTCGCCGCTGAGGGCGGCGAAGCGCTCGGTCAGCGGGGTGAAGGCCTCGGGGCCGAGGAGGAACCCCGCGCAGGCCTTGCCCACCCCGTCGAAGCGGGCGGCGACGGCCTCGTCGAGGGCGTCGACGGCCTTGCGGTCGATGCCCTTCACATCCCGGAGCATCGCCAGGCGCCCGCGCTCGCGGCGAAGCTCCGCCATGGCGCCGACGAAGGTCTGGAGGTCCGTCATGTCGTCGACGCGGAGACGATCCAGCAGGGCCGCCTGGCGCGCCTTGCCCTCGGCCAGCGCCTCGGCGGCCCGGGCGCGGGTGGCCAGGGCGCGCTCGAACTCGTCGACCACCAGCTCGGAGGTCTTGCGCATCGCCGACAGCACCGGGCCCAGGCCGAAGGTCTCCGGGTGGTTGAGCCAGTGGTGGGTGTCGATGGCGCGGGTGAGGGCGGCGACCAGGTCCTCGTAGGTCTGCCGCGTGGGATCCGGGGCCTCCGCGAGCCTGCGGATGGTGTACGCCTCCGAGATGCCCCGGACCAGCGCCGCGTTGCCGATCTTGCTCAGGTAGGAGCCCTGGGTGGGGGCCGCGGCTGCATATTCGGCGCTCTGGAAGGGGGTCTTCCAGACCTGCATCGGGTGGATCTTCGTCGGCTCGTCCGAGGTCGCGTGGAAGACCAGCATGCGGCCGTCGTCGAAGAGGCAGTAGCCGTGGCAGAGCAGGGGCTTGGCGACCTCCTTCTGGATGCCATTGTAGGAGAACAGCACGTAGGCGCCGTCGCCGCGTCGGTGGAAGACGTAGAGGGTATCTTCCCCGTTGGGGGAGGCCGCCACCCGGTCGAAGTACATCCCCTCGATGTCCAGGTCGAAGATCTTCTCCTCGCCGGTCTGGAGGTAGTACCCCCCCGGGAACACGATCCCCTGGTCCTCCGGCAACTTGCGGCAACCGAGGGCGATCTGGTCGATGCGGGTGACCTTCCGCGTCAGCTCGTTGTAGACGAGGTAGCGGTAGTCCTTCTCCCGGTAGGGCCTGATCTTCAGCAGCAGCAGCCGGTCCAGCCGGGCGTAGTGGATCTCCAGGTCGTCGAGGGACTGGTTCGGCTCGTCGACGGCGTCCCGGTAGATCCCCATCCCGTGGTCGGTGTTGTTCTCGATCTTGACCGTCAGCGCGCCCCCCGCCGTCGTCAGGAACACCGTATCGAGGATGTTGATGTGCGGGTGCTTCCCGTGGACGTGCCGGTCGCGCCCCGCCCGGAGCCAGGTGAAATCGTAAGGGTCCGGGAGCTTGTTGTCCTCCTCGCCGCGGGCGTCCAGGTAGGTAACCCGGCCGCTCGACGCGATGGCGAAGCGGAAGACCTTCACGTCGCTCTGCGACGGACCCGTCTGGCACAGCAGCAACAGCCGCTGCTCCGTCCGCCGGAGCTGGAGCAGCCTCGCCTCCTTCGCGTAGCGGAAGATGGTGCCGAAATCCCGGACGAAGTTGTCGTCCGAGAGGAAGGCCGCGACGGACGGGTCGGCGGGGTGCAGCTCGACCCCGTCCGGGGTCTCCTGGAGCTGGTGGAGGCTGAGCACGTCCCCCACGGTGGTCTCGCTCCGGATGCCGACGACGACGTGGAACCCGAAGAGCAGGTGCCCCGCCACGTTGAGGATATCCCGGGGGACGCAGGCGTTGTCGGTGCGGACCCGGACCGTCTCGAGGAGCGCCAGGTCGGAGCCGCCGAAGGTCTCGCGGCGTGCCTTGTTGAGCGCGTCGGTCTTGGCGACCAGCTCGCCGGACTGCTGGAGCAGCCGCTGGCGGATGACCTCGTAGCTCCCGCCCTCCGGCGGCGCCTCATCCCGGGTGTCCTCGCTCATCGTGGGGTAACTCCGGCTTGATGTCGTGGAGCCCGAGCTTCTGCGCCTGCGACAGCAGCGACTGGAGCTTGCTCCGGGTGGGCGCGTCCGCCTCGCTCATCACTTTGGTCAGGAACGCCGCCAGCGTCAGGCGCTGGGCGTTCTCCGCGGAAAGCGAGGGGCTGGCGAGGATCTCCTTGATGTCCTGGGGGAGGTTGGCCTGGCCGGAAAGGTAGTCGGAGAACACGGTGCGGAGCACCTGGCTGTGGTCGACCGCCCCGTCGATGGACTGGCCGAAGGACAGCGCCCGGGTGAAGCGCTCGAAGAAGGCGCCGTCGCCGCCGACGATGTTGAACTTCGCGCCGTGGAGCGCCTCGGCGAGCACCCGGGCCTGGGCCTCGGCCATCTGGCGGCGTGCGTGGATCCCTTCGAGGGCGATGGCCTTGTCCTTCTCCAGGGCCAGGCGGTACTCCTCGTGCTCCTTGCTGGCGCCCTGGAGCGCCGCCATGGACTGGGCCTTGGCGGCGATGCCGGCGGCCTCGGCGAGCATCTTCTCGCGGAGGGCGAAGGCCTCGGCGGCCCCTTGCTTCTCGATGGCGATGGCCTCCGCCTCCTTCACGTGGGCGTGGGCCAGGCCCTGCTTCTCCTTGCCGGCGGCCTCGGCGAGCATCTTGGCCTGGAGGGCGGCGGCCTCGGCGGCCCCTTGCTTCTCCAGGGCGGCGGCCTCGGCCTCCTTGACCCGGACCCGCGCCAGGCCCTTCTTCTCCTCGCCCTGGGCCTCGGCGAGCATCTTCTCCTGGATCACCCGCGCCGCGGCGAGGCCGGCGGCGGCTTCTTCCGCCTGCTGGCCCTCGGCGAGGCGGATCTTGGCGCGCGCCTGCTTGTCCGCGGCCTCCAGCTCGGCCTCGGCGGTGACCAGGCGCTCGCGGGCCTTGAACCGAGCGACCTCCTCGCTGGTCTCCGCGGCCTTTTTCTGGACGACGAGGTTCTCCTGGGCCTTGGCCTCAGCGGCGATGCGCTGCACTTCCTTCTGCCGGTTGGCCTCCGCCAGGGCGTGAACGTCCTTGGTGTTCTCTTGCTCCTGGGCGACGGTCTTCTCGACGGCGACGCGGCTTCGGACGATGTCGGCGATCTGCTTGCGCTGCTCCTCCAGCTCCTTCTCCTTGGCGATGCGCTGAAGTTCGACCTCGCGCTCGCGGGAGATGGCCTCCAGCGACCGGGCCTTCTCTACCCGTTCTGCCTCGACGAGCAGATCGCGCTGCTTGATCTTCTCGACGACGGCGACGGCGCGCTCTCGGTTCTGGGCGGCGATCTGCGCCTCCTCCTCGTTCTTCTCCCGGAGCAGCCGGGTGCGCTTGACCTCCTCCTCCGAGATGCGGACCGCCTCGTTCTGCTCCCTGGACTGGACCACCTGGATCTCCCGCTCCTTGCGGGCTTCGGCCTCAGCGCGGCGCCGCTCGAAGTTGAAGATGGCCTCGTCGGAGGTGAGGTTCTGGCTGCCCCGCTCCATGCGCTCCTTCTGCCGGAGCTCGTTGGTCTGGAGGTTCTGCTTCACCGTCAGCTCGGTGATCTTCCGGATGCCATCGGCATCCATGATGTTGTTCTCGTCCAGCTCGGTGAGCGGGGTCTGCTCCAGGTAGTCGATGGCGGCGTCGTCCAGCACGTAGCCGTTGAGGTCCTGGCCGATGACCTCCACGATCTCGTCCTTGAACTTGTTGCGCTCCGAGTAGAGCTCGCTGAAGTCGAAGCGCTTGCCCACGGTCTTGAGCGCCTCGGAGAACTTGGCGACGAAGAGCTCCTCCAGCGTTCGCTTGTCCGACGCCCGGTGGCACCCGATGGACTGGGCCACCTTGAGCACGTCCTCGTGCTTCTTGTTCACCCGGACGAAGAAGTTGACGCTGATGTCCGCCCGGATGTTGTCCTTGCAGATGAGCCCGTCCTTTCCCCGCCGGGTGATCTCGATGGTCTTCACCGAGATATCCATGACCTCCGAGCGGTGGATGATCGGGTACACCACGGCCCCCGTGAAGGTCACGTAAGGCTCGGACTTCATCGTGTTCACGATGAGCGCCTTGCCCTGATCCACCTTCTGGTAAAACCGGGCCACGATCACCAGGATCCCCAGGACAATCAGCCCGAGGATCCCCACCGCGATCGCTACGACGATGATCTGATCTCCCATCATCCTTGCTCCTTGCGCGCTCCTCGCGCTCCTTCCTTCTCCTCGTCTCCCTCGGCGATCTCCCGGGGAGGCTGCTTTTCTCCGGCCTCGACCCGCACCCGGGGCGCTGCCCCTTCGGTGTGGTCCAGCCGCTCCACCACGTACGCCTGCCGCGCCTCGTCCCAGTAGAGCAGAAGCGCCCGATCCCCCCGCTTCAGCCCTTTCTCCGCGTCGCACCGGATCTGCAGCACCAGCCCGGCGCCCCCGTCCTCCAGCCTCGCCTGGCCGAAGCGCCCGTCCACGCGCCCGGTCTCCACGACGCACTCGCTCCCAAGGAGATCCTTGTGGCGGCGGGCCTCGTGCACCACGAACAGCTTGCCGAGGGGCCTGACCAGCGCCGAGGTCAGCGGGAGCGCCGCCAGCAGCGCCGCCAGCAGGACCCCCAGGCCGATGGCCCACCCGGGGGGGCCCTGGATCATGCGGGTCGCCAGGGGGAAGCCCCCCGCGCAGAGCAGCCACGCCACCAGCACCAGCACGCTCAGCACTACCGTCACCGGGGCGGAGCGCAGGTTCAGCGACGAAAGCAGCGCCGCCAGACCCTCGCCGTGGTGGTGCGCGTCCCCGTGGAACCCGCCGTCCAGCCCGTCCAGCTCGATGCCGTCGTGGGCCCCGTGCGTCGGCAGGTCGAAGGCCCCCGCCACCACCATGAGCCAGTACAGCAGCACCACGACGAGCGGTACCGTCAGCAGCACGGTCGGAAACGAGAGAACGGTCGAAAGTGCCTCGGCCATGGCCCCTGGGGATCCTTCCTAGCGTGAAAGTTCCGCCCAGGCCCCAGGAACCGTACACGACCTTGCCGATTTTCTCTCCCCCCCGGGACTTCCGGATATTTCGCCGGTCAGGGCTTGCCTGACCCCGCCGCGTAGCCCCACGTCTCCAGGAGCTGCTGCACCTCCCCCATCGCCTCGCCACCCACGACCACCGTGAGCCCCACGTCCGCCGACGGATCGCGCATCACGAAGAGGCCAAGATCCCGGAGGGGATCCATCATCGGCGTCCCCTCCGCGGTGGCCGCGAGCCGCGCCTCCGCGTCCCCGATCCCGGCCAGCAGCGACGGAGCCTTGAGCCCGTAGGTCCCCCCGAAGATCTCCTCCGGCCGTAGCGGCCGCTCGTCCACCTGGATGCTCCACCGGAGCGGCGTCGACGATGGCGAGATCTCCAGATCCAGACCCAGGATCTCCTTCCCGGTCGACTGCAGCACCGCGTCGAACTCCCGCCCCTCCACCCGTAGCGCCGCCGGGTCCCCCTGGTACACCGAGCCCTTGATCCTCGGCTCCGGCGCACCGGGCTCCGGGTCCGCGAGCCTTCCCGCGAGGGTCAGCTTCCGGTTCTGCCCTCCGGGGGCGAAGCGTAGCCGGAGCCTCGCCGGCGGGCTCGTGTCCCGGGGCTGGTGCCTCGACCCCGCCAGCGCCGCGCTCCGCTGTGTGTCCTGGGCGGTGCTGGTCGCCAGCGCCTCCGCCAGCAGCCCCCGCAGCCTCGCCGCCTCCTCGGGCCGCTCCCCGGCGATGTTCCGCCGCTCTCCCGGGTCGTCCTCCAGGTCGTACAGCTCCTCCACGCGCGAGGATGCTCCTTGCTTGGCATGGACGATCCGCTGCGCCTCCGTGTCCCGCTCCACGTAGCGGTAGCGCCCTGCCCGGATGCTCCGGCTGGCGCGGCCCTCGCTGACGATGGGTCGGTCGAGCCGGGGCGGGGCGCCCAGGGCCCAGGGGAGGAGGCTCGTCCCGCGCACCTTCTCCGGCACGGGGAGCCCCTGGAGCTCCAGGATGGTCGGGACGATGTCGGTGGTTTGCGCCGGCATGCTTCGCCTCGCTCCTGCGGGCAATTTCCCCGGGAGCGACAGGATGAGCGGCACCCGGGTGGTCTCCTCGTACATGGCGCTGGCGTGGTGGAAGCGCGTGGACCCGGCCTGCTCGTCCAGGCCCTTGATCAGGATGTCGTGCTCCCGGCTCAGCGTCTCCCCGTGGTCCGCGGTCAGCACCACCAGCGTCTCCCTGGTCAACCCCAGCTCGTCCAGCCTCTTCAGGATGGCCCCCACCGCCTCGTCGTCCTTGCAGAACTCCGCCACGTAGAGCCGGATGGTTTCGCTCCTGCTGAGGTCCTTGGGGACCCTCCGGACGCAGTGCCTCGGCGGCACGTAGGGGCTGTGCGGCGAGTTCAGGTTCACGAACAGGAAGAACCGCTCCTCCCGGTGGCGCTCCAGCCACGCCAGCGCGTCCCGGGTGATCCGCTCGGTGTCCCGCGTCTCGTGCCGGTGATCCACCATACCCACGAAGCCCGGATCCACCCCCGCCCTCGCGTACCCTGTCAGGAAGAAGTTGTTCACCAGCGCCTGCGTCCTCACCCCGTGGCGCCGGAGCAGCAGTGGCAACAGCGGCGGTGACGAGGCGTAGAACCTCGCCACCGTCGTCGACGGCAGGATCCACGGCGTCGTGTCCAGCCCGAGCTGGCTCGACCTCGCCCCTGCCAGCATCGCTAGCGTACCGGGGCGCGTCCAGGTCGCCGCGGAGGTCGTGTCTACGAACGACACCCCGCGCTCCGTCAGCGCCTCGATGCCGGGGGTCAGCCCAGGTACCGGAGGGAGCCACGCCTCCAGCGGGGCGAGCTTCGCCTTCGCCAGTGCCTCCGCTCGCTCTGGGGTGTGCCACGCGGGCAGCGTGTCGGGCCGCATCGTGTCCACCACGAACCAGAGCACGTTATAGGGGACTTCTGTGGACCCGTGGGACACCAGGGCGGGGGCGCCCCAGAGCGCCGCCGGGGTCCGCTCCAGCTCCGGCGGACCTCCCCGCACCGTCAGTTCCAGCTCCACCTCTTGCCCCGCGAACGCTCTTAGGTCGATCCGCCGTTCGTTCCATGCTGGCGCGCTGCTCGTCCGGATCTTCACCGCGTCCAGCAGGCGCCGATCGCCTCCCCGGGGGCGTGCTGCCACCTCGAAGGTGAGCGAGCCCGCTTTGAGGCCCACGGCGGCGGGGGCCACCTCCAGGGTCGCCTGGGGCGGCACCCGCAGCGGGAACCGGAGCGTCGACGGCGGCGGCGCCAGCAGTGCTTCCCGGATGTCGAAGCTGGCCTCCGCGGTGTTCCAGGTGCGCAGCTCCGCGGCGCTCCCCAGCCCCACCCTGTTCTCGCCGTCCTGGATCTTCTCGGCCCCCAGCGTCCACGCCACCACCTGCACCGCCTGCCGGAGCTCGCCGCCGATCTGGGTGTAGGGCGCCGTCATGGCCCGCCAGTGGCTATTTCGGAGCGTTTTGAGCCCCGCCTGGAGCCTGGGGACCACGAAGCTCGCCTGGTCCAGCCGGTCGATCAGCCACTCGACCCGGCGCACCGGGTGCCCCCGCGAGGGGGAGGACGAGGAGGGGGGGGGCGGGGCGCCGAGGGGGGCGGGGGGGCGCGCTCCCTGGCCTCGTTGTGCCACGACGAGGGCGCTCCCTGCCAGCAGCGCCACGGACAACGCTCGCCCCGCCCAGACCGCGGCCTGTCGGCTCATGGGGAGCTCAGTTGGCGGCGGTGGTGCTCTCCTTGGGGGCTGCCGGGCTGGGCATCTGCTCCAGGGCGGCCTCGAGCACCTGGTCCATCTTGGAGACGATGACAAACTCCAGCTCGTCCTGGATCTCCTTGGGGACCTCCTCCAGGTCGGGTTTGTTCCGCTCGGGGATGATGATGCGCTTGAGGCCCGCGCGGTGGGCGGCGAGCACCTTCTCCTTGAGTCCGCCGATGGGGAGCACGCGACCGCGGAGGGTGATCTCGCCGGTCATGCCGACGTCGTGGCGCACCCGCACACCGGTCAGGAGCGAGACCAGGGCGGTGAACATGGTGACGCCGGCGGACGGGCCGTCCTTGGGCATGCCGCCGGCGGGGATGTGGATGTGGATGTCGCTCTTCTCCAGGAAGTCCTTGGGCACCTGGAGCTTCTCCGCGTTGGTGCGCACGTAGGAGAGGGCGGCCTGGGCGGACTCCTTCATGACGTCGCCGAGCTGACCGGTGAGCTGGAGCTTGCCGGAGCCGAACATCCTGGTGGCCTCGATGAAGAGGATCTCGCCGCCGACGCTGGTCCAGGCGAGCCCGGTGGCCACGCCGGTCTCCTCGGTGCGCTCGGCGACCTCGGAGGTGAACTTGGGGGCGCCGAGGAATTCCCGGAGGTCGTCCTCGGTCCTGAGGACGCGCTTCTGGGTGTCGCCCTCGGCCACCTTGACGGCGACGCCGCGGATGACGCTGGCGATCTGGCGCTCGAGGGATCGGACGCCGGCCTCGCGGGTCCAGTGCTCGATGATCTCCTCGATGGCGTCGTCGGTGATGTCGAGCATCTCGCCCTTGAGCCCGTGGTCCTCCATCTGCTTGGGCACGAGGTGCTGGCGCGCGATGGCGAGCTTTTCCCGGCGGGTATACCCGGGGATCTCGATGATCTCCATGCGGTCACGGAGCGGCGCGGGGATGGGGTCCGCGACGTTGGCCGTGGCGATGAACATCACGTGGGACAGGTCGTAGGGGATCTCCAGGTAGTGATCCTGGAAGGTGTGGTTCTGCTCCGGGTCGAGGACCTCCAGCAGCGCCGAGGAGGGGTCGCCGCGGAAGTCGTGGCCCAGCTTGTCCACCTCGTCGAGGATGACCACCGGGTTGACGGTGCCGACCTTCTTCATCTTCTGGATGATCTGCCCGGGCAGGGCGCCGACGTAGGTGCGCCGGTGGCCGCGGATCGCCGCCTCGTCGTGGACGCCGCCGAGGCTGGCCCGCTCGTACTTGCGCCCCAGCGCCCGGGCGATGCTGCGGCCCAGGCTGGTCTTGCCCACGCCCGGCGGCCCCAGCAGGCACAGGATGGGGCCCTTCTTGTCCGGCTTGAGCTTGCGCACCGCCAGGTACTCCAGGATGCGTTTCTTGACCTTCTCCAGCCCGTAGTGATCCTCGTCGAGCACCTTGCGGACGTGGCCGATGTCCATGTTATCGCTGGTCATCTGCGTCCAGGGGACGTCGAGGATCCAGTCGAGGTAGGTGCGTACCACGGTGTACTCGGCGCTGCCCACCTGCATGGACCGCAGCCGCTTGAGCTGCTTCTTGGCCACCTGCTCCGCCTCGCTGGGCAGGTTGGCCTTGACGATGCGCTCCTCGATGCCGTCGAGATCGCCCTGGTCGCCGTCGTCCTCCCCCAGCTCCTCCTTGATGGCCTTGAGCTGCTGGCGGAGCACGTACTCCCGCTGGTTCTTCCCCATCTCCTCCTTGATCTGCGAGTTGATCCGCTCGCGCATCTTGAGGATCTCGAGCTGCCGGGTGAGCAGGCGCAGCACCTTGCGGATCCGGTCCTTGACGTCGATGGTCTCGATGAGCTGGGCCTTCTCCTCCACCGGGGCGTCCAGGTTCGCCGCCACCAGATCCGCCAGCGCCCCCGGCGCCTGGATGCTGTCGATGAGCGACGCCGCCTCCCGCGGGAGCTCCGGCATCAGGTTGATCACCTGCTTGGCGATGTCCCGGAGGCTCAGCGCCAGCGCCTCGGCCTCCACGTCCGCGGACGTATCCTCGTCGAGGCGTCGGATCTTCGCCTTCAGGTAGGGGGATGTGCCGGTGACCCCCTCCAGGCGGATCCGCACGAGCCCCTGGAGGATCAGGCTGTAATTCCCGGAGCTGTGCTTGAGCGCCTTGAGCACCCGCGCCGCGCACCCGACCGGGTGCAGATCGCCCTCGCCCGGGTCGTCGGTGCTCGGATCCCGCTGGGCGAAGATCGCGATGACCGGCGTGGGGAAATTGTCGATGTCCTCCACGAGCGCCACGGACTTCTCGCGCCCCACGTCGAAGGGCGTCACCGCCCCGGGGAACAGCACGGCGTTGCGAATCGGCAGAACAGGCAGCTCCTCCCCGAAATGGATCTCCTCGTCGTTGCGAGGGGGCAAGGGGGGACCTTTCTTCTCTGACATGCGAACCTCTTGGTGCGTGGCTGGTTGCCCTCTGCGCTGCGGCTCACGGCGCCCATCGGCAGCCCTTGCAGAGGCGAGTCCTGCGTTGAGTTCAGAAGCTAAGCATAGTGCATCTTGCGTGCCAGGGGCCTACAACAACTTCGCCCTCCCCCCCGGCCACAGCCCCAGCGCTTCTACCGCCGCCAGGAGATCCGGCGCCACCAGGTCCGCCTCCGGGTGGCCCCCGTGGGCTCCGGGGACCGCCACCACGAACAGCCCCGCGGCCGTGGCCGCCTGGCAGCCCACCGGCGAGTCCTCGAAGGCCAGGCACCGCTCCGGGGGTCGCCCCAGCCTCCGCGCCGCCTCCAGGTAGATGTCCGGCGCCGGCTTCAGCCGCTCCACGTCGCTGCCGGTGACGATCACCTCGAAGCGCGGCAGCCATCCCCGCGGCCCCAGCGCCGCCTCCGCCAGCCACCGGGGCGAGGACGTGGCCAGCGCCAGCGGGTAGACGCCGGACCAGCCCCGCAGCAGCTCCTCGGCCCCGCGGCAGGCGGGCGCCCGGGGCACCCGCGCCGCGAACTCCTCGCAGATCGCCCGCACCTGCGCCTCGCCCTCGTGGGGCCAGCGGTAGGTCCGCGCGAGGTACGCCGCCACGAAGGGGATGCCTCGCCCCATGCAGGCCGCCGCGTCCTCCCTCGTGTACCGCCGCCCTCGTGCCTGGCAGAAGGCGTCGATGGCCTCCTCCCACGCCGGCTCCGAGTCGATCAGAAGCCCGTCCATGTCGAAGACCACCGCCTCCACCGGCGGCAGCGCCCGCCTCGGCCCGCTCGCTCGCTCCTCGCTCATTCGTCGCCGATCCCTTCCGGTATCTCCCCCGGCTCCAGATCCACGAACCGGGTGCAGGCGCTGTCCCACCGCAGCAGCGCCTTCCCTGTCGGCCCGTTCCTCTGCTTCGCCACGATGATCTCCGCTATCCCCTTGTGCGCCGTCTCCTTGTTGTAATAATCATCCCGATAGATGAACATGATCATGTCTGCATCCTGCTCGATCGCCCCACTGTTGTGATTCAATACACCATCACCGACCCATGATTCAAAGATTGGAACGTTCATGTCAAAGACATTTTCTTCTCTCAAATAATTGATGCAAGAGACTCTGTCCCAGAAGATGTCGTCGGTCGAAGCGGCAAGCAAATCTTTGTCACCCAGAATCTTTGCGATCTCTTGAACGAACGCTCGAGAAGGTGCCTTGTCTCGATTTGCGTTGGCAAAAAACGTCTTTCCATAGGCGTTTGAAACATCTTTATCTGTCCAACCAAGCCGCTGCATGGCCAGCTCGATCTGAGCTCGTACGGACACAGGGAGCGTGTCCACGTTGGTGTTGGCGACCACCCCCTCCAGGGCGCTCGACAGCGCGTCCGCGGGGGCGCGGCGGGGGCCAAAGGCGCCCACCCGCGCGAGGAACGTCCGCTGGGCGTTGGCCCCCGAGACGTCGACGGTGTAGAGAGGGCGCCCCTTGCCGGCCTTCGTGGCGCGGATCCGGGCCACGATCTCGAAGCGGAGCAGCAGCGCGGCCACGTCCCCCGCGAGCCCCTCGCTGCAGGTGGCGAAGAAGACCCGGTGGGAGCCCTTCTCCCCCGGCTTCCGCGGCGAGATGCAGCCGTCGGTGGCCCAGAGGTGGCGCAGCAGGGTGGCGACGCTCCGGTTGTCGAGGGAAAAGACCTCCGTCGGGAGGCGTTTTTCGTGGGATCGCTGGCCGTAAATTCCGAGCTCCCGGAGCCACCGGTTCACCCCCGCGGGGTGCCACCGGTTCCCGTTTCCGCTGAAGACGAGCTGGTGCCAGTGGCCCCGGCCCTCGTGGCGGTTCACCTCGACGCCGAAGCCCCGCGCCGCCCGCGCCACCGCCTCGCTGTTCTCCTCCGAGGCGGTCGTGTACCGCAGCGGCTGGTGCTTGACGTAGCTCCCGTCCCCCACCAGGTGCCCCAGCAGGATCAGGTGATCCTCGGGCCAGGAGCGGGCTCCGGCGGGCTCCGGCAGGCGCCGCGCCGCCGCCAGCCGGTCGCCCGCCTTCAGCTCGTCCACCCGGATCCATCCGGCGGTTCCATAGACACGGTGGCGGCCGGTGGCCCGGAGGCGCCGCCCGCTGGCGAACGAGATCTCGAAGACGGGGCGGGGGCCGACCTCCCAGACCAGCTCGGCGCGGGCCGGGACGATCTGCCCCTGGTCGTTCATGGCGAGGACCTCGGGGGTCTGGCCCACGAGCTCCCGGATGGGGACGCGGCGCCCGTCGGCGAGGCTGACCAGGGTGTCGCCGGTGACACACTCGCGCAGATCGCTGATCTGGGGGCGCTTGCTCTTCTCGCTCCGGGTCTCGACGGAGCGGTTGAGCTGGGAGAGCGCGATGACGGGGACCCGCAGCTCCTTGGCGAGGTGCTTGAGTCCACGGGAGATCTCGCTGATCTCCTGCTCGCGGCTGCCGGCCTTGTCGCTGCCCCGCATGAGCTGGAGGTAGTCGACGACGACGAGGCCAACCTTGCGTTCGACGCCCGTGGCCTGGGCGGAGCGCTGGAGCTCGGCCTGGATGCGGCGCACCTTGGAGCGGACGTCGAGGACGGTGATGCCGGGGGTGTCGTCGATGTAGATGGGGAGGCCGGAGAGGAAGGAGGCGGCCTGGGTGAGGTTGTGCCAGTCCTCGGTCTGGAGGCGCCCTCCTCGCATCTTCTGCACGTCCACCCGGGCCTCGCTGCTGAGGATACGGGACGCGATCTGCTCCCGGGGCATCTCCAGGGAGAAGACGACGCAGGCGCCGCCGGGCTGCTCGTAGGTCTCGTAGCCGGTGGGGTCGTTGCCGATGACCAGCGGCTGCGCCACGTTGATCGCCACGTTCAGGACGAAGCTCGTTTTCCCCATGCCCGGTCGGGCAGCGACGATGACGAGGTCTGTGGGATGGAGGCCAGAGGTCAGCTCGTCGAGCTTCTTGAAGCCGGTGGGGAAGCCAGTGATGGCAGACCCGCGCTGGCCGATCTCCTCCAGCTTTTGGAAGACGGTCCGGATCACGTCGCCCAGGTGCGACACCGTGGAGGACTCGGGGGTGCGCGCCAGGTCGTAGATGGCCTGCTCGGCGGTGTCGATGAAGTTCTGGACCTGGCCGACGTCGCCGTAGCCCTCGGCGGAGATCCGCTGGCAGGTCTTGATCAGCTCGCGGACGCGCCACTTCTCCCGGACGATGCGGGCATAGGCTTCGATGTTGGCCACCTCCGGGGTGGCGTCGGTGATCTTCGCCAGGTAAGGTACGCCGCCTACATCCGCAAGCCGCTCCCGGGAACGGAGCCAGCTACCCACCGTGGTCAGGTCGAAGGCCGTCCCCTGCTGCGCCAGCGCCAGGCAGGCCTCGTAGATGCGGCCGTGGGCGGGGGCGTAGAAGTGCTCCGGCTTGAGCAGCTCCTGCACCTGGTCGAGGGTCGTCGGATCCAGGAGCAGCGCCGCCAGCACCGCCAGCTCTGCGTCGAGATCGTGAGGAGGGACACGTCCGCTCGGGGTAGCTGACATCGCGGGACGGACCGGCGTGCGTCAGGCAGCGGCGCGCGTCAAGCGCGGGCCGCGCGCCGCCGTGCGGGATGAGCACCGGATCTGG
>CAZSDX010000031.1:0-23240 GCA_964605685.1 uncultured Polyangiaceae bacterium
GCGGATCCGGTGGCTCCGGTGGCGGTGGGACGGTGTGCAACTCGACACCGGGTCAGGACAAGGACGGCGACGGCTTCCCGTTCCCGGCGGACTGCAACGACTGCGATCCGAACATCAACCCCGGCGCCATCGACGTCTTCAACTACGACGAGTTGACGGGCGCGCCGCTGCCTGCGGATAAGCAGGTGGACGAGGACTGCGACGGCTCGGCGGTGCAGGTCGAGAAGCCGATCTGCGACACTGGCCTCGCGCTGGCGGAGGCGGACCCGATCAAGGGTGCCAACGCCATGGACATCTGCCAGACGACGACGGCCGACTCGCCGAAGTGGGGCATCCTCCAGGCGCAGTACGTGCAGCTCAACGGCGCGGCACTGCCGAACTCCAACGCGGCCAACCTGGGCCGCGGCATCATGTCTGCGTTCGGTCCGAACGTGGACAACCAGCTCGGGGACAACATGCTGGTGCTCTCCTCGGGCACGGCGCGTATCCCGGGCCAGGCTGGCTACCAGTCGCCCAGCGGCTTCAACAAGAACTACGGCACCCCGAACCCGCAAGGCTTCCCGGTGAACTCGCCGTCGTGCCCCGGGGTCAACTCCGGCGCGCTCCGGGATAGCATCGCGCTCAGGCTGCGCCTGAAGGCGCCGACGAACGCGAAGTCGATCTCGTTCAAGTTCAAGTTCTACACCTTCGAGTACCCGGGCTTCATCTGCTCGCAGTACAACGACATCTTCGTCGCCATCATGCGGGACAAGGATGGGAACTTCATCGAGGGCGCGAACCAGAGCACCGGGAACATCTCCTTCGATAAGCAGGGGAACTACCTGAGCGTCAACGCCGGCTTCCTCGAGGTGTGCACGCCGGGCAACCACGGGGGCAAGCAGTTCGACTGCCCCCTCGGCACCGACGAGCTGCAAGGCACCGGCTTCGAGGGCCACGCCGCGACCGGCTGGCTCCAGACCAACGCCCCGGTCAAGCCCGGCGAGGAGTTCGAGATCCTCTTTGGCATCAGCGACGCCGGCGACGGGATCCTCGACTCCACCGTGCTCCTCGACTCCTTCGAGTGGTCCGCCAACGAGGGCAAGGTCCAGACCGGCGACGAGTGTAAGCTCGGCGGCTCCGGCACCTGCGCCACCTGCCTCTCCAAGCAGATCCCCACCTGCTGTGAGGCCGAGTACACCGCCTGCATCAACGACAAGGAAGGCGGCTCCGGCAACTTCAACCCGGGCTGCAACGGCATCCTGAACTGCATCCAGATCTGCGCCGGTAACGCCCAGTGCCAGCAGAACTGCTACGACAGCCGGCCCAACGGCCAGCCCGAGTACAACGCCTACCGCGACTGCCTCTACGGCCCTGGCAACGACCCGGACAACTCCGGCGCCTGCGGCAAGGTCTGCCAGTTAGGTAACAACCCCGCTGGCCCCCCAGGGGGAGGGGTCAGCATGCTCGCCACCCGCGCCCCCACCGTGAGCCCATCCTCCGGGGAGAGCGCGGCGTGAAGCTGAGCACGAAGCTCCTCCACGGGGCCCACCGTGAGCAGCCGTCGTGCCTCCAGCGCAAGCTGCTCCGGGGTGCATCGCTCCTGGAGCAATTCCGGGAACACGCGGCGCCCCAGCAGCACGTTGGGGAGCGCCACGTGCTCCGTGCGCAACCAGCGCCGCGCTGCCCAGGCGGTCAGCGCGTCCGCCCGGTACGCGACAACCGCGGGGACCGCCGCCAGGGCGCACTCCAGCGAGGCGGTCCCGGAGGCGCAGAGCGCCGCGTCGAAGGCCGGGAGCCACGGGGCGATCCCCTGTCCCTGCTCCACCCGGAGCACCCGGACCTCCCGACGCTCCGCGAGACGCGCCGAGGAGGCTAGAACGCCCTCGGACAGGGAGGGTGCAAGGAGGACCCACGGGTCAATTCCATCCGAGCGACGGAGCAAGGAGGCGGCTTCGAGGAAGGGAGGAAGGAGGCGCTGGACCTCGTTGGGGCGGCTCCCCGGGAGCAACGCGAGGGTCGAGGCGGAGGGGGAGATCCGGAGGGAGGAGCGGGCTTGCTGGCGAGGCGGGGAGGGAGCGTCGAGGGCCGGGTGTCCCACCCAGCGGGCCTCGACGCCGAGGGAGCGCCAGAGGGGGATCTCGAAGGAGAAGAGGGCCGCGAGGCGATCCATGGAGCGGGCGAGGGAGGGTCCGCGGTCCGGGCGCCAGGCCCAGATCTGGGGAGCGACGCACCAGAGCACCGAGATGCCCTGGGCGCGGAGCAGGCGGCCGAGGCGAGCGTTGAAGGAGGTGGCGTCGACGAGGAGTGCTATCCGGGGGCGACGGCGGCGGGCCTGCCAGGCAAGGCTGGCGAGCACGGAGGTGGCCTGCGGGAGCACCCGGAGCGCGTCACCGAGGCCGTTGGCGTGGATGGTCTGGAAATCGAGGAGTGGGCTGGTCCCGGCCGCCCGGAGCGCCGGTCCACCGAGGCCCCAGGCGCCGTGGGTGTCGCCGAGGGCCCGGAGCGTCGCGGCGCCGAGGGCATCGCCGGAGGCTTCCCCGGCCACCACGAGGAGCCCCCCGCGCTCGGCGCTACCTGCGGGCGAGGGGCTGGGGTAAAAGCGCGGTTCCATGGCCACCTCGCTCAAGGAGCGCACCTGCGGTTTGCTGCTCCATCCCACCTCCCTACCAGGTCCCCACGGCAGCGGCGACCTGGGTCCGTCTGCCCACGCCTTCGCGACGTGGGCGGCCAGCGCCGGGCAACGGCTCTGGCAGATGCTCCCGGTCGTCCCTCCGGCGGGGGGAAGCTCTCCCTACCAGTCCAGCTCCGCCTTCGCCGGGAGTCCGGCGCTGGTGAGCCTGGAGGTGCTTCACGAGGAGGGCCTGCTCTCCGCGGAGGACGTTGCTCCGGCGGGGCTGCCGGAGGATCGGGTGGATTTCGGGGCGACGGAGCGGTTCCGGGAGGAGCGGTTGCGGCGGGCCTTCGAGGCGTTCCGGACGAGCCCGGGGGACGAATTCTTCGCGTTCTGTCACCGGGAGCGGGCCTGGCTGGACGACTACGCGCTCTTCTGTGCGCTCAAGAAGGCCCACGGGGATCAGGTGTGGACGAGGTGGCCGAGGGCGCTGCGGGCCAGGGATCCGGAGGCGCTGAAGCAGGCCGCCGAGGAGCACAGGGGAGAGATCCGCTACCACCAGTTTCTCCAGTACCAGTTCCACCGTCAGTGGGCGGCGCTGCGGGCGCACTGCGCGTCCCTCGGCCTGGCGCTGGTGGGGGATATTCCCATCTTCGTCGCCCACGACAGCGCCGACGTGTGGCAGTCGCCGGAGCTTTATTTCCTCGACGGGGACGGGGAAGCGACGGTGGTGGCGGGGGTTCCTCCGGATTATTTCAGCGAGACGGGGCAGCGCTGGGGGAACGTGCTCTACCGCTGGGACGCCCACAAGGCCCAGGGGTACGCCTGGTGGATCGCCCGGTTCCGGTCGATGCTGGAGAAGTTCGACGCGGTGCGGGTGGATCATTTCATCGGGTTCCACCGCTACTGGGAGATCGAGGCGAGCTGCCCCACCGCGGTGGATGGCCGCTACCGGCCAGGCCCCGGGGCGCCCTTCTTTCAGGCGCTGGAGGCAGCGCTGGGGCGCATGCCCATCATCGCGGAGGATCTGGGTGTGGTCACGCCGGAGGTGGACGCGCTGCGGGAGAGGTTCGGCTTCCCCGGGATGAAGGTGCTCCAGTTCTCCTTCACCTCGGACCCCAAGGCACGCCACATCCTGCCCTACGCCTTTGATCGGGACGTGGTGGTCTACACGGGCACGCACGACAACGACACGTCCCGGGGGTGGCTCGACGCGCTGAAGCGCGACGCGGCCACCAGCGCCCAGGCGGCTGCGGATCTCGCCTTTGTCCTCGACTACCTGGGCACCGACGGCAGCGATTTTGCGTGGGATCTGATCCGCCTGGCGCACCAGTCGCGGGCCAACATCGCCATCCTTCCGGTGCAGGATCTGCTCGGGCTCGGCACCTCCGCCCGGATGAATACGCCGGGGGTCGCGGAGGGGAACTGGTCCTACCGCCTCCAGCCGGGCGCCCTGGACGAGGCTGTGGCGAGGCGCTTGAAGCGGCTGAGCGAGGTCTGCGGTCGCACGCGCCTCCAGGCTTGACGCGCCCTCCCCCGGTTGGCGACCATGAGGGGTCTTGGAGTTCTCGTTCTCGACCTGCCTTGAGGTGGATGAGGCGCTCGTCGATCAGGCGCTGGCGCCCTCGGCGGACCTCTCCACCCCGGCGCCCAGGGCGCGGATCCGCGCCCTGCTCCGGCGGATGTACGAGGTGGCGGAACCCAACAAGGGCGCCCCGCGGATCCTGCTGGTGCTGTCGAGGCTCGCCCGCTGCCCGTGGCTGGAGGGGATCCTGGTGGTCCGCCTCCGGGCCAAGGAGCAGGGGACGCACATCGATCTGCTGGAGGACGACGGGATCTCCCCCGAGCGATTCTGCCCCGCCGTGGTGATCAACGCCCCCTTTCGGGAATTCCAGCGGGCCGTCCAGCTCCGCCCCGATCTACTCCGCCCCCTGATCGCCGACGAACCCGGGCCCGACCGGATCGAGCTGCGGGCCAGCTCCCGCGCGGAGGTCGCCTCCATCAGCGAGCAGGGCGTCGCCAACCGTGACCTGCTCAAACCCGATCGCGCCGCTCGCCCCGCCGCCTCGATTTCCCAGAAGAAGACGGTCCGTTCGCCCCCTCCCGAGCGCCCGAAACCCGCCGCCCCCGCGCCCCCTGCCCCGGTGTCTTCTGCTCCGGTGCCTCCCGGGGTTGAGGAACTTCCTCCCACCGTCCCTCGCCCTGCCGTGGACACCAGCGCAACGACGCGCATCCCCGCCCAGCAGGCGGCAGAGCTGATCGCAAAGATCAAGCTGAAGAAGCAGGCGGTGCCGGTGGAGAAGAAGGAAGACTGAGCTTCCGTCCTCCAGGGTGCCGCGGTCAGGCCACGCTGGGGATGGGCTGGACCGGCTGGCGGCCCTGCGACGGGGAGGAGATGGGGGTATGCACCGGGGCCTCCGCCAGGGAGAAGGAGACACCGACGCAGGCGCCGGGCCCCTCGATGCGGTTGAGGGCGTAAGCGTCGCCGCCGTGGGCCTGGGCGATGCGGCGCACCAGCGCCAGCCCGAGCCCCACGGAGCGCTCGGTGCTGTTCCGGCCGCGGTAGAAGGGCTGAAAGATCTTCTCGGTCTCGGTCTCGTCGAGCCCTGGCCCCTCGTCGTGGACCTCGAAGTGGATGCGCCCCTCCTGCTCGAACACCCGCAGCTCGACGACGCCGCCGCCGTGGCGCTTGGCGTTCTCCAGGAGGTTGAGGACGGCGCGGGCCACCAGGGTGGGATCCCCCCGGAACATAGGCTGCTCGGCGTCGAAGGAGAGCAGCGTGGGGTCGACGTCGGCCTGCTCCAGGGCGTCGGTGGCGACGCGGCGGGCGTCCAGCGGCGACAGAGTGAGCGCGGAGAAATCGAGGCGCGAGTTGGCCAGCAGCTCGCTGACGAGCTGGTCGATCTCGATCACCTCCGCGTCGATCCGGTCGATGGCCTCGCGGCTGGCGCCCTGCTCCCGGGCCATCTCCGCGAGGATGCGCAGCCGGGCCAGCGGCGTCCGGATCTCGTGGGAGACCGCCGCCAGCATCGCCCGCTGATCGGCCATCTGCTGCTCCACGCGCGCGGCCATGTCGTTGAGGACGAAGCCGAGGATCCCGACCTCCCCCTTGTAACGCTCCGCGTCGATCCGGCTATGGAGCTTTCCTGCACCGATGTCCTGGGCGACCCGGGTGATCTCGGTGAGCGGACGGGCCACCCGCCGGGAGATGATCCCCGACACGGCCCACAGGGTGAACCCTGCAGCCAGCAGCGCCAAGCCCAGGTGCTGCGCCTTCTTGGCAGCGAACGGATCGTCCACGTCGCAGAGGAACACCTGCCCCCGGGGGCGCTCCGGAGGCCCGAGGGGGATGCTCATCTTGGGGGAATCGCACCGAGAATTCCCGTGGTGGGAGAGCACCGCCCCGCTCGCGTCCAGGAGCAGGAGATCCGCACCGAATTCCCGGTGCCACTGCTCGGCCATCCAGTAGCGCTCCTCGGGGCGATCCCACACCCGCTCGAAGGAGATCTGGTGGAAGCGGCGGATCTGCGACTCCACCTTGCAGATCGGCGGCCCCTCCTGCACCACCAACCTCATGACCCCCACGACCACCACCAGGGTCAGCAGGATCGTCGCACCGAACCACAGGAACATGCGCCGCTGCATCCTCCAGCGCTCGCGCATCCAGGGGTGGTCCTTCTCGAAGGGGCAAGAAGGCCTGCCCCTGGGATCCTCGGAGGAACAGGCGCCGTGGTGCTCGCGGAGGATCTGCCAGAAGGAGCGGTGGCGGCGGTTCATGCGGGAACATCCTTGGCTAGCACGTAGCCGACCCCGCGCACGGTCTTGATGAGGCGGGGGGCGCGGGGGTCGTCGCCCAGCTTCTGGCGCAGGTGAGAGATATGGACGTCGACGGTGCGCTCGCCGACCACGACGTCGCTGCGGCCAGCCTCCGACAGGAGCGCCTCCCTGGGGACGACGCGCCCGGCGCGGCGCATGAGGGCCACGAGGATGTCGAATTCGATCCCGGTGAGGTCCAGCTCGCGGCCTTCCATCTGGGCGCGGCGGGCGGGGACGTCGGCGACGATGTGGCCGGCCACCAGGCGCTCGGCCACCACCCCGGGGCTGGTGCGGCGCAGCACCGCCTTGAGCCGGGCGAGCAGCTCGCGGGGGCTGAAGGGTTTGGGAATGTAGTCGTCAGCGCCCAGCTCCAGGCCCACCACCCGGTCGGTCTCGTCGCCGCGGGCGGTCAGCATCAGCACCGGGATGTTGCTCTTGGCGCGGATCCGCCGACACACCTCCAGGCCATCCATGCCGGGCATCATCACGTCGAGGAGCACCGCGTCGTAGACCCCGGCATCCAGCGCCACGAGCCCCTTGCGACCGTCGCTGGCGCAGGTCACCGTGACGCCGTTTTGCTCCAGGTAGCTCGCCAGCAGCTCGTACAGCTTCGTGTCGTCGTCGATGAGCAGAACCCGGAGGGCCATGCCCTCCGTTTTATCACCTCCCGGGGTCATGGTGGTCGATCCCTCGCGGGCTCAGGCGCCGCGGCTCATCAGCGCCGCCAGCCGCCGGCGCTGGGGAGGAGAGAGGGCCTCGTGGACCTGGCGCATGCTCTCGGTAAGCCGATCCCGGACCTGCTGGGCCTCGATTTCCAGGCGGGCGTAGGCCTTGGGGATCGCCGTCTCGTCGAAGCTCTCCTCCGCGAAGGCCCTGGCCAGCGCGGCCCTGGACTGGGTCCACTCCTTGCGGGCCCCCTCCATTGCCCGCTGGATCTCCTCGACGGCGTTCCGCAAGGCTTGCTCCTGCTCCGGCGAGGCGTCCAGATCGCGGAACAACCACCCCAGCCAGCCCCGGCGGCGGCCGTGGTGGCCGCAGCGTCCCTGGTGAACACAGCCGTCACGGCGCGCCCGGAGCCGCCTGCCCAGCTTGAAGAGGCCAACGAGAACGAGGAACCCGACGAGGTATACCAGCATGGTCCGACCCTCCTGCGGCGTTAGCCGCGCGGTACGAGGATCCAGGGTGCAGCGCCCTTGTTAAGGGGCCACCGGGGGCGGGGTGAAGAACTGCAAAGTACCCCCCCGCGAGACGCGTGTGCTTTAATCGTGCCTCATGCGTCTTCCGTCTCCCGTGGTCGCCGCCGTCGCCTCGCTCCTCCTTGCCTCCGTGGCCCTCGCCCAGGGGGCGCCGGCCACGCCTCCGGCCAGGGCCCAGCAGGGCAAGAAGAAGGAGGCCAAGCCGGAAGGGCCGGTGGCGACCTTGCTGGGCTTCGAGGCCATCGCCGGCGGCGGCTCGCGGATCTACGTCGAGCTGAGCGAGAGCGCCACCGTGACCCAGCACGAGGCCCCGGGGCAGCTCGTGTTCGTGCTGGAGGGCGTCCAGATCAAGACCGGCAACACGGAGAACGCGCTGGAGCTCTACTACCACAACACGCCGGTGCTCCGGGCCAAGCTGAGGCGAGCAAAGCCCGACAAGAAGGACAAGAAGGGGAAGAAAGGCGCGAACGACGCGGAGCTGCTCCTGGAGATGAAGGCCGAGGCCAGGCCGACGCACAAGCTGGTCGAGGGCCGCAAGGGGACCTACCGCCTGGAGATCGACTTCCCCGCCGGCACCAGCGCCCCGGGCCCCGGGGCCGACGAGCGTCCCCCCGCCTCGCCCCCCGCGAAGAAGAAGTTAAAGCGCCCGCGTCTTGTGCCATCCTCCGGCGCCATGCAAGCCATCCGGACCCGCGCGGACCTCGCGCTGCTGCTGGAGCGCCACATGGCCCAGAGCAGCGCGCGGAGCGGTCAGCCCCCCCAGGACGAAGAGATCGAGGGGCGCACGGCCCTCAAGACCTACCTGCTCTCGGCCCACGGGCGCATGCGCTCGGACCCGAAGGCGGCGCTGGGGGAGGTGGCCGGAGCGCTGGGGCTCCAGGTGCGGGCGTCCGGGGAGCGAGAGCTGCTGGAGCTGACGCTGGGCGAGGCCGTGCTCTGGCTGGACTCGACGACGGCGCGCTTCCCGCGGCTGTACTCGGTGAGCCCCGCCAAGGACTCGGACCGGGTCGCCGCGGCCCTGGTGGCGGCGACGGGCCTGGTGGAGCCCATCTGGCTGCCGCCGCGCATGCTCGAGTCGCTGGCCCGCACCACCGGGACCACCATGGTCCTCTTTTCGCTGCGCCATGACCGCCGTCCCCTGCGCCGCGCCCCGGACAAGGACGGGATCGACTCGGTGACCCTGCGCTTCTGGGGCCCGCGGGCTCGGGATACCCTGGACAAGCTCCGTCGCAGCGAGGTGCTTCCGGCGGCGACGAGCGTGTACAGCGTGCGGCTTCGGGGCGGCGACGATCCGTGCTACTGCCTGGCGGAGGTCTTCCACAACGGGAAGATCACGGCCATCGGCAACAGCTTCCAGGAGCACGAGCGGATGGTCCGGGCCATCCTCGACCACCACGGGGCCAGCGCCGAGCAGCTCGAACAAAGCCGCTCGACGCGCCGCCTGTTCCTCCCGATCTCCTGGACGGTCGATGATCTGGGCTATGCGGTGGTCAAGATGTTCGGCGGCGCCGAGCCCTTCCGCCTGTGGGGGCTGCCGGAGCTGTTGCCTCCCGACGCCTTCCGGGTCCGCGCCGTCGATCTGGACGTGGGGCGTCCTGCCACCTTCACCCTGAGCCAGAAGGGGGTCAGCGTGGAGCTGGGGCCCCAGACCCCGGCGAGCGTCCTGATCCGCTTCCTGTCGAACCTCCAGTACCACGTCAACGCGGACCTGGACGCGGACGTGCTGCTGCTGGAGCCGCTCCTCCAGCTCACCCTGCCGAACGACGAGGCCACCGCGCCCTTCACCGAGCGCTCCCCGCTCCACGATGTCGCCCGCGCCGTGCTCCCGGAGGCCATCGGCCAGGCGGTCCGGGGTCAGCTGGTGCTGGGCACCGCGTCCCTTGCCGAGGGGGCCCTCGGGGACAAGCCCTCCGAGCCGCAGATCGACCTGGTGCGCCGGGTGATGTCGGAGGCGGCGGCCCACGAGTGGCGTACCCGCATCTACCCGGTGCAGTCTCCGGAGGGGCGCATCGCCTGGCGCTTCCTGGATGCCCTGCCCGTGGACGCCGCGGCTCGCCTCCGGGAGCTGGTGCGCCTCAACCGCATGGCCAACCAACTCCTGGCGCGGCTCTCGGGGCTGCCGATGGCCCACTGGCTCCAGCTCTCCCTCTTCGGCCCGGAGATGCTGGTGCCGCCGGTCAGCGACGAGGGGGACCTCAGCGCTTGATGCCCAGGAGCAGCCCGTCCGGCGTGGGGATGCACACGGTGTCGAAGTGCGCTACCGCCTCCTCGTGGAAGCGCCGCATGGCCGGGGCCGCCTCCTCGTCGTCGAGCAGCCGCCCGAAGTAGACCGCGTTGTCGCCGAGGAGCAGCCCGCCGGGGCGAAGGTTGCGGGCTGCCCAGCGCCCGTACCCGTCGTAGTTGGCCTTGTCGGCGTCGATGAACACCGCGTCGAAGGGGCCGTGCTGCTCCAGGGTCGGGAGCGCGTCGAGCCCTGCCCCCTGCACCACCGTCACCTGGCCGCTCAGCCCCGCCGCCTCGATGTTCTCCCGGGCCACCTTGGCGTGGTTCTCGTCGAACTCGATGGTCCACAGGTGGCCATCCGGCGGAAGCGCCCGCGCCAGGTGGATGGCCGAGTAGCCTGCCAGCGTCCCCACCTCCACGACCTTCCGCGCGCCGGCGAGCCTGAGCAGCAGCGTCAGCAGCTTCCCTTCCGAGGGGCCCACCTGGATGGCCGGGAGACCCTGATTTTCCGGCGCGGCGAAGGCCCTCGCCAGCCCCTCGTCGTGGGGGACGTGGGTGGCCGCCAGGTAATCGAGGATGGGGCGGGTCAGGTACGAGGTTCCGGTGCGAGAGTCGGCGTCCGCCATGGCGAGGGAGGAGCCTAGCGGAAAAGCCCCATGGCGGGGTGCCTCGTGGCGTTCACCGCGCGGACAGCAGCGCCATGGCCTCTTCCAGGGGGATCTCCAGGGCGTGGGCGGCCCGGGCCATCCAGGCCGCCTCCCGCGGGTCGATGACCTGATCGGCGTGGAGGATCTGCGCCGCGATGGCCAGGGCCTCTGCCCTCAGCCTTGTCCCCCCGAGCCGCCGCCGGATGCTCTCGAAGCGGGCCTCGCGCCCCGCCTGCGCCAGCGTCCCCTCGATGCTTTCCAGCATGGCGGAGATCACCTCGTCCCCCAGCCGCCCGCAGCTCCCTTCGATCACCCGCTGCTTGAGCACGGCGCGTTCCTTGTCCTGGATACGACCGTCGGCGTAGGCCGCCAGGAACATCAGCTCGATGAGCGCTTCGAGCCGGGGCAGTTCGAGGGAGTTGAGGGAGAGAACCGTTCCCGAGAAGTCCACCGGGAGAGCCTACACCCGGCGCGGCTCCCTTGCCCACCCCGCCGCGCTCCGCTCGCCTCCCGCAGCCTCGTGGGCGTATCGGATCGCCGCGGCGGCGGCTATGGTGGGCCTCATGGCAGGCCCCCGCCGTGCGGCGTGGCTCGCCGCCGCGCTCTACCTGGCGCTGACGGTGATCTACTTCACCTGCGCCGCCCCGGAGCGGGTCTGGCAGCACACGCCCTACAACCACTTTGCCCACCAGGCCCGCTCCTGGCTCGACGGGAGGCTGGAGCTTGGCTACCCGCCCCCTCCTTACGCTCACGGCAACGACTTCGCCCGCTTCGAGGGCCGCTGGTACATCGTCTTCCCCTCCTTCCCTGCGGTGTTGTTGCTGCCGGCGGTGGCGCTGGCGGGTCGCGTCGAGGACGTGCGTGACGGTCAGGTTTTCCTGTGGCTGGCGGGGGCCGGTCCTGCGCTGTTCTTCCTGGCCCTGGAGCGGCTCCGGGAGCTGGGCCGCAGCGCCCACGGCGAGCGGACCCACCTGGCGCTGGCGGCACTCCTGGGGCTGGGAACCGTGTACTGGTTCTGCGCCGAGCAGGGTACGGTCTGGTTTGCCGCCCATGTGGTTGGGGTGGCGCTGGCGGCGCTCTACCTCCGCTGGTCGCTGGGCGGTGCTCACCCGCTGCTAGCGGGGCTTGCTCTTGGGCTAGGCTACTGGACCCGCGCTTCCCTGCTCTTTGCTTTTCCGCTCTTTGTGATCGAGGCAACCGCTGCTTCGCTTCGCCGGGGAACCCCGGTCCAGGTCGCCAGAGACCTTGCCCGGAGGTTGCTGCTTTTTGCACTCCCGCTTGGACTGCTTTTGGGGCTTTCGCTCTGGCACAACTATGTTCGGTTCCACGATCCGTTCGAGGTGGGTTACCGCTACCTGACGGTTGCGTGGCAGGCGCGGATCGAGAAGTGGGGGCTTTTTTCCTACCATTACCTGGCCCGGAACCTGGGGGTGCTGCTGGCGAGCCTACCGTTCCAGGGGAGGGGGACTGGAGCGCCGCTACAGATCAGCATCCATGGGTTGGCGCTCTGGGTGACGACGCCGGTCTACCTGCTGCTGCTTTGGCCGCGGAGGAAGGGCGTGACCTGGTGGGCGCTGGGGGTGACGGCGGCGGCGGTGGCGCTGCCGTCGCTGCTCTACCAGAACACGGGGCAGGTGCAGTTTGGCTACCGGTTTTCCTGCGACTACGCGGTTTTTTTGCTGGCGATGGTGGCGTTGAGCCGGCCCAGGCTCGGGGGATTGTTCTGGGCGCTGGGCCTCTGGGGGGTGCTGATCAATGCCTTCGGTGCCCTGACCTTTGATCGGTCTCGTTTCACCCGTTTTTACGCGGACGAGCGCACCGGGGCGATTTACCAGCCGGATTGACGACGCCTCCAGGAACCCTCCGGGGGCAGGCGTCAGTGGACCAGCGGTAGGAGCGCGGGACAGGCTCAGATCGCCGTGATCCAGCCGTGGGGGTCCGGCTGCTCGCCGTACTGGATGCCGGTGATGGTGCTGTAGAGGCGGGAGGCGACCTCCCCGGGGGCCGCGGGGAGCCGCACCCGCACGTCCCCGACGCCCAGCTCGCCCACCGGGGCGATGACCGCCGCGGTGCCGGTGCCGAAGGCTTCCTTCAAGGCCCCGGAGCGGGACGCCGCGACCACCTCCTCGATGGAAACAACCCGCTCGGACACCCGGAGCCCCCAGCTCTTCAGCAGGGTCAGGGACGAGTCCCGGGTGATCCCCGCCAGGATGGTGTCCCCCAGAGGAGGAGTGATCACCTCGTCGCCGATGCGGACGAAGAAGTTCATGGTCCCCACCTCTTCGAGGTTCTTGCGGTGCACCGCGTCGAGCCAGAGCACCTGGTCGAAGCCGTTGCTCTTGGCCCGGGCCGCCGCCACCAGGCTCGCCGCGTAATTGGCGCTGGTCTTGACCGCGCCGAGCCCGCCCGGCGCCGCCCGTACGTGATCCTGCTCCACCCAGATGCGAAGCGCCTCCATGCCCTTCTCGTAGTAGGAACCCACCGGCGAGAGCAGCACCAGCAGCGTGTAGGTGCTCGCCGGGCGGACCCCGAGGAAGCCCTCGGTGGCGAAGAGCAACGGGCGGATGTAGAGCGACTGGCCACGCTCCCTCGGCACCCAGGAAGCGTCGCGCCGCAGGTGCTCGAGGAGGTGCGTGCGGGTCAGCTCGATGTCGATTGCCGGCATCGCCAGCCTCGCGGCGCCGCTGTGCATCCGACGCAGGTGCGCATCCAACCGGAACACCCGGATCACGCCGTCCGCGCCGCGGAATGCCTTGAGCCCCTCGAACATGCTCTGGCCGTAGTGGAGCACCGAGGCCGCAGGATCCACCGCCAGGGCGGCCCGCGGCCTGATCTGCGCGTCGTGCCAGCCGCGTCCCTGGGACCACTGCATGGTGAGCAGGTGCTCGGAGAACACACGCCCGAACCCGAGGGGGGCCGGGGTGCGCGCAGGCGAGGAGGAGCCGGAGCCCGAGGAGATGTTCTGCATGGGGCGGAGCCTAGCGCCGTCCCCCCTCCGCGTGCACCCCATCTCTCCTGATTTTTTTCGCTTTTTTGACGCGGTTTGTGGCGCGTCACAGCAACGCCTTGCGGCATCGGAGAGACGCCCCGCGTCGTGCCTTCATCCGGCAGAGACGATGGTGTTCTCCAGGACACCCAGCCGCTCGATGGCGAGGCTCACCTGGTCCCCCGGCTGGAGCCACTGGTTGTCGGTGATCTTGCTGCCGTTCAGCTCGAGCAAGCACCCGGTGCCGACGGTCCCCGAGCCGATGACATCCCCCGGAAACACCGTGACCCCGTCGCTGATACGCTCCAGCAACTCGGCGAAGGTCCAGTGCATGTCCCGGAGGTTGCCCGAGGAGAGCTGGCGGCCATTGACCGAGGCGGTCATCGCCAGGTCGTAGCGATCCCCGCGGGGGCCCGGGATGCGGCGATCCTCCAGTTCGTCGCGGGTCACCAGCACCGGCCCCAGGCCCGTGGCGAAATCTTTTCCCTTCGCGGGCCCCAGCGACAGCTTCATCTCCTCCATCTGCACCGCCCGCGCGGACCAGTCGTTCATGATCATGTAGCCGAAGACGTGGGCGTCCGCCTCGCTGGCCCGGAGGTTCCTCCCCTGGCGGCCCACGACGATGGCCGCCTCCAGCTCGAAGTCGAGGCGATCCCGCTGGAGCGGCCCCACCGGCAGCGGCCCCGGCCCCACCACCGCCTGGTGGTTGGTGAAGTAGAACACCGGGAACAGGTCGAACTCGGGGATCATCGGCAGCCCGCGGTTGCGTCGCGCCGACTCCACGTGCTGCCGGAAGGCGTAGCCGTCGCGCATCGACGTCGGCCTGGGGATCGGTGCCGCCAGCTCGGCCTCCGCGAGCGGAGCGAAGAGCCCCTCCGGGAGGCGATCGGCCCGGGCGAGCAGCTCCTCCGCCGCAGGGCGAGCGGTCTCTGCGCGCTCGATGAACTCGAGCACCGAGGCGCCGTAGCGTGCGCGGACCGCCCCCTCCGAGGCGTCGCGGCCAGCCTCGCGCTCGCCGTGCGCGAAGGCCGCGCACAGGTCCAGGATGCGGTCTCCAACAAGGGCCCCAGGGCGCAGCTCGGCGCCGCGGCGGAAGGTGACGAGTCTCATGGCCGTGCCCTCTAGCATCGCCCCCCTCCCGGAAGAACAGCCGAGTAACCCCTCGTCTTCCCGTCCCTGCCCCCAGTCGAACCAGCCGGTCGGCTCCTGGGCGATCCAGGCGCCGAGGCGGTCGGCGACCTGCTGCGCCGCGTCGAGGAGCGCCTCCTCGCCGGCGCGCCGCTCCAGGGTCAGGGCCGGGGAGAGCTGGGCCTGCACCGCGAGGAAGCCGGTGCGCCGAGTGAACACCGGGAGCAGCGGCGCGCCGGTGGCGCGGGCCAGAGCGAAGGGGCCCAGCGGGAGCCTGGACGGGCGACCCCAGAGGGTCACCGGCAGCGAGCGAGCGCCGGGAGGGGTACGGTCCACCTGGATGGCCACACAGGCCCCGCGCCGCAGCGCCCCGGCCAGCTCCAGCGCCCCGGTCCCCTCCCCGGCCAGGAAGACCCGGAGCCCCCCGCGGCGGCGCACCTCGTCGGAGATCTGCCGGGCTCGCGCGTCCGCCTCCGGCTGCATGACCACCACCACCTCGACCTCCAGCCGCTCCGCCAGCAGCGCCCCGGCCAGCTCGAAGCCGCTGGTGTGGGCCGTCACCAGGACGCATCCTCGCCGCTGCAGCGACAGGAAATGCTCGGCGCCGCGGACGTCGATGCTCGCCTGCGCCCGCCGGGGGCCCAGGCAGGCGATCCCCTCGGCCATGGAGCGCGCGAAGAGCGTGAAGGTTGCCAGCTCGTCGCGGCGCTCCAGGAGCGGGGAGCGAGGGCCCAGGATGGCGCGCAGGTTTCTCCGGACCCCGCGCCGGTGCTCGCGCCGCAGGGCCCAGAACAGCGGCCCCAGCACCGCGGGCGCGCCCCGGAGGAGCCAACCAGGGCCGTGGGTCGCGCCGAGCACCGCGAGCCGACGAAGGAACGCCCCGTCGGGGGCAAGGGGGGGGGTCAAGGTTTGCGGGAGGGTGCCGGACCGGAGGCCAGCCGGCAACCCCGGAGGGGACAGGGTGGCGACCAGGCGCCGGGGGGCTTATGTTCTCCCACCGGCGCATGAATTTTTTCCCGTGGCAACCGCGTAACTGGCTCCAGCGCTCGGCCGATTTTGGCCGGCGTGTGGCCCGCGGGCTGATCGAGCACGGCGCCCTCGACCACGCGGCCACGATGTCGTTCTACTTCTTCCTGGGGATGATCCCGCTGCTGGTGTTTGCCGGGAACCTCCTGGCCAACAACATCGACAGCTTCGACGAGCTGACCCGGAAGCTGCTCACCTTCGCCCCCAAGACCGCCGTCGAGCTGATCGTCGGCCAGCTCCACGCCATGTCTGATGGTCAGTCCCGGAGCGTGGCGCCCCTGAGCTTGCTCGGCTTCCTGATCCTCACCTCCAATGGCGTCCACAACCTGATGGACGTGCTGGAGCTGGTCACCCGAGCCCCCCACCGCCCCTGGTGGAAGCAGCGGCTGATCGCGGTCCTGTCCATCCTCGGCATGCTCGAGGTCGGCGCGGGGCTGAGCTTCCTGCTGCTTCGCCTCGGGAAGTTCTTCCAGGTGCGCCACAAGGATGACTCCCAGGGGCTCGCCCTGCTCTACGAGGCCCTGCGCAACTTCGCCGCCAGCACCTGGCAGCAGCTCGGCGCCATCGCCCTCTTCGCCTGCCTCCTCGCCGTGGGCCTCGCGGTCTTCTACCGCTACGGCGTCAGCTACCCGCCCCGGGTCAAGCGCCGGGTCTGGCCCGGCACCTTCGTCGCCATCGGCTGCTGGGTCCTCTTCTCCTGGGCCTTCGGCGTCTACGTCTCCGGCGTGGGTCAGTACGCGGTCTATTACGGAAGCCTCGCCACGGTCGCGATCTTCCTCATCTGGCTCTACCTCACCAGCCTCTCCATCCTCCTCGGCGCCGAGGTCAACGCCCAGCTCGAAGGGCTGCGGGATCCTTACAACTCCAAGCTCCGCCCCAGGAAACCTCTCGCGGGCTACAACCTCCGCCCTGGCGCCCGCGCCGACGCCACCCTGACCCCCATCCCGGGCACCCTCCCCACGCCGATCCCCGGCGCCACCGAGTCGCCCCTCCCGGACTCGGCCCCCGCCCCGGAGTCCTTCTCCACGCCCCCCCCTCCCCGCACCGAGCCTTCCCCGCTCCGTGAGGCCCGCGAGGGCTGATCCCTGGGGCTCCCCCTGGTACCCTCGCCCGATGCGCCACCTCGCCGCCGCGCTGTCGCTGCTCCTCGCCTGCTCGGCCTCCCCTCCGCCTCCCCCCTCGACGCCCGCCCCTGCGGCCACCTCGCCTGCGCCGACCGCCGGGGCCTGCCCGGGGGAGATCCGCGCCGTCGCGGGGCTCAAGGAGGTGGACGACCCGGCGCTGCTCCGGCAGGCCCTCGGCAAGAGCGGCGAGGGGAAGCTCTGCGCCGGCAAGGTGTTCGAGGCGACCGAGCCGGTCACCGTCCACCGCGTCTGGAACAGGTCGGTGGCCTGGACCCTCCAGGGGCGCTGGTGGTCCTTCGAGCGGCCCCGGGGGCCCATCGACGACTACCGCCGCGAGAACGCCATCTGCCCCGAGTGGAGCGCGCTGGACGTGGTGAGCACCTGCCGCGTCAAGGTCGGCGCGCGCCTCGTCGTGGGCCCGGGGCAGAGCGCCACCTGCAAGGAGACCTCCTTCCCTGCATCGCCGGTCAACCAGGTCTTCCTCCCCAACGACGGCAAGAACAACGTCCTGTACGTCGAGGACTGCTCTCCCGGCGACCCCTGGCCCTGAGCGCCGCCCGCACACGAACGATCCTGAAAAACGCTTTCAATTGCCCTCCTGTCCTTGCGACCAGGCGCGTGCGACCCAACAAGGGCGAGGCACTGCCACAAAGATGACCGCGGCGAGCAACCCGCGGCACGATGGTGGCCTCCAAGGAGATCGCATGGCAGCAGAGAAGGTATCGAGGCGAGTCTTTCTGAGCGTGGTGTCGACGGTGGGCGCGGCGGCCTCCGTGGGCCTGCTCGCCGCATGCGGCGGCAAGCCCAAGGAGTTCTCCTGCGCCGAGGACGCCTCCCTCAAGGAGGACGAGAAGAAGGTCCGCGAGTCGGTGAAGTACGTGGACAAATCGCAGGAACCCGGGAAGAAGTGCGGCAACTGCTCCCAGTACACCAAGGCCGCCGCGGAGGGGCAGTGCGGCGGCTGCAAGGTGGTCAAGGGCACCATCCACCCGGAGGGCTACTGTACCCTCTGGGCCAAGGCGACCTGAGCTCGCTGGCGGGGGGAGAGCAGGGGAGGCTTCGCCACGGCGATCACGGCCGCGGGGGGCTCTTTGCCGACAGCCGGAGCGCGTTGAGGACCACCGACACGGAGCTGAGGGCCATCAGCAAGGCCGCCAGCGCCGGGGTCACCTTGCCCGCGACCGCCGCGGGGATGGCGAGCACGTTGTAGCCCGCGGCCCAGGCCAGGTTCTGGAGCATCACCCGCCGCGCTCGCCGGGCCAGCCGAAGCGCCTCCGGGAGCCTCCCGGGGCCCCCGCCCAGGAGCACCAGGTGCGCGGTCGCGGTGGCCACCTCCGTCGCCCCCTGGACGGCCACCCCCAGGTGAGCCGCCGCCAGCGCCGGTCCGTCGTTGAGGCCATCTCCAACGAAAACAGGCCGTTCCCCCCGGCGTACGGCCTCCTGGATCTGCCGAGCCTTGGCCACCGGCGAGAGCGAGGGCAGCACGCGCCCCTGGAACGCGAGGGAGGAGGCGAGCCGCTCCGCCGCCCCCGGCTCGTCCCCGGTCAGGATGGCCAGGGGGAGCCCCATCGCCTCCAGGCTCTCCAGGGCCTCCCGTGCGCCCTCCCGCGGCTGATCCTCCAGGAAGATCGAGCCCTCCCACCGCCCTCCCCGGGCCAGCGCGACGACCGAGGCTCCCGGGAGCTCCCGCGAAGGAACGTCCACCCCTCGCTCCCGGAGCCAGCGAGGATGGCCCAGCAGCATCACGACGCCGTCGGAGGTGGTGAAGACCACCCCGCGCCCGGGCTCCACCCGGGAGGTTCCCTCGACGGCAGCCGGCAGAGAAGCCTCGCGGAGGGCCCAGGCGTGGGGGTGATCGACCCCTTGTTCCAGGCGGGAGGCCAGGGCGAGCAAGGCAGGCTCCTCCCCTGGCTGGCGCGTATGGACCTCCCGGACCACCGGGCGCCCCTCGGTCAGCGTCCCGGTCTTGTCGAGGAAGACAGAGGTGGCGATGGCGGCCCGCTCGATCGCGTCGGCGTCCCGGAAAAGCAGCCCCCGGGAGGCCGCCTGCCCCGCCGCCACGACGAGGGCCATCGGGGTGGCGAGCCCCAGGGCGCAAGGGCAGGCAATGACCACGACCGCCACCCCCCGCAGCAACGCTTCCGGCGCAGAGAGCCCCCGGGCCGCAAGCCAGGCGGCGGTCACGGTGGCCACCAGGAGGACACCGCCGGTGAGCCAGCCTCCTGCCCGATCCGCCAGGGCCTGGAGCGGGGCCCGCCTGCCCAGCAGCGCCTCGACATCCCGGGCGATGCGGTCGATGGAGCGCTGCCCGACGATCCGCTCGACCTCGATCTCCAGGGGCCCCTGGCCGTTGAGGGTCCCGGCGTGGACCAGGCTCCCGGGCTCCACCACGACGGGCCTCCACTCCCCGGTGAGCAGCGAGGCCTCCACGTCGGAGCGCCCGGAGATCACGCGGCCGTCCGCGGGGAACCGCTCCTGCGCGCCCACCCGCACCCGATCTCCGGGCCGCAGCGCCTCCGCGGGGACCTGCTCCTCCCTCGCGCCCTGAAGCCTCCTCGCGGTCGGCGGTGCCAGCCGCCGAAGCGCCTGCACCGCGTCCACCCCCCGGCGCCGCGCCAGCGCCTCCAGCAGCCGCCCCACCAGGAGGAAGGCCACGAGCATCGCCGCGGTATCGAAGTAAGTCAGAGCAGACCCTCCATACAGCGACAGCAAGGAGGCGATCACCGTGGAGGCGACGCCCACGGAGACCAGCAGATCCATGCCGAAGATCCCCCGGAAGAGGCCCGCCCAGGCTCGGCGGTAGAAGGGAGCCCCGCCGTACAGGAGGGCCGGGAGGGAGAGGAGCGCGCTGGCCAGCGCCAGGGGTCGCTCCGGCGCCCCGGGGGCCATGTCGAAGGAGACCACCATCCCGGGGAGCATCGCGTTCATGGCGAAGAAGGAGGTGATGGCAAGGCGAACCGCGAGGCCCCGGACCTCTCCTTCCTCGCCGGTGGGCTCCCCCCGGCGTGGGGCGCCGTCGTAGCCGAGCTCCCGCAGCGCCTCGACGAAGACCTCCGGAGCGGCGTCCTCCCCCGCGGAGACGTGGAGCGTCTTGAGGGCGAAGTTGACCTCCGCGTGGTGCACCCCGGGGAGCCTCTTGACCTGCTCCTCGATGGCGCGCGCGCAGGATGAGCAGGACATCCCCTCCACCTCGATCACGCAGGAGGAAGGCGAGGTCATCGTCACTTCCCCCCGAGGGCCTGCTTCAGCTCGGCGCCGCCCTTCCAGGCCTCGCCGCGGGCGCGCTCGTCCTTCCGCAGGGAGGCGACCTCCTCGGCGGTGATCTCCGGGGCCTGGTTCCCCCAGCTCGAACGCACGTAGGAGAGCACCTTGGCGATCTCCTCGTCCTTCAGGGAGGAGAAGCTGGGCATCACGCTGTTGTAGGTGGCCCCGTTGACCTCGATGGGGCCCTGGAGCCCGCGGAGCAGGAGGAAGATCGGCGTCTGCTTTCCCCCGGTGACCCAGGGGGAGCCGGCGAGAGGCGGGAAGGCGCCGGCGACGCCCAGGCCGCTCTCCTGGTGGCAGGCGGCGCAGGAGGCCTTGAAGATCGCCTCGCCGGAGCGCTCCGTGGGGGCGATCACCTGGGGGCTGCGCTGGTCGCCGCCGTGGGCGAGATCCGGGCCGGCGAAGGAGGTGAAGTAGGAGAACCCGAAGGCGGTCATGCCCCCGAGGAACATCAGGAAGAGCGCCGGGAGGGGGTTCCGGGCCTCGCTCGGGTCCGGGTTCTCCCGGAGCTCCTGGGCGGTGGGACCGGGACGAGATCCGAGGGTTGTCATGGCCTTCCTCCGCGGGAGTTCTGCGCCGTGGCTGGCTTCTCCTTCTCGATCAGCTCCGAGGGGTAGGTGTGATCGAGCGCCATCAGGTAGGCGATCAGGTGGAGCGCTTGGGGCCGGGCCACCACCGACTTTCCTTCGGGGGCGAAGCCGGTGGGGAGCTTGACCACCACGTCCCCCGGCGCGGCCTGGGCCTTCTCCTCGAAGAGGAAGGGGTAGGCCGGCATGAGGCTCCCCGGCACGACGGCGCGGGGGTTGTAGAGGTGGGTCAGGTGCCAGTCGAGGCTGGGCTGACGAGCGCCGATGTTGAAGAGATCGGGGCCCGTGCGCATCGTGCCGAGCTGGTGGGGGTAGTCGTAGGCGTAGTCCCCCGGGGAGGAGGCGCGCCCCCAGCCGCGGACGTCGTCCGGGGCGAAGGAGCGATCCCGGGGCTGCTGGCTGTGGCAGTAGACGCACCCGAGGGAGACGTACTCCTCGCGCCCCTGTCCCTGCTCGATGGTGTAGGGGACGAGCCCGCTCTCCGGCGGGATGGCCTTGAACTGGGCGAAGGGCGCGGCGACCAGGATGATCGAGGTGAACAGGAGCACCCCGAGGCTACCGAAGAGGATCCAGGCAGGGCGGTTCATGGGCTCACCTCCGCGAGAGGAGCGGGTTCAGGAGACCAGGGCGTCGTGTCCCGGGCGGGACCCCGGCGCGTGGCCATCAGCCAGGTGTGGTAGGCAAAGACCAGGTGCGCCGCGGTCATCAGGGCGCCGCCGAGGGTGCGGACGTGCAGGTAGGGGATCGTCACCGCCACCGAGTCCATGAAGCCGCGGGCAGGATCGAGCATGGCGAGCCCCTGGAGCACGCCCCCCACCGAAAGACCCACGACGTAGACGAGGATGCCGGACAGCGCGAGCCAGAAGTGGGCCTTGATCAGCGCGGGTCGAGGCCACTCCCGCTCGATGAGCCGCGGGAGGAGGAAGTACACCGCGCCGAAGAGGGCGAAGGACACGAAGCCGTACACGCCGAAGTGGGCGTGCGCCACGGTGAAGTGGGTGAAGTGGGTGACCCGGTTGATGGTCCGGAGCGACTGGAGCGACCCCTCGAAGGAGGTCAGCGTGTACATCATCGCCCCCAGCACCACGAAGCGCAGCGTGGGCGAGTGGCGCAGCATCCCGAAGCGCCCCTTCATCGTCCAGTGGTGGTTGATCGCCACCGCGACCACCGGGACGAACATCATCACGCTGTGCACCACCGAGACGCTCACCAGCCAGGTGGGGACCGGCCCCCCGATCAGGTGGTGCATGCCGACCTGGCTGTAGAAAAGCGCCAGGCTCCAGAACCCCACCACGCTCAACCCGTAGGAGAACACCGGCCGCCCCAGCACCTTGGGGATGAAGTAGTACGCCGAGGCCAGCCCGATGGGCGTCAGCCAGAGCCCCAGCACGTTGTGGGCGAACCACCAGTTCACCGTCGCATGCTCGACCCCGAAGTGCAGGTACGGCAGGTTCCCCACCAGGAACAGCGTGGGAAACCAGAGGAACGCCGCCCCCAGGTACCAGGCCGAGACATAGAGGTGCTCGGCCCTCCGCCCCAGCATCGTCAGCAGCACCGGAACCCCCGCCAGCGCCCCGCCCACGACGAAGAGCGCGTCGATGGGCCACGGGTACTCCAGCCACTCCACCCCGTCCGTCCAGCCCCCGAACAGCGCCAGCACCCCCAGCACCATCCCGAGGTTCCATACCTTCACCCCCGCCTCCGCGAAGCGCCCCCCCCGCAGCGGACGCCGCGCCAGCCGGGGCATCAACCACAGCGCCACCGCCACCCCCGCCATCGACGCCCAGCCGTAGATCACCATGCTCAGGTGCAGCGGGCGGATCCTCCCGAAGGTCAGCGCCGCATGCTGGTTCAGCCAGTCCGGGAACGTCAGCTTCAACGAGGCCACCAGCCCCAGCACCGACCCCACCACCAGCCAGAACACCGCCGACCACAGGAAGGCAAGCACCGGCCCCCGGGAGGAGGTGTCCGCGGCCCTCCGGGCCTCGATGTCCCGGGCCAACCTCCGGCTCCCGGCTCCCCCCTCCCGGGCCATCGCCTCCGCCAGCGAGGCCACCTCCCCTTCCTGCGCGGAGGGCTCCTCCACCTGCCCTTCCTCCCCCGCGTCGAAGATCACCCTCGCCCCGTCCTTGCTCCAGGCCACCTTCCCCCGGGTCAGCGACCACACCAGCAGGAGCAGCGCCCCCACCCCGGTCACGAAGGTGAACAGCACCAGCGACATCACTGCCCCGTTCATGGCCGCCCTCCCGGCCAGGGGTCCAACGGATCGCCGGACCGCACGCCAGGGGACCAGCCCCGGCGCCGCCACGGCGGACGCATCCTTTCACTTGGGTCCATGAGCGTTCTCCAGGGAACGCGGCGCACACGCGCCGTCTTCGCTCCCCTCAGCAACCCCAGGACCACAGGAAAAATCAGGGAAATTCAGGGGCACAACGCCAGACATGACAGGATTGACATGTCACGAGTGACACTACTGTCATCCGTGCGTCGGAGCGACGAGCTGCCCGTCTTCCAGCTCGATGGTCCGGTCGAAGGCGTCGAGGATACGCGCGTCGTGGGTGACCACCACCACGGCGGCGCCTGCCTCCCGGGCGGCGTCGCGGAGCGCCAGGATGGCCTCGCGCCCGCGCCGGGCGTCGAGCGCCGCGGCGGC
>CAZSDX010000032.1:0-23010 GCA_964605685.1 uncultured Polyangiaceae bacterium
GGGAGCACGCGGACGGCGATCATTCCCCATGCTCGGCCTGGCGCTTCTCACGCCACTGGCAGTATCGAGCCGCACCGTGGCTCCCTTCGCGCCAACACCGCGAGTCGTGGCCGAAGTCGACGATCGAGCGCTAATCTGGGACGCCGCGGCCCCCACCTTGTCCCCGCGGCGCAGGTGGCGATCCACCAGCGCCGCGGCGTCGTCGATCAGCCCGTCGAGGGGCGCCGCGCCGACCGGGCCGGCCCACAGCTCGACGGAGGCGTCGAGGAGCACCCAGACCAGGGCCCGCTCCTCGTGCTCCATCTCCCGGACCATCAGCTTGCCCCGGCGCCCGGAGGCCTTCCAGGCGATGCGCTTGAAGGGGTCCCCGGGGATGTACTCGCGCACCTCCCGGAGGTCGGAGCCCTCCCCCGCGGAGCGCCCGGTGGCACCGCCGTCGGAGGCGAGGCGGGTCCGGCCACCCCGGGGCGAGCGGAGCGCGGACGGGTACGAGGCCGGCCGGACGTCCAGCCCGAAGGGGTTGGCGAAGGTGAGGGGGACCTCGAAGAGCCCCGGCGCCCCGCGGACCTCCAGCGCGAGGCCGAAGATCCCGTGCTTGCCCACCCGCGGCCCCCGGACGCGCACCGTCGCCATCAGCTTGCCGGAGGCCGGAACCTCCCCCTCCGCCGGCTCGATCTGCACGTCGAGCTGGCTGGAGGCGATGACCCGCAGGCCGACGTAGCGGGCGGCCAGCGTGTCCCGGTTGCGCACCTCCGCCTGGAGCTCGACGGCCTCGCCCCGGCCCAAGATGAGGCTACGCTGCGGGGAGCTCCAGAGCATCTCGAAGCCGGCGGCCCGGATGCGCGCGACGGAGACCAGGGTGGCGGCCCTGGCGACGCTGACCCCCACCAGCAGGGCGGCTCCCCAGGCGACCACCGCGGGCTGGGCGGTCACCAGGCCCGCGGCGACCACCGCGCCCCCGGCCACCGCCAGGTGGAAGGCCGTCTGGGTGGGGTAGAGCTTCATCAGACCGCCCGGACCGCGCGCCGGTAGCCGATCCGGGCGAGGGCCTCGGAGATCACCGCTTCCCTTGCCTTGGGGTCACCTTCGACCTCGGGCACCATGACGAGGCGGTGGGCAAAGACGGAGGGGGCGAGGGCCTGGAAGTCGTCGGGGCTGGCGTAGGTGCGGCCCTGGAGGACGGCCATGGCCTTGGCGGCCTGGACGAGGCCGAGGGTGCCGCGGGGAGAGACGCCGAGGACGACGTGGTGGTGGGAGCGGGTGAAGGCGGCGAGGGCGGCGGCGTACTCGAGGAGGTCCTCCTCGACATGGACGCGGGCGGCGATCGCCTGGAGCGCGAGCACCTCGTCGCCGGTCAGCACGCGGCGCATCTCCGGGGGGGAGGCGTTGTGGGTGCGGAGCATGGCGACCTCCTCCTTGGCGGCGGGGTAGCCGACGAGCACGCGGACGAGGAAGCGATCGATCTGGGCCTCTGGCAGCGGGTAGGTGCCCTCGAGGTCGACGGGGTTCTGGGTGGCCAGGACAAGGAAGGGGTTGGGGAGCTCGAAGCGGTCGCCGTCGATGGTGGTCTGGCGCTCCTGCATCGCCTCCAGGAGGGCGGCCTGGGTCTTGGCGGGGGCGCGGTTGATCTCGTCGGCGAGCACCACGTTGGCGAAGACCGGGCCGGGGCGGAGGGTGAAGGCGCCCTCCTTGGGGGAGAGGACGTAGGTGCCGGTGATGTCGGCGGGTAGCAGGTCCGGGGTGAACTGGATGCGGCGCACGGTGCAGCCGAGGCCGACGGCGAAGGCCTTGACGAGGGTGGTCTTGGCGACGCCAGGAACGCCTTCGAGGAGCACGTGACCGCGCGCAAGGAGCGCGACGAGCATCAGCTCGGTGATGCGAGGGCTGCCGATGAAGACACGGCTCACCTCGCCGCGGAGGGCGTCGAGGCGCTCGCGGGCCGCCTGGACCTCGCCCGGCTGCAGCGCGCCGCTCATCGAGCAGCCTCCCGGGAGCGGAGCTGCTCCTCGATGGACGTCAGGATCGTCTCGGCGAGGCGCTCGGCCCCTTCGAGGGTCTGGCGCGTCACGCGCACGGGCTGCCCGGAACTCACGGCGGTCTCCACTCTCGTCATCTCAGCGACCATTTTCTTCAGCTCGATCAGGGCGACGCCGTCGATCAGCTTGCGGCGGGCCAGCTCCTCGACGGCGACGGCGGGGTGGGGGGGGCGATCCAGGCCGAGGAGCCCCCCGAGGCGCTCGACGAAGGCGTCCTTCTGCTCCAGGAGGACGAGGCCCCGGTGGGTGCTCTCGGCGGCGAGGACCGCGGCGCGACCGGCGACGCCGCCCTGGCCGACCAGGGGGAGGCCCCGGGCGAAGCGGGGGGTGGGAGGCCGGTAGACCCGACCGCTCACCGAGAGCCCCCAGAGCACCAGGCCCGCCACGCAGGCGACGGCGAGGGCGAAGGCGACGCCCCGGGGGAGGCCCTCGGCCCCGATTCGCTGGACCTCCGACCGGGCGGAGCGCAGCCACTCCCGCAACTCGCGGGTCGCCGTGGAGTCGGCCCCGTACACCCCCGATTCCTCGAAGCGGTTGGAGACGATCACCAGCCTCCCCTGGCGGGCGCCCCAGCTGTCGTCGTCGACGAGGTAACGGACCAGCCCGACGGCGAAGGCCCGGTTGCCCCGGTAGCGGAGCATCAGGTTGATCAGCGCGGACGGGTCGCCCATGGCGAAGAGGCGGCCCTTGCCGACCTGGCCGGCGACGGCAAGGGCGCAGTCCGCCTCGCCGGCGGCACGGATCTTGAGCACCGTCGAGAGGTCCGGGTGGATCAGCCCGGTCGGGTGGTTGGTCACCAGGCGGTCCACCTCCGCCACCACCGGGTGGACGCCCCCGCGGCGCCCGGCGACCACCTCGTTGACGGGCTCAGCCAGGGCGAGGGCCGGGTTCCCCCGGAGGGCAAAGAGGGGCTTCTTTGGCGCAGAAATTCGCTTGATCTGGTAGCGCGCCAGCACCCGATCCCCGACGCCGAAGTCGTCGACCACGGCGCCCCGACCCCCCGCCCGCAGGAAGGCGGCCAGCTCCTCCCCATCGGGGGCGCTCTCGGGGTGGAGGATCAGCAGCCCGTCGGCGGGCGTCAGGGAGGCCCAGTCGATGCGGTTGGCGGCGAGCACGCGGGTCTCCCCCAGCTCCTGGCGGGCCAGGTCGACGAGGCCCTTGGCCCCCTCCCAGCCGGCCTCACGCAGGGCGAAGGACTGGGCGAAGGCCACCCCGGCTCGGACAAATGTCAGGAAAAAAATCAAGGCCCCCAGGGGCCAGCGGCGCCCCCGGGGAGGCGACGGCAAGGCGCGGCGGCGCAGGATGACGAGGGGCTCCACGAGCCCGGCGACCCTAGCACATCGGCTCTCGCCGCAAGGGCCCGGATCTTGACCTGGGTACGGCTGTTGCTAGATTCGTGGTCAGGCCCTACGTACCCCCTCGCTCCCCACTCACCCCCGCCCCCGCGGGACCTTGGAGGCTCGTCATGCTGCCCCCGTTCATCATCGAGCAGATCCGCAAACGCGAGGAAGAAGATCAACGGCGGCGCACGGCCGAGCAGCCACGGCTTGAGCTCCCCATCGACTACCCCGCCGTCCCCCCGGCCCGCCGCACCGAGCGTGACATCGACGACGAGGAGGATCAACGTCGTGGGGTCATCGTGGTCGAGCTTATCTGAGCGACCCTCTTCCCCACCCGAATGAGCGCGACTAGGCTCCCCCCTCGAATGAGCCGTCGCCCCTCCCTTCTCCTTCCCTTTGGGCCGTCGCTCCGGCGATACGCGCCGGGCCTGGGGTTCTTCGGGGCAGCGCTCCTGTCGATCGCTGGCTGCTTCGACACCGACAAGGGGCTCCCTCCTCCCGAACGTCGCTTCTACTTTCCCACCGGGGTGGCGACCTCCCCCGGAGGCAAGGCCCTCTTCGTCGTCAACAGCGACTTCGATCTCCAGTACCGAGCCGGGACGGTCCAGGCCCTCGACCTGGGGCGGCTCCGGGCCATGGTGCTCAAGATTCGCCCTGCTTTCGTGGGGGAAAACGGGGGTTCGCTCGACCTTAGCGGGGTCGACTGCCAGGCGGGAGGCCTGGGGGTGAACTCTCCTAGCGACTCCCTCCTTTATCCGGGCCCCTGCGCGCCCATCGACCTGGACGCCCCGCCGGATGGCCAGGGGAGCCTGGTGCGGGCCAGCGTCGACATCGGCGCGTTCGGGGCGGATGTGCGGGTGATCAAGCGCCCTCCTGGATCGGATGAGACCCGGACGGAGGCGAGGCTCTTGATCCCGGTGCGGGGGGATCCCTCGCTGACCTGGCTTGCCGTGGATGACGACGAGGACGAGGGACCGCAGTCCTTCCGGCTCGACTGCGGCCAGGGGACAAGCCGGCGGTGCGCCGACGGGTACCGGGCAGGCATCGACCGGTCGACCAACCTGCGCGACCTCACGCTCCCCGGGGAGCCCTTCGAGCTGGCGGTGAGCGATCGAACCGACGCGGTGCTGGTGACGCACCAGACCTCCGGGGCGGTGAGCCTGCTGCTCAACGGTTGGAGCAGCGGCGATCCCGGGCTCTCCTCCCGGTGCGCCAAGCTGCCGCCCTCGCCCATCCTCTCCTTCGTCCTCGGGGGGCTGCCCTCCGGGGTGACCGGCGTCGCGGCGCTGCCGATGCCCAGGCTGGCGGCGCTCTACCCGGAGGAGATCCCCTACGCGCCGGCCTTCCTGGTCGGCTACCGGAACGCCGCGCAGATCGACGTGGTGCGGTACTACGACGACTGCCTCTCGGCGCCGGCCAGGCCGTTCCTGGCGCTGACGGGTCGCTCAGGGATCACCACCAACGCGGGCGGCTTCGACTCGCGGAGCATCGCCGTCGACCCCGGGCTGCGCCAGAGCTGCGAGGGCGCCTGCTCCGACAGCGACAAGGAGTGCCTCGCGGGCTGCGCCGGGGTCCCGGTGGACATCTACGTGGCCAACCGCACGCCGCCATCGCTGCTGGTGGGCAGGGCGACGGGGGCGGTGAGCCAGCTCGGCGTGAGCGACGTCGTCTCCTTTGGGACGATGATCCCGCTCGCGCAGGGGGCGTCGCGGGTCCGGCTGGGGCACATCGTCGATACCAAGGGGGTAAAGCGCCCCCGGGCGTTCATCCTGTGCTTCGACGCGCGGCTGCTCTACGTCTACGACCCGGAGGCCGCCGCCATCGAGGCGGTGATCACCACCGGACGCGGTCCCTCCGCCATCGCCTTCGACCCAGGGATCGGGGCCCCCGACGGAGCCTCCAACTACGCCTACCTCGCCCACTTCACCGACTCTTACCTTGCGGTCCTCGATCTCGACATGCGCCACCCTGCCACCTACCTGACCCTCGTCGCCAGCGTCGGCATCCCCACGCCACCCCGCGAGTCCTGAGGAGCCATGCGCCCCCGACGTCTGCTCCGATTCCTGCCGGGAGGGGCGCTCCTGGCGCTCGCGCTGGCGAGCTGCTCCCAGACCCCCGCCAGCGTCCCGCTCCGCTCCCTGGAGCGCTCCGGCAAGCTGTCGCTGCTCTGCCTCGACCTCGGCGCCCCGGACCGGGTGGGCTACTCCCTGGAGGACTGCCAGGCCCGGCGCCTGGTGGAGCGCCCGGACGGTTCGCGCCACGAGCCGCGGCTCTACGCGCTGGTCAACCAGACGACGCGGGGCGAGGTGGTGCTCCTGGACGTCCCCAGCACCTCCGTCCTCGATACCAACCCTTCGTCGCCGGGGTACAACTTCCTCCAGGTCGGCGCCCAGCCGGTCGACATCGTGACCACCCCGGAGAGCACCGCCTCCTTCGTGGCCTCGGCGGAGGCCAACCGCTTCGGCCTCTACGCGCTCCCCTCCCACAAGCTGCTGGATCGCCCCTCCCTGCTCTCCTGGCCTGCCTGCTCGCTCCCCGCGCGCCCCGGCGCGATGACCCTGCTGGTGTCCCCCCACGAGGGCTTCTGTCCGGGGCCAAACTACGCGGTCGATACCCTCGGCGACCAGGGCGACCCGGCGCATCCCAACGGCGACCTGTCCCAGGAGCAGCAGCGCCCTGGCGCCCGGAAGCTCCTGGTGGCGCTCCCCACCGAGGGCGAACTGCTCCTCGTCGACGCCCAGGCGCTCCTCGACCGGCCCCCGGGCAGCTTCGATCCGTGCCCCATCGAGCGGCGTTTCCAGCTCGACGCCTCCGCGGACGCCGCCGTGCTCCCTGGGGAGCCTCCGCCGGGGGACGAGTGCCCCGCTCGCCCCGCCACCTCCCAGGCGAGCGTCTGCCCGGTGCGTGCTCCCAAGAACGTCGACTACCCGGCCTCCCAGCGCTCCTTCCCTGCGGCCTTTGCCCGGGCGGAGGGGACCCTCTACATCGCCGACAAGGCCACCCCTCGCATCCACGCCCTCGACGTCTCGGATCCCTGCGCTCCTGCCGCCCTGCCCCCGCTGCTCCCGTCCTCCTTCGATCAGCCCTGGAGGCCCGTCGTCACGCGCTCCCTGGCCGTCAGCCCGGTCACCAGCGACAACAAGCGCTACCTCTACGCCGTCGACGACCAGAACGGCTCCGTCATGGTCTTCGACGTCTCCACCGACGCCAGCGCCCGCACCCCCCTCGTCCGCAGCCGCCCCGAGTACTTCCCCTTCTCGCCCCGCGACCGTCTCAGCCTCGGCGCCCCCGTCCAGGATCTCCTCTTCATCCAGCAGGATTATTTCCCCTACGACAGCGAGGGCGTGAAGATCCCCAACCTGCGCTGCGACCCGTCGGATCCCAGCGCGCCGGGGGCTGCCTATGCCCCCAACAGCGACCTCTCCAGCGGGGCGGGGCCCTTCCAGCTCCGGGGGACCTTCGGGCTCGCGGCGCTCACCACGGGCCAGCTCGTGGTCATCGACGTCGACGACCTGGACGCGGCCTGCCGCCGACCCCGGCCCGACCTCTCGCTGCCCGACTGGGCCACCGGCTGCGACGACACCTGCGGCGAGCGGGACGAGAGCGGCGCCTGCGTCGCCTGCGTGTCCAGCCTGAGCAGCTCCCCCAACGCCTCCGGTGAGGTGACCTGCCGGGCCGTCGTGCGCCACGAGATCCGCAGCCGGAACTACCTCGTCAGCAGCGACACGCTGGGGCGCAACGCCCCGTCGATCGCGCTACCGACGCTGAGCGTGAACAGCGCGGCGCTCCGCACCGACCAGGACGACGCCAGCGACGAGGCCAGGCAGAACCCGAAGATGCTGGGCCCCGCCCCGGAGGCGGACCGGGGCTGGACGCTCCAGGACGGCACGCCGCTGGAGGCGAACCCGGCGCTGGCCACGCGGAACTTCCTTGTCCCGGACACCCGCGAGCCCCGCACGGCGCTCACCCAGGACTGGGCGGCGGTCTACGAGGGGGTGATCCCGGGGACGGCGGGCAAGGTGGGGAGGCTCCTGTTCCGGGAGAGCGACCCGGCGAAGCGGGGGCTCTACGATCCCAGCGGGAACTTCTGCTACCTGGGGATCCACGATCAGCGGCTGGCCCGCCTCGACGGCCACCGGATCTACCCGCGGGAGGAATTCCAGAAGCTCGACGCCTTCGCCCGCGTCCACGCCGACTGGGTCGAGATCTCCAACGAGCTGCTCGACGAGGAGGATCCTTACTGGTCGTCGGTGGGCGATCAGTGCAGCTTCCTCCGGTGCCGGGCGGCCTTCGGCACCGCGCAGGCGCCCACCCCCAACCGGAGCTTCCGCATCCGGGAGGTCTACCACGACCGGCTGCTCATCGATCCCCTCGATCCCCAGGCGCCACCGGGGGCCCCCGTCACCGTCCCGGATCCAACCCGCGGGGGCGCCCCCCTGGACCCGGACTGCTGCTTCCCCACGCTGACCAGCTACCAGATCCGCGGGGGCGCCACCTGGATCGCCGTTGGATCGGCCTCCGGTTACCTCCACCGGACCACCCTCGGCCCGGATGGCCGCTGCGTCTTCCTCGGCGTCGACGCCAGCAGCGGCGAGCTGTGCGACGCCTCCTTCCTCACGCGTACCAGCCGGATCTACGAGGTTCCGGCGATCAACGGCGCCCGCGACACGACCCCCCGCTCCCACGACGACCCCTACACCTTCCACAACCCCTACTTCTTCTCGCTGATCTACGAGGGCTCCCAGCCCAGCCGCCGCGGCATGGCCTTCACCTGGTCCACCACCGGAGGCTTCCGCGCCCTGGAGATCAACCTGGGGCGAGGCTCCGTCCAGGTGGCGCCCCAGGCGATGGTCTACCACCCGGCCCTGGGCACCGAGATCCTGATCACCGACAGCGCCTTCCAGGGGGTCATGTCCGTCGACCTGTTCCGCTTCGCGGTCATCGGGAACTTCCTCTGACCCCTCGCTCCCTCGTGGTCCTCCGCCGGAGCGCGGTCTACGATGGTGTACCCTAGCACCCCGGGTGAACTCGTGAACAAACGCTCGCTCCTGGTTCCTCTCGTGCTGCTGGCGGCGCTGGCCGGCTGCGACGACGACGACAAGAAGAAACGCCTCGAAGCCATGGGCACCCCGAAGCCCTCGGCTCCTCCTCCCTGGGCCAGCGCCGCCTCCTCCACCCTGGCCCCCGAGGCCAGCGCCGCTCCCGAGCCGCCGGTCAAGCTCACCGGGGACAAGAAGCTGCGCGACCGGCTCCAGGGGGGCAAATGGTTCAAGAAGGTCACCCCCGCCCAGGAAGCTGAGTACAAGGCCGAACTGGAGAAGGCCGAGGCCGCCCTCAAGAACGCCAAGAACGAAAGCGAGAAGCGCGCCGCCAAGGCCCGGAAGATGACCGTCGAGGAGGTCGCCCTCTCCTGGACGGAATTTTCCCCCAAGAAACGCACCACCAAGGCCCCCCCCAACCGCCTCGTCCTGGAGCGCCCCTACGAGGTCATCAAGGAGGAGAACAACCAGATCACCATCCGCGTCTGGGACGAGGTCAACCCCCAGGGTGGCCTGGAATTCTACACCTTCCTCGGCGACGACTCGGTGAAGATGGTCCAGGGCGACAGCACCCGCTTCGAGATCCTCGAGCGGAGGAAATGACCTCACCCCCACCGACCACCTTCTCCCTGGAGGGAAGAGGGGGGGGCGGAAGCGGGACGTCCGCATGGATCGGGCTGGCGCTGCTCCTCGGGGCGTGCGGCACATCACCGGCTCCGGTCACGTCCCCAACCGTCGCCCCCGCCGCCTCACCCCCCGCGGTGACCGCGGAGCCCGCCGCCTCGTCCTCGTCACCCCCCCCGGTGACCTCCGGGGCCCCGGAGCCTGCCCCCCCGGCGGCCTCCTCCAGCGCGGAGGCATCGGCGCCCCCGGGGCCCTGCCCGGCAGGGATGGTGCTGGCCGGTCGGGTGTGCATCGATCGCTTCGAGGCGCCCAACCAGGAGGGGGAAAAACCCATCGTCATGGCCAGCGCCCCGGAGGCAGAGGCGTGGTGCAGCGAGCGCGGGAAGCGGCTCTGCACCGAGGACGAGTGGATCCGCTCCTGCGGGGGGCCAAAGGGGCAGCTCTTTCCCTATGGAACCTCCTACAAGGAGGGCGTCTGCAACGACGACGGCACATGGAAGAACCCGTCCTGGGGCAAGCTGGCGAGGTGGCCGTCGGCGGAGGCGAAGGCAGAGGTGGAGCGGCTCGACCAGCGCGATCCGAGCGGGAAACGACCAGGATGCGCGTCGCCGGAGGGCGTGATGGACACGACCGGGAACGTGGCCGAGTGGGTCCGGAGGACGCGCACCCACGAGAAGAACCACGATCACGTGGCCATGGGGTGCTTCTGGGGGAAATGCTTCCGACCTCCTCATACGCCGACCTGCGACTACGCCAACTACAACCACCCGAGCGGGTGGCGGAGCTACGAGATCGGCTTCCGTTGCTGCAAGGCACCCGGGGGTGGGTGAAGAACCACGGAAAAATTCGCCTGGCACGGTGAGACGCCGGGGCGCGGGCGAGAAGAGTTGGGGGGGAGGGGAAGATTCGCTATGGTCGCGGGCAATGAGCAGCGTCGACGAGGGCGATTTCAAGTCAGGCCGCTTCAAGCCGGCGGCGGTTTTGGTGGGCGTGTTGCTGCTGGTTGGGGCCGGCGCTGCCGGCTATTTGGCGACCCAGTCGTCGGAGAAGAAGCTGACGACGGAGCAGATCAGCAACATCAAGAAGGATATCTACGTCCTGCCGCAGGCGGAGCAGGTGCCGAAGTGGAAGCAGCTCGCGGAGGGGGGGAGCTTCGAGCTGCAGCAGGAGGCGCTGACACAGCTCTACTTCCTCGAAGACAAGGACCTGCCAATGATCGCGGCGAAGGCCCTCGAGAACGTCGACCACCGGGTCCGGGGCGTGGCGGCGCAGGTGCTGGCGTCGGTACAGCCCCAGGCGGCAGACGTGGGGCGCACGGCGCTGATGAAGGCGCTCAAGGAGGCAAACGACTCGGATCGCCCCCAGATCGCCTGGGCGCTGGCGCACCTCAACGAGAAATCCCTCTTCAAGGAGATCCTGGATAGCTACAAGAAGGGGCACCTCGCGGGGGTGCAGCGGGTCGGCGGTGGGCGCGCCTTCGACGTGGAAACCTTCGCCCGCATGGCCACCTCGGACGAGTGGGCCGCGCTCTCCGAGGACGAGAACGTCGGGCTCCGCCAGCTCGTCGCCAGCATCCTGTCGAAGACCGGCGACAAGAAGTACCTCGACAAGCTGATCAAGCTGGTCGGCGACAAGGACATCGAGGTCGCCCGGGAGGCCGCCAACGGCCTGAGCAAGATCGGCGATCCGTCGGCGCTCAAGCCGCTGCTCGAGGCGCTGATGCGCGCCAACAAGGACGAGCGACAGGCCTTCCTCGAAGGGCTCCGGGACGGCATCGGCGGCGTGGGCCTGGTGCTGGCGCTGCCGTCGGTGCAGAAGGAGCCCTACGAGGTCAACAAGCACCAGACCCAGCAGATCTTCAACATGCTGCGTATCCTGGCGGATCCGCGCGCCGCCGATCACCTGGTCAAGTTCCTGGAGACCAAGCCCGATCCCCACTGGATGACCGAGGCCGCCCTGAGGCTGGCGGAGATCGGTGACCCCCGCGCCGCCAAGTACCTCGGCGAGCGGCTGAAGATGGATCCGACCAAGATCTACGACAAGCAGAAGGACCCGGAGCGGGTCAGGGATGACCTGGAGCGGGTGGTGTCGGCGCGGATGCTGGCGGATCTGGCGGTGCTGCACCCGGACAAGGCGGAGCAGCTCCGCAACGACGCCGAGGAGGGGGCGTTGTTCTGGGCCCACGATCGCCCGCAGCCGCATGCGAATGCGCTGAGGTTCCTGGCCGCGGTGGGGTCGAAGAAGATCCTGCCGGATCTGCGCAAGTGGGCGTCGCCGAACAGGCCCATGCCCAAGGACGGGGAGTCCGGGGCGTTCCCGCAGGAGTTCGAGACGGCGCCGAGCGCGCTGAGGTACCTGGGGTGGACGAAGGATGACAGCGGGTGGAGCATCCTGGACAAGCAGCTCAACCGGCGCGATCCGAAGGACGACATCACGCAGGAGGGAATGGTGGGGGCCGGGATCTCCATGCGAGGCATGGTGGTGCGCGGGCTGTCCGTGGGGGCGGCGCAGGGGTTCGCTCAGTGGGGGGACAAGAAGGCGTTCCCGCTGCTGGTGAAGCTGATCGAGGACGAGAAGCAAAACGAGGGGGCGCGGGAGGAGGCGTGCCGCGCGCTCGCCTGGACCTCGGACGACGCGGGGATGAAGGACGTGGTGGCGAAGGCGAAGGCGCTCACCAGCACGGATCCGAAGAAGCAATTTATCCGGGCGTGCCTGATGGAGACGCTGATCCGCCACCCGGCGCCCGCGCATGCGCCGGAGCTGCTGGGGATGCTGACCAAGGACTACGACATGGCGCTGCGGAGGCAGGTGGCCCGCGCCATCGGCTGGCCCGGCGTCGACAAGGCCACCGAGGCGGCCCTCTTCGAGAAGATGAAGGACACGACGCTGATGAACGACGCGGCGCTGGCGCTGATCATCGGCGGCTCGGAGGAAGGTGCGGCACGGGCCGTCGCCATGTACAACAACGGCTCCCAGGAGGCGCTCGACGACCTGAAGGACGTGTACTTCAACTCCTTCGGGTACTGGTCCGACGAGGACCTCTACAAGGGCCGCATCTACCGCTGGGTGAACAACGCGGAGGCCATCGCCAAGACCCGCGTGCGCGACTCGCTCCAGGAGTGGGGCCGCCTGCGGCTGGGCGCCCAGTTCAACAACCTGGAGTTCGACAACGGCCCTCGCTCCATGACCCGGGTGGTGCTCCGCTTCCGGCTGATCGACATCGCCAGGAAGGGCGACGCGGCGGCGAAGAAGGGCGCCGTGGAGACCCTGAAGTTCATGCGGGAACAGGGCTCGCTCATGGCCCTCAAGGAGGAGAAGGGCGAGACCGGCGAGCTGGCGAAGCGCGCCCTCTTCGAGCTGATGAACCCGAAGAGCGTCGTCGGGGAGAAGATCCCCGAGAAGCCTCAGGCCAAGCCGGATGGCGTCAACATCCTCCCGCCGAAGTGAGCGGGCCGCGGCGGCGCTGGCGCTGGCGGCGGTGGCCGCCTGCGCCTCCCCCATCTCGCTGCGTCCGGCGGCCTCCTCGCCGGAGGCGGCCGCCTCCGCCTCCGCCTTCAGCCCTCCGCCGGGCATCCTGCTGGAGACCACCTGCGTCACCAGCGCCCACGAGCTCTGCTTCGACGCCGTGGACAACAACTGCAACGGCCTGATCGACGAGGGGTGCGGGGTCAACTCGGGGGCGATCCAGGTGGCCGCCGCCTGGGCCGAGGACGAGGCGGACGTCGACCTGCTCCTCGTGGACCCGGTGGGTGATCTGGCCAAGCCCGGCAGCCTCACCGGCTCCGGCCTCACCAAGGACCGGGACTGCCCCGGCAACGACCGCCGGTGCCGGGGGCAGAACATGGAAAATGTCTTCCTGGAGCCGGACGCCGAGCCGCTCCGCGGGGTCTACCGGGCCACCCTCAAGCTGGAGAAGACCAACGGCGCCCGGCTGCCGATCAAGGTGCGGGTGGGGGCCCGGGTGGGGCCCAAGGTCTACGGGTTCTCCGTCGAACTGGGGGCCCAGGGCGAAGAGAAGTCCTTCGAGTTTCGCCTCTGAGGTATCCTGCCGACCCATGAAGCGATGGCTGGCTCTGGCGGGGCTCTCGGCGCTCCTTGCGTTTGGCTGCGGTGACTCGGACGAGGACGAGAACAAGGGCGCGGGTGGCTCCTCGCCGGGCCCCTTGCAGGGGGAGGCGCACCCGGATTGCGACGTGCTCTCCCCGGATTTTTGCGGCTTCCCTTTCCCCTCGAATTACTACCTGGTCGACGACGCGAAGATGCCGTCCGGCAAGCGGGTCGAGTTCGGGGCGAAGGCGCTGCCGGTGTTCCGCCAGGGGAAGCCGGAGGAGAAGGCGATCCGCCCCGAGCTTTTCTACACCCAGGATGGCTTCTCGCCGGGGCAAGCTCCGCTCTACTTCCTGCGGGGAGCGACGGTGACGGGGCTGCCGGCGTACGACAGGATCGAGGACTCGCTCAAGACCACCTCGCCGACGATCCTGCTGGACGCGGAGACCGGGGAGCTTATCCCCCACTTCGCCGAGCTGGACATGTCCAACCCGAACCCGGACATCCGCGCGGAGGAGTCGGCGCTGATGATCCGCCCGGTGGTCCGGCTCAAGGACGCCACCCGCTACATCGTCGCCATCCGGAACGTGGTCGACGCGGAGGGCAAGGCGCTGCCCCCGGCCCCGGCGTTCCAGGCGCTCCGGGACGGGACGCCCACGAACCAGGCTGCCATCGAGAGCCGCCGCGAGGCCTACAAGGATATCTTCGAGCGGCTGGAGAAGGCCGGTATCGAGCGGTCTTCCCTCCAGATCGCCTGGGATTACTCCACCGCCAGCCGCGAGGTGAACACCCGGTGGCTGCTCCACATGCGCGACGACGCCCTGGCGAAGGTGGGGGAGATGGGGCCCACCTACACGGTCAAGGCGGTGGAGACCGAGGGGATCAGCGACAAGCTCCGGGCCCGGGTCATCCTCAACATGAAGGTGCCGCTCTACATGGACAAGCCCGGCCCCGGGGCGAAGATGGTCCGCGGCGACGACGGGCTCCCCAAGCAGAACGGGGAGGCCGAGTACGAGGTGCTGTTGCTGGTGCCCAAGAGCGTGGAGAGCGGGGAAAAGCACGGCATCCTCGCCAACGGCCACGGCCTGCTGGGCTCCAAGCGGGAGGGGCAGGACGGCTACTTCGCCGAGATGTGCAACCGGCACAAGTACGTGGGCGTCGCCGTCGACTTCATCGGCTTCTCGGAGGAGGACTTCGACACCGTCGCGCTCTCCCTGGGATCCGACCCGGACCTCTGGATCAACGTCGTGGATCGCCAGCACCAGGGGCACCTCAACGGCCAGCTCGCCATGCGCATGGTGCGGGGCCGCATCGCCAAGGAAGGGCTCACCCACGAGGGCAAGGAGATCATCCCCCCGGGGCTACTGGACCCGAGCAAGGCGTTCTACCGCGGCGACAGCCAGGGCGGCATCATGGGCACGGTCTACATGGCCATCTCCAAGGACGTCACCCGCGGCCTGCTGGGCGAGCCCGGGATGCCCTACAACCTCCTGCTCAACCGCAGCGTCGATTACAAGGCTTACGAGGCGATCCTCAAGCCCAACTACCCGGACATGCGCACCCGCCAGGTCCTCCTCGGCCTCTTCCAGATGCACTGGGACCGCACCGAGCCCAACGGCTACGCCCCTTACATCAACGAGAACCTCCTGCCGGATACCCCCAAGCACGAGGTGCTGCTCCACGTCGCCATCGGCGACTACCAGGTCCCCCCGCTCGGCGCCCACATCCTCGCCCGCGCGGTCAAGGCCAGAAACCTCGCCCCGGTCAACCGCTCCATCTACGGCCTCCCCGAGGACGAGGGCCCCTTCACCGGCTCCGGCATGGTCGAGTACGACTTCGCCCTCGAGGACTCCCCCATCAACACCGGACCCAACAGCCCTCCTGGTCAGGATCCCCACGACACCGTTCGCAAGATGGACCCCTCCTACGACCAGACCCACCACTTCTTCCAGACCGGCGAGGTCAAGCGCTTCTGCAACGGTGCCTGCGACTGCGAGGAGGTCCTGGCCTCCACCTTGCTCGGCGACGACGAGAAGGCCAGCTGCAACGCCGCCAAGAAGTGACCGCAGGGCACCCCCTCAGCGCCTCGCCTCCGGGTACAGGATCTCCGTCAGCCCCTCCGTCAGCTCCTCGTACAGCTCCCCCTGCGCCTCCATGGACCTCCACGCCCCCTCCGCCTCGTTGAGCAGGTACCTCACCTTCCTCGACCTCGCGTTGAACCGCTCGTAGGTCACCTCCAGCGCGCCGATCCCCCGGTCCCACTCCACCACGATCTGGCCCGCCTTCCCCTGGCGCCGCAGCCTCACCTTCGAGGCCGTGTCCCGGTGCACGTACAACCCAGGCATCCCCTCCGGCCCCGTCAGATCCTCCACGATCTGCTCCAGCATCGCCATCCCCCGCAGGTCGAGCTGGAGCCGCACGTCCACCTTCGCCTGCTCCCTCACCCCTCTCGCCAGCTCCTTCAGCCGGTTCCGGTTCTCGTTGTCCGCCATGCACCCATCCTAGCAGCCTCCGCGGGGGGCGCGGTGATCGGTCATTTTATGTCCGTTTGTGCCGCGGCGAGGAGGGGGGACGGGTGCTAGTTTTTTGCCCATGTGGAGCGCACGGATCGGCGGCACCGGCACGAGGGATCCCCTGGAGCAGTACCACAGCGTGCTGCAACGCCACGAGGCGCTGGTGAAGCCTCAGCTCGACCAGCTACGCCAGGCGATCGACCACACGCTGAGCGAGCTGCGGCGCCTGGAGGAGCGGCACCTGGACCAGCAGCGGCGGGCGCTGGCGGAGCTGAGGGCGAGGCTGCGGCTGGACGCGCGCTTCGTGCTCCACGCGGCGGCGTTCCGGGGGTTTTTGGGGCGGCTGGAGGACGGGCGGTTGCCCCCCGAGTTTCGCGCCACCTTCCCCGCGGACCCGGCCCGCTGGGTGCTGGATACGCTGCCGTTGCCGCTCCAGATCCGCGGCGGCGAGCTGCGGCAGCAGCAGGGCTACGAGGAGGAGCACGACTGCCTCCGGGATCTGCTCGCCGTGAGGATCCACCTGGGGCCGCTGCCGGTGTCCGTGGAGGTGGAGCAGCGGGCCCGTCTGCTGGGGGAGGTGCGGGAGGTCCCGCTGGTCTACCAGCATCAGGAGCTCTCCTTCGCCCTGGAGGAGCACCTGGAAAAACTCGATCTGGGGGAGACCCTCACCCGGACCCTCTCCCGGGAGGTGGCCGCCGTCGTCCTCTACGCGGCGCCGATGCTGCTGGAAGAGCCCTCGAGGGTCACCTTCTCGTACCCGTGAGCGAGGCTCGTCCCGACCCGCTACCCCGACGTTGCACCCTCCGCTGCTCACTTTTTGGTACCCCCGGGCGCGGCGCTGCACCAGCATGGCGAGCCGATGGCACGCCGCGCCCTGTTCCCGTTTCTGCTGACCCTGATCTCCTGCTCGGACGAGGCACCACCGGAGCCCGCCGCCCCGAAGGTGCCGTCGGCGCCGGTGCGCCTGGTGACCGACACGGACGGGATCACCCACATCTACGGGAAGAGCGACGCGGACACCTTCTACGGCGCCGGCTACGCGATGGCCCGGGATCGGCTCTTCCAGATGGAGGTGAGCCGGAGCCGCGCATTCGGGCGCATGGCGGAGCTGTTCGGCAAGGCGCGCCGCAAGGATGACATCGGGGCGCGGGCCTTTGGCTTCGCGGAGCTGGGGCGCCAGGACTACGAGCGGCTGCGGCGAGAGCAGCCGGCGGAGGCCGCGCTGCTGGACGCCTGGACCGCGGGGGTCAACGCGCGGATCGAGGAGGTGCGCCGGGGGGACGCGCCGAGGCCCTACGGGCTGGGGCCCGAGGAGCTGAACTTCGTCCCGGAGGCGTGGGAGCCGTTCCACGGGGCGGCGGTGGCGAAGACGCTGGCGTTCGGCCTGTCGAGCAGCTTCGAGTCGGAGCTGCTGGCGACGGCGGTCTACCGTCTGGCGCCGGAGCTGGCGAGCAAGGTACCGATCCTCCAGCCGAGCTACGACGAGTACATCATGGCGCCGGGGAAGACGGTGGATCCGTCCCAGGTGGTGCCGCCGAAGCTTGCTTCCTTCACGCCCCCGTCGACGGAGGGTCCAGGGCCCTCCTTCGCGGCGCTGGCGCCGCTGAGCGGGGTGCTCGGGGAGCGGGGGGCGTCGAACAACTGGGCCATCGAGGGGTCGTACTCCAGCAACGGGCGGCCTCTGCTGGCGGGGGATCCGCACCAGGCGCTCACGAGCCCGACGCGGCTGTGGCCGCTGCACATGAGCAGCGTGGAGGGCGGCGGCACGCTGGACGTGGTGGGCTTCGCCTTCGCGGGGACGCCGACGGTGCAGCTCGGCCACAACGCCCGCGTGGGGTGGACCGCGACGACCAACTTCGCCGACGTGATGGACATGTGGGACGTGAAGCTCACCGAGGACGGGAGCGCCGTGCTGCTGGGGGGCGAGGCGAGGCCGGTGGCGCGGCGGAGCGAGGTGATCAAGATCCGGGACGAGGGGGCGCCCTACGGGCAGAACACCGAGGAGACCGTGGAAGTGGTGGCGGTGCCGGGGTTCGGCATCCTGATCCCGGACGTGGTGCTGCCGGTGCCGAGGCAGCTCCTGGTGAGCGGGGACGCGATCCTGTTCCAGTGGACGGGCTTCCAGCCGACCCTGGAGTTCTCCGCGTACCTGGGCATGGACCGCGCCCGCAACGTCAAGGAGTACGAGGCGGCGGTGGACAGGATCGAGGTCGGGGCGCAGAACTTCGTCGCCGCCGACGCGGAGAAGATCCTCCTCCACGTCCCGGGGAAGATCCCGGACCGGGGCGACCCCTCCTCGCGGCCGATGCCCTGGCGGATCCTGCCGGGGGACGACGCGCGGACCCTCTGGAGCGGCGCCTACCTGGGGCGGGATCGGATCCCGCACCTGGAGGATCCGCCGTCGGGCTACATCGCTACCGGCAACACGGACCCCTGGGGCTTCACCGCCGACGGGAACGTGGAGAACGATCCGTTTTACTACGGGACCTTCTTCGCCACCGGGTTCCGGCCTTACCGGATCCGCGGGGCGCTCGACAAGCTGCTGGCGCAGAAGGGGAAGCTGGACCGGGGCGACATGGAGGAAGTCCAGCGGGACGTGGAGAGCCCCATGGCGGAGACCCTGGTGCCGCTGATCACCGGGGCGGCGGCGGCGATCTCGACGGATCCGGCGCTGGCGGAGTTCCAGGGGCGCGACGACCTGGCCTCGCTGGCCTCGGCGCTGGGCTCCTGGGATCGGCGCTTCACCCTGGACTCGGGGCCGGCGCTGCTGTTCCTCGGGGTCGAGTGGTTCGCGGCCAAGCGGCTCTTCGAGGGGCTCGCGTCGGGCCTGCTGTTCTACGGCATCGCGGAGGAGTCTCCGCCGTTCTTCCCCGGGCTGCTGCGGAACGTGGTGGCAGGGCGCTTCGCCGGGGCCTCGGCGCTGCTGCCGCCGGGGGGGAAGCACGAGCTGATGCTGCGCTCGCTGGACGACGCGGCCCAGTGGCTCACCGGAGTCTTCGGCTCCGCGGACCCGAAGGGGTACTCGCTGGGGAAGCTCCACGCGGCGGAATTTCCCACGGCCTACGGGGGGAAGCTGGAGATCGGGCGCTTCCCCATCCCCGGGAGCCTGGATACCATCAACGTCTCGCCGGCTCCCTTCTTTGCCGACGGAGGCAAGCCGTTGCCGGCCTTCGCCTGCACCGAGATGGCGCTCTACCGGATGGCGCTCCAGTTCGGCGAGGATGGCGTCCCGGAGGCCACCTTCGATCTGGCCCAGGGGAGCGACGAGAACCCGGGGGCTCCCTTCTTCTCCAACCTGCAGGGGGACTGGGTGGCGGCGAAGCACCGACCGCTGCGGTTCCGGAAGGCGGAGGTCGAGGCGGCGAAGGCCGGGGAGGTCACGCTGCCTGCGGCGCCCTGATTGACGCCGGCTCCGGCGGGTGACAAGGGTGGAAAATCATGCCGTCCCTGCGCCGCTGGCTCTCGCTGTCGCTTCTCCTTGGTACCGCTTCGTTCCTTCCGTTCTCGGTGGTGGGTTGCTCCTCCGAGGAGACGGGGGCGGTGACCGGGGAAGGCGACGAGATCGTCAACATCCCCCACACGGACGTGAAGAACCAGTCCATCGGGAACTGCTGGACCTACGCCACGGTGGGGTGGGTCGAGTCGATGCACCTACGGGCGACGGGGAACGCGCTGAACCTGAGCGAGTCGTACCTGACCTACTGGGACTGGTACGAGAAGCTGATCAAGGAGCCGGGGAGCGACCAGCTCAAGACCGGAGGGTGGTTCACCACCGCGGTGCGGCTGTTTGATCGCTACGGGCTGGTGGACGAGGGGGTGTTCATCCCGGAGGAGGCGGAGGCGGAGCGTTCCGCGAGGCAGTCGGCGGCAGAAGCGGCGATCAACGCCTCGATGAAGGACGGCGCGCTGAAGAAGAGCCGTGATCCGAAGGTGGTGCGCGACGAGCTGAACAAGGCGTGGAAGCTGTCGGCGGAGGTGGTGGCGTCGCTGAACCAGATCTTCGGCGAGGGGAAGCCCGGGTTCCTCGGGTCGACGACGAAGATCCCGGCGTCGTTCCCGCTGCGCCGGACGACGGACATCGAGGTGCTGAGCAAGCGCCCGAACCAGCCGGCGACGAAGGCGAAGCTCAAGGACGTGATGGGCCGGTGGCAGGAGTTCTCCATGCCGAGCAGCGCCGTGTCGCGCCGCGCCTATCTGCGGCGCGTGCAGAAGGCGCTCCACGACGAGCACCCGGTGATCATCGTGTGGGACGTGAGCTGGGGCTCCCGGGACAGGGTGGCGGGGTCGTTCCCGGCGATGAAGGCGGACGCGAAGATCGACGGGCGGCACATGACGATCCTGGAGGACTACCAGGCCTCCAACGTGCCGAACTTCGGCCTGCTGCCGGCGGGCGTCACCCTCACCGACACCAAGGCGCTGAACGCAGCGCTGGCCAACCAGTCCACGATCCAGTTCTTCCGGGTGAAGAACTCCTGGGGGCAGACGGCGGATCCGAGCGGGTCGGGCCAGTTCAAGGGGTACGTCGATCTGTACGGCGACTACCTCTGGCCCAGCAACGGGGCGCCGAACGGGCTGGTGAGCTTCATCTTCCCCTCCGAGTACACCGACGCGCTTCCCCCCGGCATCGAGCCGGATCGCTGCGCCTCCGCAGAGGACGGAGCCGTCTGCGGCTCGGTGCTGACCAGCAACGAGTCGGACAAGCGGCTCTTCGTCTGCAAGGACGGCGAGACCGTCTCCATGACCCCCTGCTCCGGCGGGTGCAGCGGCGCGGCCTGCCAGGAGCCTCCGGCCCCCAACCCCTGCGAGGAGATCGGGGTGGATGTCCCGGGGCTCTACTGCGGCGACACGCTGGCGATGATCCCGTCGGACGAGGGATACAGCAACCTCTACAGCTGCCAGATCGACCCCGCGACCGGCAAGTGGATCTCCCCGAGCACGCCGTGCCCCAACGGCTGCGCCCCCCAGCCCCCCGGCGTCCCGGATCGCTGCAAGTTAACCCCTCCGCGGCGGTATGCTCCAGCCTCCTCCTCTCCATCGGACCCTCGAAGCGGCGCTGCGCGACCTGCGCGATCCTTCCCCGGCGGTGAGGGCGTCGGCGGTGGCGGATCTGGCGGCGTACCTGGAGGAGGATCGGTTCCGGGTGGTCTCGGCGCTCCGGCAGGCGCTGGAGGATCCGCACCCGACACCGCGGGCCACGGCGGCGACGGCGCTCGGAGAGCGCCGCGTCGAGGAGTGCGTGGAGGAGCTGGTGCGGCTGGTGGACGATCCGGAGACGCTGCCCGGCCAGATGGCGCTGGACGCGCTGGGGGAGATCGGCACGGACGCGGCGCTCCGGAGGCTGCGGGCGGCGCTCTCGGACCGGCGCCCCGAGCTGAGGTTCCAGGCGGTGATGGCGCTGCCGAAGCGGCTCGATGACGACGAGGCGGACCGGGCGCTGAGCGCCGCGATCCGGGACGAGGACAGGCAGGTGCGGTACATCGCCCTGCGAATCGCCGAGGAGCGCTGGGAGGCCCCGGGGAAGGCCCCGCGGGTGCAGCGGGCGGCGCGGGCGGCGCTCTCGGATCAGGACGACGCGGTGAAGGTCGCGGCGGCGTTGCTGCTGGCGTCCTGGGGGGACGGCGAGGGGGCGGGGGTGCTGCTGGGGGTGATCGAGGGGCGGGTGCGTCCGTCGGAGCTCCAGGACGAGATCGCGGCGGTGGAGGCGGCCGGGGCGCTGGGGCTCCAGGAGGCGGTGCCGGCGCTGGAGCGCAGGGCCTTCGGCGCGGCCCGTTTCCTCCGGGAGCGGTGCTCGTTTCACGCGCGGATCAGCCTGGCCAGGCTGGGGCACCGCCGGGCCCGGGAGGAGATCCTGGGGGGGCTCCGGGCCTGGACCCAGCTCGGGCGGGACGAGGCGGTGGTGGCCGTGGGCAAGGCGAGGCTGCGGGAGGCTCGCCCGGCGCTGGAGGCGTTCCGGGAGCAGCCCGGTCGTGTGGATCCGGTGCTGTTGCAAGAGGCCCTCGAAGCGCTGGACGAGGGGCGCTAACCTCGGGGCGTGGAAGCCCCCTGGAACGGGGTCCGTCTGGACCCGATGCGCCCCCCCGCGGAAGGGCATGTGGAGAGTTACTTCTTCAAGCTCAACGACCCGGAAGGACGCCGGGCGCTCTGGGTGAAAGGGACGCTGCTGGCCAGGCCAGGGAAGGCTCCCCGGGCGGAGGCCTGGGCCATCGCCTTCGACCGGGAGAAAGGGAACCAGGCGGCGAAGCTGGAGCGACCCCTGCCCGGGGGCTGGACCGACGCGATCCGCTTCTCCGAGCGAGAGCTGGACGTGAGGATCGAGGGCGTGCGCCTGGGGGAGCGGTCGCTCTCGGGGGAGCTGCAGGGAGCGTCCGGGCGGATCCGCTGGGACCTGAGCTACGAGCCGCTCCAAGGGCCGCTGGTGCCCTTCCCGTCCCTGGCGATGTACCGGGGTTCCTTCCCGCGATCCAAGCTGGTCTCTCCGGTGCCGGACGCTCGCTTCCGGGGGTGGTACGAGGTGGAGGGAGAGCGCGTGGACGTGGAGGGATGGCGCGGGATGCAAGGGCACAACTGGGGCCGCAGCCACGCTTTTCGCTACGCCTGGGCGCACTGCAACCAGTTCGAGGGGCAGGAGGATCTGATCTTCGAGGGGTTGACGGGTCAGGTGCGCATGGGCCCGGTGACGACGCCGCCCATCACCCTGCTGTGCCTGCGGGTCCGGGGGGTTCGCTACGACTGGAATCGCCCCCAGGACTGGCTGCGGGCGAGCGCGACCACGACCACGAGGCGCTGGGAGTTCCAGGGGCGCAGCGACCTGGGGAGCCTGGAGGGCTGGCTGGAGGCGCCCACGGAGGATCTGGTGGGGCTCCTCTACGAGAACCCGAGCGGTCCAGCGACCCACTGCCTCAACTCGAAGCTGGCCCGGGCGGAGCTCTGGTTTCGCCCGGCGGGGCGCCCCGCGATCCGGCTGGCGAGCCGGGCCGCCGCGCTCGAGATCGGCACGACGGATCCAGGCCACGGGGTTCGAACGTACGTGTAAAAATCTTCCTGCTTGCGGCCGCGTGAGAGAGTTGCCAAGACGGCACGAACACGTCAAGATGCAGGGTGCGATGTGAGCCGGGGGCCCTCCAAAAACCACGGTCTTTGCCGGTCGATGCCGGGCCATCCCTACCCCACGAGACAGCACCCCCGAGGAGATCACGAGAATGAAGTACAAGCATGGCTTTTGGACGATCTTGGGCGCCTCCGCGCTGAGCATGAGCTTGATGGTCGGCTGCGGCGAGGACGATCCCGCGGATCCTCCGGCGAACACGGCCGGGACTTCTGGCCTGTCGGGCAGCGGCGGCGCGGGCGCGGGTGGCGCGACGGCGGGCACCGGCGGCACGGCGCTGCGCGGCGGCTCGACCGCCGTTCTGTC
>CAZSDX010000033.1:0-22517 GCA_964605685.1 uncultured Polyangiaceae bacterium
TCCGACGCCGGTTCGGGCGGCAGCGGCGCCGGGACAGGTGGCTCCGATGCGGGGCAAGGCGGCTCCGACGCGGGGAGCGGTGGCTCCGGTGCGGGGCAAGGCGGCTCCGACGCCGGCTCGGGTGGAGGCGGCGCCGGAGGCTCGCCCGTCACGACTCCGACCTGCTGCACCATCAGCAAGGAGCCCGGCTGCAACGGCAAGACAGAGGGGTCGCTGACCGCGGACGAGAAGAGCGTGCAGGAGTGCGTCTGCGCCAAGGACGACTACTGCTGCCTGGGCGCCTGGGACAAGGTATGCGTCAGCGAGGTGGCCGAATTCAACTGCGGTCCTGCATGCCCTGCGGGCGGAAGCGGCGGGTCCGGAGGCTCGGGGGGCTCCGGTGGGTCCGGGGGCGGCGGGTCGGGGGGCTCCGGTGGGTCCGGGGGTAGCCCCCAGGAGTGCATCCCATCGTGTTCTTCGGGGAAGGTGTGCGACCCGAAGACCGGCTCCTGCGAGGAGTGCCTGAACGACACCCAGTGCGGCAGCAGCCTCTACGGACCGAAATGCCTGGGCACCAGCGGCCAGACCTCGCTGCTCTGCGGCTGCACCCTCAACGCCGACTGCAAGGACCACCCAGGCGGCGCCTACTGCGAGCCCCTCAAGAACCTCTGCGGCTGCCAGGGGGACGGAGACTGCATGACCTCGATCTTCGGGAAGAAGTGCGTGGAGCTGAGCGACCCGGACAAGGGCAAGATCAAGCAGTGCGGCTGCTCGCTCGACACCGACTGCAAGCCCGGCGACAAGTGCCTCTTCAACTTCTGCGCCCAATGAGCGCCCACACCGTCCACCTCCGCGTGCTCCGCCAGGACGATCCCAGGCGCCCCGAGACCCGGCGCTGGGAGGAGTTCAAGGTGCCCGCGCTGCCCCAGATGAACGTGATCTCGGCGCTCCAGCAGGTGCAGAAGGATCCGGTCACCACCGACGGCAAGCGGGTGGCCCCGGTCGCCTGGGAGGCCGTCTGCCTGGAGGAGATCTGCGGCGCCTGCACCATGCTGGTCAACGGCCGGGTGCGCCAGGCCTGCAGCGCCCTCATCGACCACCTCGCCCCCAACGGCGAGCGGATCACCCTGGAGCCCCTGACCAAGTTCCCGCTGATCCGCGACCTGATCGTCGACCGCTCCTCGATGTTCGAGAGCCTCAAGCGGGTCAAGGCGTGGATCCAGCTCGACGGCACCCACGACCAGGGCCCCGGCCCCCGCGAGTCCCCCGAGCAGCAGCAGATCCGCTACCACCTCAGCCAGTGCATGACCTGCGGGTGCTGCCTCGAAGCTTGCCCCCAGATCAACGAGCGTAGCCCCTTCATTGGCCCCGCCGCCATCAGCCAGGTGCGCCTCTTCAACCTCCACGCCTCCGGGGCCCACTCCGCCCCCGAGCGCCTCGACGCCGTGATGGGCGACGGCGGCGTCGCTGACTGCGGAAAATCCCAGAACTGCGTCGAGGTCTGCCCCAAGCAGATCCCCCTCATCGACTCCCTCGCCGAGGTCTCCCGCGATACCACCAAGCGCCTCTTCTTCGGCTGGATCCTCCGCTGAAGGACGCTCCATGCAAGCCACTCCAGCCAGACCCTTCGGTGCTACAAGGAGGACCATGCGCCTCGCTGGCCTCCTCTTGCTTCCCCTCGCCCTCCTCCTCCCCGCCGGCCTCTCCGCGGGCTGCTCCGAGGAGAACGACTCCGCCTCCACCGCCTCCTCTCCGGGCACTGCGGGTGCCTCCCAGGGCACCGCAGGTGCCTCCCAGGGAGGGGCGGGGGGGACTCCTTCGGGCCTCTGCACCGGGGTCACACCGGACAAGGAGGCGTGGGGAGCGAGCCCCTCCGTGGCGGGGGAGCCTCCCCCCGCAGGGTGTCCCGGCGGACCCACCTGCCCGGGCGCATCCTGGCCCCTGTGGCGCCTGCCGGACGTGCAGCCGCAGAGCTGCGGTTTCGAGGCCACCTACGGGCTGGACGCCTTCCTCGGGGAGACGACGGTGGTGGTCTTGCTGGCCGGCTGGTGTGGCTTCTGCCAGGCGCAGGCGGTGGCGCTCCAGAAGATGGATCTGGAGCTCCAGGCGGAGGGGAAGAAGATCCATTTCGTGGTGGTGAACGCGCAGAACGCCGCAGCGAACCAGAAAGAGCTGCTGGATCGCTGCAATTTCCCGATGTTCCAGGACATGGCGGGGGTGGATGCCTGGACGCTCCAGGGAGGCGGCAAGGACGACTTCTTCCTCTACGACCGCGCCGGGAAGCTCCACGCGCACCTGCCCCCCACCGGATCGACCCCGACGAACCTCTCGACCCCCGAGGGCTACGCGGCGCTCAAGGCGGCGATCCTGGCGGTTCCATGAGGCGCTGGGCCTGGCTCGGGGCGTCCCTGCTGGTCGCCTGCTCGTCGACCCCGGAGCCCCCCCCCGCCCAGGACACGCAGGGCGCCGCCCTCTACCAGCGCTACTGCGCGCTGTGCCACGGGGCGGACGGCCAGGGGTACGCTGCGGACAACGCCAACGCCCTGGCGCACCCCCAGTTCCTCTCGACCGCAACGGACGACCTGCTGCGCCGGGGGATCGCCCGGGGGCGGCCAGGGACCGCGATGTCCGCCTGGGGCAAGGAGGCCGGCGGTCCCCTGGATGACGCACAGGTCGACGCGCTGGTGCGCCACCTGCGGGGGTGGCAGACGACGCCGTCGGTAGATCTCTCCGCGATCCAGGTGAGCGGCGTGGCGACGCGGGCGGAGGTGTTCTACGAAGCCCGCTGCGCGGGGTGCCACGGAGCCAAAGGCCAGGGGGGCGAGTTCCTGAGCATCGCCCACCCGGAGTTCCTGGCCTCCGCGTCGGATGGATACCTCCTCCGGGTGCTCCAGGAGGGACGCCCGGGGACGCCGATGCCTGCCTTCGCCAACCAGCTCACCCCGCAGACCCTGGAGGACCTGGTGGTCCTGATCCGGAGCTGGCAGCAACCTCCCGGCGAGGCCATCGGGGAGCAACCCGCCTGGACGGCGGACCAGCTCCTCCTCAACCCCCAGGGGACCGACCCGCCCTTCGAGGACACGGAGCGCTTCGTGAGCGTCGACCGGGTCTGGGAGGCGATCTCAGTCCAGAAGCACCGCCTGGCGCTGCTGGACGCCCGGGCCCCCTCGGATTACCTGCTGGAGCACATCGCAGGCGCCGTCAGCGTCCCCTTCTACGAGACGGAGAAGCACCTGGAAAAGCTCTCGAAGGACGCCTGGCTCATCGCCTACTGCGGCTGCCCCCACGCCGCCTCGGAGGCCGCCGCCGACGCGCTCCGGGCCCGGGGGTTCTCCCGGGTCCGGGTGCTGGACGAGGGTTTTTACGTCTGGCGCGAGCGCGGCTACCCCACCCGGACAGGCCCCGACCCGTGACCACCCCCCGCCGCCCTCTCCTGGCCCTCGCCCTCGCCCTCGCCCTGCCGGGCTCCCTGGCCGGGCTCGCCTCGACCCGCCTCCGCGCCGTCGCGCCTGCCCCTGCCCCTGCGTCGTCGAGCGCCGGAGCGGAGGTCCGCCAGCGCGAGCTCCTCCGGAAGCGCAGGGAGATGAAGGCGAAATTCCCAAAATTCCGCCGAAAATTCTGGGAGATGCAGCGTTCCTACCCCCTCGGCCGCGTGCCGGACGGGGCCTACCGCCGCGCCGAGGTCGCCCACCGGAAGCTCACCCCGAGGGAGTGGGGCTCCCCGCGGTCGACCCACGACGATCCGGCGCTCTCCTGGGAGCCCCGCGGCCCATCCCCCGCGAACGTGGCGATGAGCGGGCTCACGGGGCTGAACACCGCGTCCGGGAGGGCAACGGCGGTGGCGATCGATCCATCCAAGCCCTCGACGATCTACCTTGGGACCGCCCAGGGCGGCGTGTGGAAGAGCACCGACAACGGAGCGAGCTGGGCCTCGCTGACCGACGATCAGCCCTCGCTGTCCATCGGCTACCTCTTCCTCGACCCGGGGGCGCCGGAGACGATCTACGCGGGCACCGGAGAGGGGCACGGGGGAGGCATCTCCTACGCGGGCCGAGGCCTGTTGAAGTCCACCGACGGAGGAAAGACCTGGACGCGCCCTGCGGGGGAGCGCTTCTCCGGCGTCTCCATCGTCAAGATCGCCGCCAGCAAGGACGGCAAGCGGCTCTACCTCGGAACGACCTTCGACGCCGCGGGCGTGGGCTACTGCAACAACACGTACTTCGACAAACCAGACCAGGGGATCTTCGCCTCCGACGACGGCGGTGCCACCTGGAAACTGCTCCTCTCCGGGTCGATCACCGACTTCGAGATCGATACCTCCGGCCCCGCGTCGATCCTCTACGTCGCGCCCTACAAGCAGGGGGTCTGGCGGCTGGTGGACGATGGCTCCCCGCCGGTCAAGCTGCCGTTCCCCGACGGAACCACGACCCCCGCGGCCTTCCGCGTGGAGCTGGCCATCGCCCCCTCCGACCCGAAGGTCATCTACGCCAGCCCCAGCCTCTCCGCCAACGGCCAGGCCCGGGGCTCGCTCTACCTCTCCAAGGACGGCGGCGAGAGCTGGGCGGAGATCCCGGGGGCCCCGGACCACTGCCGCGAGCAGTGCGACTACGACAACGCCGTGGAGGTCCACCCTCAGGATCCAGGTACCGTGTACTTCGGCGGTAGCCTCTGCGCCGTCTGGAAGCTCACCAACGGGCTGGACTCCAAGCCAACCTTCTCCCCGGTCTCTCTCCCCGGAAAGCAGTGCGAGAACCCTGAGCAGGTCTGGTTTGAAGGCAACGTCCACCCGGACCTGCACGCCATCGCCTTCGCCCCGGACAACCCGGAGATCGTCTACGTCGCCAGCGACGGTGGCCTCGGGGTCTCCAAGGACGGAGGGTCGACGTGGACCTCCCCCAACGAGGGTCTCGCTACCCTCCAGGTTTACTCGGCCTGCCTCCATCCCACGAACCCCAAGGTCCTCCTCGGGGGAACCCAGGACAACGGCTACCTCCTCACCGATGGTTCGCCCGCCTGGACCGGCATCCTCACCGGGGATGGCCTTGGCTGCACGGTGCTCTCCTCCGGCAACACGGTCCTCTTCGCGGTCCTGGGTGGCCTCGTCCTGCGAACCAAATTCAAGGGTTCCTTCGTGGATGCAAGCTCATTTTCCGCGGTCTTCGACCCCAGTTGCGGCTACGTGGGCGCCGACGGCTGTGGCGAATTCCATGCTTACTTCCCGGTACTGGCCCAGGATCCAGGAAACCCCGACGCGGTTTACCTGGGTTCCCGACGCCTCTGGCGATCCACCGAGGGAGGGTCCGCAGGCTCCTGGAAGCCTGTTTCCGACGACCTCACCCGCGGCAGCCAGGGCCTCGCCTGCTCCTATCACTCCTTCGAGTATCTCTCCCAGGACATCCTCACCGGGATCTCCCTGCACCCAGGCGGCGAGGTCATCGCCACCATCAGCGCCGGCGGCGCCGTGGCCACCTCCCTCGACGGTGCCGCGACCTGGCAGGTCCACACCGGCGGCCTGCCTGCGCGCTACGGCTCCGGCGTCGCCCTGGACGCCGCGGCCCCCTCCACCCTCTACGCCGCCTTCTCTGGCTTCAGCGAGGCGACCCCGACGACGCCGGGGCACGTGTTTCGCTCGACCGACGGAGGGACGAGCTGGACCGGCGTCGAGCCCGGCGGCGTGGACATCCCGGCCAACAGCCTGGTGGCGCACCCGACTTCCGGCGGCGTCCTCTTCGTCGGGACGGACCTGGGCGTCCTGGCTTCCTACGACGGCGGAACGAGCTGGTCCCCACCGGCGGTGGGGCTGCCCACCACGGCGGTGTACTGGCTCGGCTACCACGCCGCCAGCAGCCAGCTCGTCGCTGCGACCTTTGGCCGGAGCGTCTGGTCGGTCACCTTTCCTCCAGGCTTTGCCGCTTCTCCTGCCGCGCTCTCCTTCTCCTCTGGCGATCCTGGTCCCAAGCCCGTCACCCTCTCCAACCCCGGCCACCCCGCCAGCCTCCAGACGGTTTTGGCCAAGGTCGATGTCCCCTGGATCAAGCTCCCCTCGACCTCCTTCCGGGTCGGGGCTCTCCAGCCGGTCGCCTTGCCAGTCTCCGTCGACCCTGCGGGGCTTTCTCCCGGGCTCCACGCTGGCACTCTCACCCTCCAGCCTTCCCTCGGCGGGGAGCTCGCGACCGTCGCCGTCTCCCTCCAGGTCGTCGAGGGAGCCGGCGGCTCGGCGGGCTCCGGCGGCACCGCGGGCTCGGCGGGCGCCGCTGGCGGGCAGGCCGGCGCCGGAGGATCCGGGATTTCCGGACAAACCGGGGCAGGGGCGGCGGGCAAGGTCGACCAGGATCCTCTCCCGGCGAGCGGATCGCTCTCTGCGGAGGGCGGCGGGTGCGGGTGCCGCGTGACCTCCCCTGGCTCGGCGGGGGCACTGGGGGGGCTGGCGCTCCTGGGGGCGCTGGGGGCGCGGCGGAGGCGCCGGGAGGAGGCTAACTTACCGATCCGGATGGGGCGTCCGCCGTTGGGCGGGGAGGTGTTGGTGGCGGTGCCGGTCGCCGTGGTGGTGGTAGCCGGGGGGGCGGTTTTGCCGATGGTGATGGGAGGAGCACCGCCCGCGCCGGTGGTCGTGGTGGCGGTGGTCGTGGTGGTTGGCGTGGCGGTGGCCGTGGTGGTGGTGGTCGGCTTGGGCTGCGCGGTGGTGGTGGCGGGGGGCGCGGTGTAAGCGGGCGGAGGTGTGGTGGCGGTAGGTGATGTGGCAACGATGGGGGGGAGCCCCGACGGGATCTGGAAACCGGAGGGCAACCCCGGAACGTTGACCACGGTGGTGCCGGGCTGCTGAGGCTGGGGCTGGACGGTGGGCTCGTCCTTGTCTCGGGTGGCCATGTAGACCCCGAAGCCGACGCCTCCGAGGGCGAGGAACCCGAGGACCGCGATGACGGCGATCAGGCCGCCGCCGGGGCCCTTGGGGGCGACGGGAGGAGGGCTGTAGCCGTAGGGCCCCTGGGGAGGTGGAGCCTGGGGAGAGCCCGGGTACGGGTTGGGCGGAGGAGGCATCATCCCCGCGCCGGGAGGGGGCGGCTGCATGCCCCCGGCAGGGAACCCCCCTGCGGCGGGGGGGAAGCCTCCCGCGGGCGGGTAGCCTCCCGCGGCCGGGGGAGCCCCCGGTTGTGCATACATGGGCATGTCGGTCACGGTGGCCTGCGGAGGCCCGCCCGGCTGTGTACCGCCGGGGCTTCCGCCGTTCCAAGGACCAGCGCCGCCCGGCCCCCCAGGTGGGTAATTCATCGACAAGGCTCCTTCGATAGCAACGAACCGATCGTAGTGTACGCCAACGGACCCGGCGTCGGCGTACAATACGCCCCCGGCGGAGGGGCGCTTCCTCGAATCCTCCCGGGGCCCGAGCCGGCCCTGCCTCTGCCGGCCACCCTCATGCGAACCCTCCCCCTGCTCCTGCTTTGCTCCGCCGCGTCGCTGGCGGCCTGTGGTCCGTCCCAGCCCGCCACGACGCCTCCCTCCCCGGCCCCCTCCGCCGCCGCGTCGTCTCCTGCCCCGGAGGATCACGAGCGCGCCAGCTTCCCGGTGATCGTCACCCTGGAGCAGGTGGCCGCAGGCGACGGTCAGGAGACGGAATTCCAGCTCACCCTCGCCGTGAACCGTCCCCTCGCCTACCCGCTGTCGGTCACCGTCACGGTGCCTCCGGGGGTGCAGCTCACCTCCGGCTCCCCCCAGGAGTCCGTCTCCGTCGCCCAGACCGGGAAGATCCTGCGGCGATTCCGCACCACGGGGCCGCTGACGGAGCAGGCACCGTTCCGTATCGTCGTCCACGGGGAAGCCCCCGATCGCTCCTCAGGTGTCCATGCTGACCAGCAGTTCCCCCGCCCAGCCGAAGCCCCCCGCCGCCCCCCGGGCACGCCCCCTCCTGGCGGGCGCCCTCCCACGGCGATCCCTCGCCGCTAGCCTCCTGGCTGCTGGCCACCTGACCGCCTGCGGGCCCTCCTCGGCTCCGACCTCACCGCCCCCCCCGACCTCGGCGCCGCCTGCCCCCAAGCCACTCGCCTCCCCGGAGCCTGCGGTGTCCGCGGCGACCCCGGCCTGGGAGGTGGCGACCCCGGCGGGCTGGTGCAAGGGAGGAGAGCGCATCTCCACGGCGAAGCGCGCCTACTGCGCCCGCTACACGCCGCTGAGCTGGGACGAGGCTCGGGCGAAGTGCCGCGAGGAAGGCGGTTCGCTGGCGCGGCTGGAGACCGCCGAGGAGCAGGACGCGCTCCGGACCAAGCTGGCCACGAGGAACGTGGTCCGGGGAGACTTCTGGATCGGCCTCCAGCGGGACGAGCAGGATCGCTGGATCTGGCTCGACGGGACTCCGCTCCGGGCCGCCTTCTGGTCCGACGGCGAGCCCAACAACTGGGGAGGCGGCGAGCCCTGCGCCCAGGTCTACGCCGCGTCGGGCCGCTGGAACGACCTGTCCTGCGACGGAAGGCTGCCGTTTTTGTGCAGCTTGCCCCGGAAGTCCGAGCCGGCGTCCGGGGGGTTCCAGCCGTTTCGCTGCCCGGGGAAGCTCATCCAGGGGCGCTCTGGGGCGTACTGCTACCACGACACCCCGGCCACCTGGGACGAGGCCCGCCAGGCCTGCGGGCAGGCCGGAGGCGACCTGGCCATGTTCCCGGACGAGCGGGATTACGAGGCGTTGATTGGCGGCGAGAGCGCCTCCTTGCGCGTAGCAAGGTTCTGGATCGACCTGTCGGATCGGGCGCAGGAAGGGGCGTGGGTGTGGGGGGACGGGACCCCGGCGACGTCCGCCGACTGGCACCCCGGGGAGCCCAACAACGCGGGCAACCAGGAGCACTGCGGGGAGCTGCTGCTCGACCACTGGAACGACATGCCTTGCGAGGCGAAGCAGGGGTGGCTGTGCGAGGCGCCCTGAGGAAGAACACGCTATCGTCCGCCCCATGAGCCACGAGGAGCTTCCCTACCGCCAGGCCCCCGAGGAGGCGCCCGGCGAGTCGCTGGTGTTCTACCCGGGCATCCCGCTCTCGGAGGGGCTCCTGCGGCTGGTGGCGGCGGCAGCGGGGCTGCTGGCGCTGCTGGTGGCGCTGGCGACCTTCCGCCTGGCCGCCGCCTGGCTGACGCTGCCGATGCTGTTGCTGGTGGTCTACGCGACGCGGGGCGAGCGCCACGAGATCGAGGTCACCGAGCAGGAGGTCGTGCTGCGGCGGTCGCTCTGGCCCCTCCCCCCCCGGGAGCAGCACCTCCTCCGGTCGTCGATGCAGCGGGTCTCCGTCGAGGAGTACGACGGCGAGGCGCGGCTGGTCTTCGAGACCCACGAGGGCCAGAAGCTCCCGCTCACCGAGGCGTTCCACGCCAACCGGGGGCACATCCACGAGCTGAAGGAGCGCCTCGACACGATGCTCTTCCCCGAGCGCGCCCTTCCCCTCGCGAAATGACTACCTTCCTCATCCTGGCGACCATGGTGGCTGTCAACGCTCTGTACGTGGCGGCGGAGTTCTCGTCCGTCGCGGTTCCACGCCCGTGGATAGCCCAGGCCGCGAGGGACGGAAACCCGCGGGCCCGGGGGCTCCTCGGTGTCCTGGAGGATCCGGCCCAGCAGGACCGGTGCATCGCCGCCTGCCAGGTCGGGATCACGCTCTCCAGCCTGCTGGTGGGCGCCTACGGCCAAGCGGCGCTCGCGCCTCCCCTCGCCTCGGCGCTCGACCGGCTCCTGGGGAGGGACCCCGCCACGACCGCCTCCCTGGCGGCGGTCCTCGTACTCCTGGCGCTCACCGGCGCCCAGGTCATCCTGGGTGAGCTGGTGCCGAAGAACCTCGCCCTCCGGTTCCCCGCGGAGGTCGCCTTGCTCACCTACCCCGCCACGCGGCTCTCGGTGGCGCTCTACCGGCCTGCCATCGCCTTCCTCAACGGCAGCGGGCTGCTCCTCCTCCGCCCCTTCGGCCTCGAAGCCCACGGGCACCAGCACGTCCACGGCCCCGAAGAGATCGTGCTTCTGCTGGCCGAGTCCGGGCGCAGCGGCGCCCTCTCCGCCGAGACCGAGCAGCGGCTGCGACGCGGTCTCCGCCTGGACAAACGCACGGTCCACGAGCTGATGGTCCCCCGGGGCGAGCTGGAGGCCATCGAGGTCTCCACGCCCACCGAGCAGCTCTTCGATCGGCTCCGCGAGAGCCCCTACAGCCGCCTCCCTGTTTACCGGGGCACCCTCGATGCGGTGCTCGGCGTCGTCAGCAGCAAGGAGCTGGCCCGCAGGCTGATGCACCAGACCCCCTTGCCCCCCCTGGAGGACCTGGTACACCCTGTCCCCTTCGTCCCCGAGAGCATCACCGCGGACCGGCTCCTTCGCTACCTCCAGGAGCAGCGGGCCACCATCGCCATCGTGGTAGATGAGTTCGGCGGCGTGCAGGGCCTCATCAGCGTCGAGGACGTGCTCGCGGAGCTCCTCGGCGACCTCGCGGACGAGCTGAAGACTCCCGGCCCCTCCCCCCAGCGCCTGGAGGACGGCAGCGTACGGCTACCGGGGGCCATGACCCTCTCCGACGCGGAGCCGTGGCTCGGCGTCCGCTGGTCCGGCGGGGCCTCCACCGTCGGCGGCCACATCGTGGAGGTCCTGGGCCGGCTCCCCCGCAGCGGCGAGGTTTTCCCCATCGGCGACCTCCAGGTCGAGATCCTCGCGGCGGAGCCCAGGGCGATCCGCTGGATCCTGGTGCGCGGCGCCACGGGAGAGACCCCTTGATCCCGGCGCTCATCGTCCTCGGCCTCATCGCCCTCAACGGACTCTTCGTCGCCGCGGAATTCGCCTTGATCGGCGCCTCCAAGCCGGCCCTCGAGTCCCTCGCCCGGCAAGGCGACCGCCGGGCCCGGGATCTCCTCGCCACCCTCAAGAACCCCCAGGCGACGGACCGCTACATCGCGACCGCCCAGCTCGGCATCACCTTCGCCAGCCTCGGACTGGGCATGTACGGGGAGCACCAGCTCGCGGAGTGGCTGAGCAAGCTGCTCGCTGGCTCCTCCCTCGGCGGCAAGCTCCCGGTGCACACCCTCGCCAGCGGCATCTCCCTCGCCTTCCTCACCTACCTCCACATCGTCCTCGGCGAGATGATCCCCAAGACCATCGCCCTCCAGAAGGCCGAGTCCGCGGCCCTGGCCATCGCCGCCCCGATGCGCTGGATGCTCGCCCTGATGCTCCCCCTCGTCCTCCTGCTCAACGGCCTTGGCGGCCTGTTCCTCCGCCTCTTCGGGATCAAGGCCACCGGGGACCACCACAAGGCACCCACCCCCCAGGACCTCGCCTTCCTCGTGGAAGAGAGCGTCGAAGGCGGCCGCATCGACCACCTCCCCGGGCACATCTTCGACGAGCTCCTCTCCTTCAGCGAGCGGACCGCCGCCGAGGTCATGACCCCCAGGGTCAAGCTCGCAGGGATCCGCCAGGGAAGCTCCCCCGATGAGATCCGCCACGTCCTCTCCGGGGCCTCCCACACCCGCTACCCGGTCTACCGGCGCGACCTGGATGACATCATCGGCTTCACCCACATCCGCGATCTGCTCGATCTCCTCGTCTCCCGACGCCCCCTCGACGACAAGCACATCCGCCCGATCCCCTTCTTCCCCAGGACAACCAGGCTCGACGCCGTGCTCACCCGGATGAGATCGGAAAAGACTCAGATCGGCGTCGTCATGGACGAGCATGGAGGCACCGAGGGGCTCGTGACCATCGAGGACCTCTTCGAGGAGGTCGTCGGTGAGATCGCGGATAACCCCGGGAGCGCCCCGCCCCTCCAGCGCGTGGACGGGCGCCTGCGCGCCCTGGGGTCCGTCCGGGTCGATGAGGCAGGCGAGGCGCTGGTTCTCGAAAACTTTCACCACCCGGAGGTCGACACGATGAGCGGCCTGGTGCTGGCGCTCCTGGAGCGCCCGCCGCGGATCGGTGACGTCGTGGAGTGGCAGGGGGTGCGTGTCCGTATCCTCAGGGTCGAGGGGCATGGCGTCGCGGAGTGCGAGATCTACCCGCCGCGGGCCTGAGATCACTCCAGCGCCGCCCGCACGCTGTCCGCGAGGATTGCGAGCAGCTCGTCCAGCTCCGCCAGGGGGATGTTCAGCGGCGGCGTCGTGTAGATCACGTTCCCCAGGGGCCGGAGGTAGGCCCCTCGCCGCAGCGCCTCCTCGTAGACCCGCCAGCCCGCCTGCGCCAGGTACCCTCCCCCGGGCTTCAGCTCGATGGCGTCCAGCTCCTCGTGGCGGCTCGACGGCGTCGGCGCCCCCCCTCGCGGCAGCAGGTCCAGGGCGCCGATCATCCCCAGGCTCCGGGCGCGGGTGACCCCGGGGAGCGACCCCAGCTCCCGGAAGGCCGCCTCGATCCGCCGGGCCCGCTCGGGGATCCCCTCCAGCACCCGCTCCTCGTCGAAGATCCGCAGCACCTCCCGGGCGACGGAGGCCCCCAGCGGGTTCCCGCAGAACGAGTGGCCGTACAGGAAGGCCCGCTCCCGGCCCCCAAAAAACCCCTCGAACACCCGCTCGCTGGCCACCACCGCCCCCATCGGCAGCACGCCCCCGGAGAACCCCTTGGCCGTGCAGAGCAGATCGGGGGCCACCCCCGCGTGATCGCAGGCCCAGAACCGCCCTGTCCTCCCGTAGCCGGTGAACACCTCGTCCGCCACCAGCAGCACCCGGTGCTCGTCGCACAGCGCCCTCGCCCGCTCCAGGAAGGACGCGGGGTACATCCTCATCCCGCTCGCCCCCTGCACCAGCGGCTCCAGCACCAGCGCCGCCAGCTCTCCGGCCCCCCTCGCCAGCGCCCGCTCCAGCGCCTCGAAGGCCTGCCGGTAGGCCCCCTCGTCCGCCGGCGCCGGCACCCGCACGCAGTCGAACAGCAGCCCAGCGAACGGCCTCCGGAACACCTCCACGTCCCCCAGGCTCGTCGCCCCCACCGTCTCCCCGTGGAACGCCCCCTCCAGCGCCAGGTACCGTCGCTTCCTCCCCTCCCCCCGCTGGAACCAGTACTGGGCGCACATCTTCACCGCCGCCTCCACCGCCGTCGACCCGTCGTCCACCAGGAACACCCGCCGGAGATCCCCGGGACACCGCGCCGCCAGCTCCTCCGCCAGCAGCGCCGCCCCCTCGTGGGTGACCCCCGCCAGGCTCACATGGCACAGCCGCTCGGCCTGCCGCTTCACCGCCTCCACCAGCCGGGGGTGGTTATGCCCCAGCGCGGCCACCCACCAGGAGGCGTTCCCGTCCAGCAGGGAGCGCCCGTCCGCCTCGTACAGCCTCGCCCCCGCCGCCCGCTCGATCACCAGCGGAGTCCCCCGGGCGATGTACTCATCCATCGGCGTGTAGGGGTGCCAGAGGTGGGCTCGGTCCGCCTGGAGGATTCGCTCGCGCATGGGCGCTCACGGTACCGCGAGGCGCCGCGCCGAGCGAGCCCCCGCTCCCCCGCGCTCGTCCCCTTGCTCGTGGCCGTGCCACATGGATGGGGGCGGGGAATGTGGACAGGGATCGGAACAAGGTCCGCGGGTCTCGCCCTGTCCCCTCCCCGATCACCGTGGTAGCTTTTGGCCATGCCCTCGGTCGCTCCACGCCCCGCTCCCCGCTCTCCTCTGCCTGCGGTCGATGAACCCCTGGTGGCGCCCGAGTCCGGCTTCGAGATCCTCCTCGGAAAGCTCTGCAAAGTGCCTCCTGCTCAAGAATCCCACGCCGAGCGCAACAGCAAGCTCGCCGCGCTCCTGGAAGCCCACGTCACCGAAGACTTCAACGCCGCCGTCGACATGCTCACCCGCACCGACGAGGTGACCAACTTCGCCCCCGACGCCAGCGTCTACCCCGCCGCTCGCGATCCGGAGACCGGCGGACGCCAGCTCGAACACCTCGCCTTCGAGGTGGTGAGCACCGAAACCCTGGGTCACGCGGCCACCAAGGCGGCGTTGCTGGTGGAACGAGGGGTGCGGCGGGTCTTTGCGCTGGACGTGGAGGGCCAGCGGGTTCTGGAGTGGTCGAGCAAGAAGAGCGCGTGGCGGAACCTCAGGGCTGGCGGCGCCATCGCGGACCCTTGCTTCGTGGTTCCTCTTCCGGTCGACGCGCTGTGCGTGGCGGCGAAGGCGGACGACGCGGTGGCAGCGGCGTTGCTGGCGAAGAAGAACCCGGTGCTGGAGGCGGCGTTGCAGCGGGCCAAGATCCGCGGTGTGGCCAAGGGCAAGACGGAGGGGCTGCGGGAAGGCAAAGCAGAGGGGCTGCGGGAAGGCAAGGCGGAGGGGCTGCGGGAAGGCAAGGCGGAGGGGCTGCGGGAAGGGGAGATCCAAGGGCTGCGGGAGGCGGTGATGGCGGTGTGCGAGGTGCTGGGGCTCCCGCTGGACAAGGCCCGGCGCCAGCACCTCGACGCCCTCGATGCCAAGGGTCTCGAAAAGCTCCTTCACACCCTCAAGCGTAAGCGCTCCTGGCCCGCCTGAACGACAGGAGGCCATGTCCCCCCCTGCTCTGCCTTCGCTCGCGCTCACGCTTACGTGTCTGGCTCTCGTTCCCGGAGCCCGGAAGCCGGAGGTCAGGAGCCGGAGGCCGGGAGCCGGTCGGAGCCCTCCTCGTTCAAATGGCAAAACACGAGACAGGATGTTTCTCACCGCGAACCAACCTGGAGAGGAAGGCTGGGGTGGGGCTCCGCTATCGTTTCCTCTCCAGGGCCTTGCGCAGCGCGCCGGCTTCTTGCTCCAGCCTGCGGAGTGACGCCTCGATGACGGGCAGCATGCGCCGCACCTCCTCGACGCTCCGGGCGGCCTCGGCGCCCTTCTGCTGGGCCTGCGCCTGGCCGGCCTTGTCCCCCTTGCTCCGGGCGATCTCCGCCTGCTGCTGGAAGACCTTGATGTTGTGGGCGTGGACCTCGGCGTTCTTGCTGAGTACCTGCTGCTGCTCCCGGCGCATGGCGAGCGTGGCCTCGACCACCTGGAGGCGCGTGGACAGCTCGGCGCGCTCCGCCTCGATGGCCCGGGCGTGGGCGTCCTGGAGGGAGCTCGCCGCGTAGCCCAGGCCCGCCGGGGCCGGCGCCAGGATGGCCCGCGCCACCTGGAGCCGTGGTCCCACCAGGTTCCCCTGGTCATCGAAGTAGCGCTGGAGCTGCTTGTGGACCCGGTTGCGGTTCTTCTCCAGCCGGATGCGGGCGCGGGTGCCGGCAACGTAGGCGTCCACCTCGTCGCCGGGCGCCTGGACGGAGATCTCCAGGAAGGTGGCCTCGTCGGTCTCGCTGGCCTTCTTCGGGGAGAAGTGCGGGTCCCGGAGCGTGGCGTGGGTCAGCTCGTGGATCATCGTCTCGTAGGCGGTGGCGAGGTCCAGGCCCCGGACCATGCAGATCCTCGGGACCATGGACCGGTGGATCAGCACATAATCGGGAAAATCTTTCCGCGTGTGGCGCATCAGGGTCGGCGGCGCCAGGGCCTCGTCGAGCTGGGCCTGGGCGTGGGGCGAGAGCTTCCCGGAGGCCAGCGACTCCACATCCAGGGAGAACACCCCGAGGTCGTAGTCGAAGAAGGTGTGCCCGCCGGAGTCCTTCGGGGTGTCCTCGGGGCAGAGGGAGAAGAGGCCGAAGAGGTCGCCGTGATCCTTCCGCTTGAAGGCGGCGACGGCCTTCTGCACCAGGGCCACCGCCTCCGGATCCTGGGCCGCGATATCCAGCAGCCGCTCGAAGTGCTCCCGCCGGAGCGACGACCCGCCGTCGAGCCAGTCCTTCGAGAGCGCCTCCGCCGGGGGCGGGCGCCGTCCCTGGAGGGGGGCCGAGGGCGGCACGGTCCGGCCGCAGGAGGCCAGGAGCACCAGGACAACCAGGATCAACCAGAGACGTGAGAGAAAAGGCACAGGGGGCCAGTATCCACACAGAACGATCCGTCGTCGATGGTCGACGACTCAGGGAGCGCGCCTCCAGACCCCGGACAAGGATGCCCCCAGAGGGTTCGGAGGTTCCCCTCCCCCTCTCTTTTTCGATCTGCCGGGGATCTCCCCCTCTCCGCGGGAGACGGAGAGGGGGCCGGGGGGGGAGGCCCGTCAGAACGACTCGTCGAAGGAGACCGCGCCGGTGACGCCGACCTGGTAGGCGGAGACGCGGCGCTCGAAGAAGTTGGCCAGCTCCTGCACGTCCTGGAGATCCATGAAGGGGAACGGGTTGCGGGCCCGGTAGCGGGGAGGCAGGCCGACGGCGGCGAGGCGCTGGTCCGCGACGAACTCCAGGTAGGAGCGCATGTCCCGGGCGGAGAGGCCGGCGACCCCCTGCCCCAGCAGATCCTCGGCGAACTGGTGCTCGCAGCGGATCGCCTCGTCCAGCATCCGGTGGAGCGCCTCCGTCATGGAGCCGTCGAACAGCTCTGGCTCCTCGCCTCGGACCACCCGGACCACCTCCAGGGCGAAGGCCATGTGGGCGCTCTCGTCGCGGAAGACCCAGTTCGTCCCCGCCGCGAGCCCGTGGAGCAGCCCCCGCGATCGGAGGAAGTACACGTAGGCAAACGCCGCGAAGAAGAAGAGGCCCTCGATGCAGGTGGCGAAGCACAGCAGGTTCAACAGGAAGGCCCGGCGGTGCTCCCGGGACTCGAGCCGCCGCAGATCGTGGACACTGTCGATCCACCGGAAGCAAAAGGCCGCTTTTTGCTGGATGCTCGGGATGGTGTCGATGGCCGAGAACGCCCGCGCCCGCTCCGCGGGGTCGGGGACGTAGGTGTCCAGCAGCGTCAGGTAGAACTGCACGTGCAGCGCCTCCTCGTAGAGCTGCCTCGACAGGTACATCCGGGCCTCCGGCGCGTTGATGTGGCGGTAGAGGTTCACTGCCAGGTTGTCCGCCACGATCGAGTCCCCGGTGGCGAAGAACGCCACCAGCCGCTGGATCATGTGGCGCTCCGCCGGACCCAGCCGCTCCCGGAGGTCCACCAGGTCCGTCGAGAAATCCACCTCCTCCACCGTCCAGGTGTTCCGGATGGCGGCGCGGTACATCTCGTAGAACGCGGGGTACTGCATCGGCCGGAGCGTCAGGTGCAGCCCCGGGTCCAGCAGCCTCGCCCCCGCCTTCCTCGCCCCGTGGGAGGCCGCCCCGCTCACTGGCATGCCTCGCAGCTCTCCGGGTTCTCCAGCGAGCAGGCCACCGCCTTCGCCGCCCCGTCGCCCGCCGCCCCCACCGTCGCCTTGGCGATCCGCGTCGCCGGCCTGGACCGCAGGTAGTAGGTCGTCTTCAACCCCCGCTTCCACGCATGCATGTACATCGAGGAGAGCTGGCCGATGGTGGGGCTCTCCAGGAACAGGTTGAGGGACTGGCTCTGGTCGACGAAGGGCCCCCGGTCGGCGGCCATGTCGATCAGCGAGCGCATGGGGATCTCCCATACGGTGCGGAAGCGGCGGCGGGTCTCCTCGGGGATCTCGGCGATGCCCTGGACCGAGCCCTCGGCCAGCTTGATCCGCGCGCGGGTCTCCTCGCCCCAGAGGCCCAGGCGCTTGAGCTCGTCGACCAGGTAGCGGTTGATCTGGACGAAATCTCCGGAGAGCGTCTCCCGCTTGAACAGGTTGCTCACCTGGGGCTCGATGCACTCGTAGCAACCGGCGATGGAGGCGATGGTGGCGGTGGGGGCGATGGCGATGAGCAGGGAATTCCGCAGGCCCGAGGCGCGGATCTTCCCCCGCAGCGCCTCCCACGGAAGCTCGTCGCCCGGGGCGACCCCCCAGAGGTCCATCTGGAGCTTCCCCCGGGCCGCGCGGGTCTCGGGGAACGACGGGTGCGGCCCCCGCTCGGCGGCCAGCTCGCAGGAGGTGTCGAGCGCGTGGAAGTAGATATGCTCGGCGATCCGGCGGGAGAGGGCCCGGGCCTCGGGGGCGTCGAAGGCGAGGCGCTGGCGGAAGAACACGTCCTGCAGCCCCATGACGCCCAGCCCCACCGGGCGCCACCGCAGGTTCGCCTCCGCCGCGGAGCCGATGGGGTAAAAGGTCAGGTCGATCACCCGGTCGAGGGCGCGGACGGCGGTCCGCACCGTGCGCCCCAGCTCCGGGAAATCGAAGGCGCCGTCGTCGGTGAGGTGCCTCCCGAGGTTGATCGAGCCCAGGTTGCAGACGGCGGTCTCCGCCTCGGAGGTGACCTCCAGGATCTCCGTGCAGAGGTTGGACAGGTGCACCACCCGCCCCGGCTCCGCGGTCTGGTTGCAGCGGAGGTTGGAGGCGTCCTTGAAGGTCATCCACCCGTTGCCGGTCTGGGCCAGGGTACGCATCATCCGGGCGTAGAGCTCCCGGGCGGGGATCTTCCGGACCGCCAGCCCCTGCGCCTCCGCCTCCTCGTAGGCCCGGTCGAACGCCTCGCCGTAGAGATCCGGGAGGCGGGGCACCCTCTTGGGGTCAAAAAGCGACCAGGGAGCGTCCTGCTCGACGCGGCGCATGAAGAGGTCCGGGACCCAGCAGGCGAGGTTGAGGTTGTGGGTGCGCCGGGCCTCGTCCCCGGTGTTGTCGCGCAGCTCCAGGAAATCCTCGATGTCGGCGTGCCAGGGCTCCAGGTAGACGCAGCAGGCCCCCTTGCGACGCCCGCCCTGGTTGACCGCGGCGACGGAGGCATCCAGGGTCTTGAGCCAGGGGACGATGCCGTTGGAGTGGCCGTTGGTGCTGGCGATCAGCGAGCCCCGGGCGCGGACCCGGTGGTAGGCGAGGCCGATGCCGCCGGAGAACTTGGAGAGGAGGGCGACGTCGGTGTAGCGGCGGTAGATGGCCTCCAGCTCGTCCCGGGGGGAGTCGAGGAGGAAGCAGCTGGAGAGCTGCTCGTGGCGGGTGCCCGCGTTGAACAGCGTGGGGGAGCTGGGCAGGTAGGAGAGCGTGGAGAAGAGGCGGTAGAGCTCCAGGGCCTCGGCGACGGACGAGGCGAGGGCGCAGGCCACCCGCAGGAAGAACTGCTGGGGGGTCTCGATGACCTTGCGCGTCTGCGGGTGCCGCAGCAGGTAGCGATCCTGGACGGTGCGCAGGCCGAAGTACTCGAAGCGGTCGCTGCGTCCGGGGTCGATGGCGTCGTTGAGCTTGCGAGCGTTCCCCTGGACGAAGGCGAGCAGCCGCTCGTTGATGAGGCCGAGCCTGTGGCCCTCCTCGATGGACTGGGAGAAGGAGTGGATCCCCTGGTTGGCCACCTCCTTGTCCAGGTAAGCGGCGAGGAGGCGCGCGGCGAGGCTGGCGTACTCCGGCTCCTCGGCGGTGAGGGCCGCGGCGGTCTGGATCGAGAGCTGGTCCAGCTCCTGGGTCGTCGCCCCGTCGTAGAGCCCGGCGATGGTGCGGGTGGCGATGCGCATCGGGTCCACGTGGCGCAGCCCCCGGCAGCACCGGGAGATGGCCCGGACGATCTTGTCCAGGTGGACGGGCTCGAAGGTCCCGTTGCGCTTGCGGACGCGCATGCCAGGGGTCGGTTCGGAGGGCGGCGGCGGGGGCGTCTCGATCACGGATACTCCTGGGGGCTGGGGGAACCTCTGGACACAAACGATCCTCGGGCCTCGCCGGAAAACCCTCCCTCGGGGTCTCCCGGCGGACCGCGCCACACCGACGCGGGCGCTGGCAGGTCTTCGGGCTCACGAGCGCTCCCCGGGTGGGGGTTCCTGTCGTCCGTTGCTTCCCGGCCCGGGGCCAGTGCTTGCGTGCGGACCTCGTTCTCGCTTACCGCTGCGGGGCAGCCCCGGAGTCCCACCGGGTTCCCTTTTGAGCCAGGCCACGAGGCCCAGCACCAGACGCCCGATCACCGTCGCGGATCTCCCCCGGACCTGTCAAGCACCCCGGGAGGGGGGGAGCCAGTTCCCCAAAAAACGACGAGCCGCATGCGTCAGGGTCCGGGGGGGTTCGTCGTGAAGGAGGCGTCCCGGTCATGGGACCACACAACCCGCCCATCGAGGAGACCTGCCGTGCTGACCATCGCCCGCCGCGCGTGACGCTGTCACGCGGAGACACCGTCACGCGCTTATCGAGCAGGCCCCTCTCTGCGGGCAGGCCCGGGGAAAAGCCCCCAGCGCGCAGGTGAACCTGACGCTGGACGCCGCGGGTGTTCCCCCGGCTGCCCGCTCCGCGCGTGATCGATGCGGCGCCGGGTAGGTCCATGAGCAAGAAAGCGAAGTCAGAGTCGAAGAAGCGACGGCGGGCGCAGAAGTCCGCCCGCAAGGCCGCGCAGAAGGCCCTCTACGAAAGCAGGATGCGCGCCGGGCAGAACACCAAAAGCAAGCGGGCGAAGCTCCGGGCCAGACGGGAGCGGCAGGCGCGCAACACCAGGCACGCCGAGGGCACCTGCACCAACGTGGGGTGCCCCGCCTGCAACCCCATCACGCAGAACCTGGTCCCCCCGTCCCGGTACCACCTGCTGAAGAAGGGCGGTTGACCCTCGCGGCCCCCTCCGTGCTCCTTGCCGGGCGATCTCGCGAGGAGCGCGGAGGAGGTGCCCCGAGCCCCGGACGCCGCAGGGATAACGACTGACCCAGACCGGAGAGGGCGGGGACGGCCTCGCTGGGGGCGGGCTTGGGGACGGAGCGGCGGTTGCGGCGCGCCATGGAGGCGCGGACGAAACTGGTGAAGAGGGGGTGGGGAGCCATGGGGCGGCTCTTGAACTCGGGGTGGAACTGGCAGCCGAGGAAGTAAGGGTGATCGGGCAGCTCGACGACCTCGACGAGGCGACCATCGGGAGAGGTCCCGGAGAGGACGAGGCCCGCCTTTTCGAGCTGCTCGCGGTAGGCGTTGGAGAACTCGTAGCGGTGGCGGTGGCGCTCGCTGATCTCGGTGGCGCCGTAGGCCTCGGCGGCGCGGGTGCCGGGCTTGAGCACGCAGGGGTAGGCGCCGAGGCGCATGGTGCCGCCCTTCTGGGAGGTGGAGCGCTGGTCGAACATCAGATCGATGACCGGGTGGGGGGTGTCGGCGTCCAGCTCGGTGCTGTTGGCGCCGGCGAGGCCGCAGACGTTGCGGGCGAACTCGGCGACGGCCATCTGCATGCCGAGGCAGATGCCGAAGAAGGGGACGCCCTGGGTGCGGGCGAAGCGGATGGTCTCGATCTTCCCCTCGGTGCCGCGCTCGCCGAAGCCGGGGGCGACCAGGATCCCGTCGAGGTGACCGAGGGCCTCGGCGCCCTGATCAGCGACGATCTTCTCGGAGTCGACGTACTCCAGCTCGACGCGGGCCTCGTTGGCCATGCCGCCGTGGACCAGGGCCTCGTGGAGCGATTTGTAGGCGTCGCGGAGGTGGACGTACTTGCCGACGATGCCGATGCGGACGGTCCCCCGGGTGGGAGCGGTCGCGCGGCGGACCATCTCCTGCCAGCTGGTGAGGTCGGGGCGCCGGGACCAGATGTTGAGGCGATCGGTGATGAAGCTGTCGAGGCGCTCCTCGTGGAGGGCGAGGGGGAGCTCGTAGATGCAGCCGACGTCGGCGGCGGCGATGACGCCCTCGACGGGGACGTTGGAGAAGAGGGCGATCTTCTCCTTGATCCCCCGGGAGAGGGGCTGGTGGGTGCGGCAGATGAGCACGTCCGGCTGGATGCCGATCTCGCGCATCTCCTTGACCGAGTGCTGGGTTGGCTTGGTCTTCAGTTCGCCGGCGGTGGCGATGTAGGGGACCAGGGTGACGTGGACGCTGATGGCGTTCTGGGTGCCCAGCTCGAGCTTCATCTGCCGGAGCGCCTCGAGGAAGGGCAGCGACTCGATGTCGCCGACGGTGCCGCCGACCTCGAGGATGGCGATGTCCGCGTCGCTAGCGGCGGCCCGGACCCGCGTCTTGATCTCATCGGTGACGTGGGGGATGACCTGCACCGTGGCGCCGAGGTACTCGCCGCGGCGCTCCTTCTCGATGACCGCCTGGTAGATGCGACCGCTGGTGAGGTTGTGCTGGCGGGTCATCCGGACGCTGGAGAAGCGCTCGTAGTGGCCCAGGTCCAGGTCAGTCTCGGCGCCGTCGTCGGTGACGAAGACCTCGCCGTGCTGGTAGGGGGACATCGTGCCGGGGTCGACGTTGATGTACGGATCCAGCTTGATGTGGGTGACCCGGAGGCCGCGGGCCTCCATCAGCGCGCCCATGCTGGCGGAGGCGAGCCCCTTGCCGATGGATGAAACGACGCCACCGGTGACAAAAATAAACTTCGTCTGCTTTCCCATGGAAGCGGTTCTGGTCTGCTGGTGAGGGCCGGAGGGGGGGAGGCGGCGGTCATCCTAGTGACTCGCGCCCCGCGGTCAAATGGAGCCGCACCCGCCCGGGGCGGTGTGTGATAGAAGCGCCCCATGGCGCGAGAGTCCCTGGGGCTGCTGGGCTACGATTCGTACACCTTCGTGGTGGAGAACATCGAGCGCAGCCGAACCTTCTACACCAAAAAATTCGATTTTCACGAGATCGCTCGTGCGTCGCGGGCGCTCTGCGAGAGGACCGGCGAGACCTCGGTGGTGTTCGGGGCCGGCGAGGCGCGGGTGCAGCTCGTGGCGCCGCTGTCCCAGTCGAGCACGGCGGCGCGGTACCTGCGGCGCCACCCGGCCGGCGTGGCCTCGCTCCAGTTCCGGGTGGCGTCGGTGGAGCAGGCGAAGGCGGCGCTGGCCGCCCGGGGGGCGACGCTG
>CAZSDX010000034.1:0-6555 GCA_964605685.1 uncultured Polyangiaceae bacterium
GAAGGTGCGCGCGACGACGAGGACGACCGCGACGGGGACGGCGAGCGCCGCCGCCGCGATCGCGCCGGGGCCGCCACCCCCGCCGACAGCCCCAACGGCAAGCCCTGACCGCCGGCGATGCCCTCGCAGGCCGCTCCGCGCCAGGAAGCCCCACGGAAGCTCTCGCGCCCCAAGGCAACCCCGCGCATCCCCAAGACCCTGCCCCTGCTGCTCCCGGAGGAGCGCCCCGAGTTCTCCAACCGGGGCCGCACCGTCCGGGTACTCACCTCGTTCTCCCGCTTCCTCGTGGGCTTCCTCCTCGAGGAGCTCGTCTGGCGCATCCCGCTGGTGGCCTGGCTATGGGGCGGCAAGTCGCGCCGCCGTAACCCCGAGCGCCTCCGCGAGCTGCTGGAGGAGCTCGGCGGCGCCTTCATCAAGTTCGGCCAGCTCTTCAGCATGCGCAGTGACATCCTGCCTCCGGCCTACTGCGCCGAGCTGGGCAACCTCTTCGACAACGCTCCGCCCTTCCCCAGCGCGGAGGCACGGGCCATCATCGAGCGCGAGCTGAAGCGCCCCATCCAGGAGATGTTTGCTCACTTCGACGACGAGCCCATCGGAGCCGCCTCCTTCGGCCAGGTCCACCTCGCCACCATCCTCGACGGCCACGAGGAGCGCCAGGTCGCCGTCAAGGTGTGCCGCCCTGGCAGCGAGCAGACCATCGAGATCGACGGCCGCCTGCTCCTGCTCCTCGGCCTGATCGTCGACGGGATCGGGGTACTTGGGCGCATCAAGCTCTACCCCGTCTTCAAGGACTTTGTCCGCTGGACCCGCCGCGAGATCAACTACCTCCAGGAGGGGAAGAACGCCGACCGGCTCCACGAGCTCACCCACTGGAACCCCCGCCAGCGGATCCCCTACATCTACTGGGAAAAAACCACCGCACGGGTCCTCACCATGGAGTTCCTCAACGGGATCTCCGTCAGCGAGATCATCCGGCGCCACGAGGCCGGCGACACGACCATCGACGACGAGCTCGCCGCCATCGGCTGCGACCGGGTGACCATTGCGCGCAACGTCTGGCAGACCTTCCTGCTCCAGGCCTTCGTCGGCCAGGCTTTTCACGGCGACCCTCACCCGGGCAACCTCATCGCGCTCCCCGAGAACGTCGTCGGCTTCATCGACTTCGGGCTCCAGGGGAGGCTCAACGAGGAGGCGCGCCGCGAGCAGGGCATCATGCTCGACTCCGTCTCCAAGGAGAACATCGAAAAACTCTTCATGGCCACCCTCGACGTCCTCGACGCCCCCCGCGGCCTCCTGGTCACCGACACCTACGACGAGTTCTTCGACAGCGCCGATGGCTGGCTCGACGCCTGCGACAACCCCGGCGCCCCCATGAGCGAGAAGACCCTCAACCGCCTCGTCGCCAGCTCCATGAAGATTGCCCGGCAGGTGGGCCTCGTGCTGGCGCCGCACACCATGCTCTTCTACAAGGGCCTCATCACCATCGACTCCGTGGTCCTCCGGGTCAACCCCGAGTTCGACTACAAGAAGGAGACCCGCCGCGCCCTGCGCCTCATCCGCATGCGCGAGCTCGACAAGCTCTACACCCCCGGCAACGTCCTCGACACCGCCCTGCTCACCCAGCTCCTCCTCACCCACCTCCCCGACTTCGCCGCCGCCCGCATCCAGGACTTCGAGCAGGGCCAGCGCCTCATCTACCGCAAGCTCAACCTCCTCCCCGTGGTCGTCAGCGGCCTGCTCCGCGTCGCCGGCTGGGGCTGCACCTTCCTGGGCCTCGCCCTCATCGCCCACCAGTTCCGCCGCCTCGAATTCCTCTGGAGGCTCCCCGACACGGAGATCATCCGCAAGATCTTCGATTCCCTCCAGCCCTACCTCATCCTCTTCTTCCTCGCCGCCGTCGCCCTGAGCTGGTCCGCGACCTTCTTCAAGAACCGCAGCTTCGTCAAGGTCCAGCGGGAGGACTGACCGCGGCGCTCGCCCCCCCGCCGCCCCCGGGAGTTGTCCCCCCGCGCCGGATGGACCTTTAATGGACCCATGCGTGGGCTCCTCGCTTCGCTCCTCTCCTCGGCCCTCCTCCTCGGAATCTCCCCGGATCTCCACGCGCAGGCTCGCCCCAAGCCCACCCGCAAGGCCCCCGCCCGAGGTCCAGCCAGACCCCAGGGGAAGGCCCCCGCCCCGGGCAAGGCCAAGGACAAAACCCAGCCCACCAAGCCCCCGGAGGAGGCCGCCCCACCGCCCTCCGACCCCCCTGAGCTCAAGGCGCTCCAGGAGGCCGAACGCGAGCTGTTCCCCGAGCGCGCCTCGAAGGCGGCCTCGCCGGTGCTCGACGCCGCCGCCTTGCTCCAGGGGCCTCGCCCGGAGGTGGCGTCCTCCGGGGCTCCCGCCGCCCCGGCGCTCCGGCTCGATGCCCCCGCGGAGACGGCGCCTTCCCTCGACTGGCTCAAGAGCCTGAAGATGCCCGACCTGCCGGCCCGCATGGACGAGCGGGTGGTGAAATACCTGCGCTTCTTCCGGGAGGATCCCCGGGGCCGCAGCACCGCCGCCCTGGGCTGGCGCCGGGGGGGGCGCTACCGGGAGCAGATCGTGGCGACGCTCCGGGCAGAGAAGGTTCCCGAGGCGCTCCTCTGGGTGGCCATGACCGAGAGCGGCTTCGACCCGGGGATCAAATCCCACGCCGGGGCGGTCGGCCTCTGGCAGTTCATGCCCGAGGGCGCGCGCCTCTACGGGCTCCGGGTCGACCGCTGGATGGATGAACGGAAAGATCCGGCTCGCTCCACCGTCGCCGCCGCCCGCTACCTGCGGGACCTCCACCGCCGCTTCGGCAGCTGGGAGCTCGCCCTCGCCGCCTACAACATGGGCTTCGGCGGCTTGCTGGCGGCGGTCCGCAAGTACAACACCAACGACTTCTGGGAGCTGAGCCGCCACGAGGCCGGCATCCCCTGGGAGACCACCCTCTACGTCCCCAAGATCCTCGCGCTGGCCATCGTCGCCGAGAACCCCGCCGTCTTCGGCCTGGATGGTGTCACACAAGACCCCGTTGTCGCTGGGGATACGCTCCGCGTGCCAGCCTCCACCCCGCTCGCTGCGATCGCTCGCGCCGCCGACGCCGAGGAGAGCGCGGTGGTGGCGCTCAACCCCCAGCTCCCTGCTCGGCGCACGCCCCCTGCTCCCCTCGGCGACTACGAGGTGCGCGTGCCTGCGGGCAAGGGCGCCGAGGCGACCCGCAAGCTGGAGGCCGAGCTGGCCCGGGTGCCGAAGGTCCAGGCGATGACGGTGCGCTTTGGCCAGACGGTCGCCTCCGTGGCCGCCGAGCTGGGCGTCAGCCGCGCCTCCCTGGCGGAGCTCAACGGCCTCGCCTACGACGAGAACCCCCAGCCCGGCGAGACCCTGCTGATTCCCGCCTCGGCGAGGCCGGTGGCTCCGTCCGGAGAGAAGCCCGTGGTGGTGGTTCCTCGCTCGCCCTCGGCCATCCCGGGGAGGCAACGGGTGTTCTACCGGGTGGTGGGTGGCGACGTGCTGGAGGCCATCGCCTCCGCCTTCCGGATCCCCCCCGACGACCTCCGCTCCTGGAACGCCCTGGATCCGTCCGCGCGCCTGCTGGAGGGGACCACCCTTCAAATCTTCCTCCCCCCCGAGCAGGATCTTTCCGGCGTCGTGGCGCTCCGGGAGGACGAGGTGCGGACCCTGGTGGTGGGCTCCGACGAGTTCTTCAACTGGTTCGAGGCGCAGAAGGGCCGCCGTCGCCTCGTGGTCACCGTGGCCAGCGGCGAGACCTGGCAGACCCTCTCCCGCAAGTACGGCGTCTCCCTGGGCCTGCTGGAGCGGATCAACCGTCGTTCTCACACCGAGCCGCTCCACCCGGGGGAGACCGTCGTGGTCTACACCTCCAAGGCCGACGCCGCCCCCCGGGACAGCGACGAGACCTCCTGAGCTCGGAACCACGACCCCTCGGGGGCCGGTTGTCCTCCCTGTAAAAAAGAACCCCGCAGGGAAAAGGAACGCACTCCTTGCTGGCTGGTGCCGGAGAACGAGAGCGTATCGAGCTTTCCGGAGTAGGTGCGGGCTCGCGACGCCGCCAGCGAGTCGAGGAGCATCATCAAGCCACCCTCCAGGGCGAGCCCCAGGCCCACGCCGCGGGTCAACCCCTGCTCGGGTTTCTGGTGCGTCGCCGCGAGGGTGACGCCGCCTACCAGCACCAGCGCCTCGACGATCTCGATGGCGAGGAAGGCCGTGTTGATCGTGCGCATGCGGTCCATTTCGCTGCGCCGGGCTTCCTCGGGGGAGCGAGCGATGCGCGCGTCGAGCCTGTCCACGCGGTCGTTGCTCCGCAGCAGGGCGCCGGCGCCGATGGCGGTCTGGAGCAGCCCGAACGCCGCGAGCGGGTAGGCCATCCCCCGCTCCTGGGCGGAGCCGCTGCCGAAGCGGTGGAGGGAGGCGGCGGCCCCGAGGGAGAGCACCCCGGCGCCTCCCCACAGGTAGCCCGAGCGTCGCTCGCCGTCGAACCACTCCCGCGCCGCGGCGCGGAGGGGGGCGCCCTCGTCGGCCCGGGCCAGGAGGGGGGAACTCAGCACGCCGAGCGCCAGCAAGGCGCACGAGGAGATCCTTCGCGAAACCATGAGACCATCGTACCCTGGCCCCATGCAGGGGCGGATAGCCTTGCTGATCTCGCTCGTGGCTCTGGGCTGTGGTGCTCCGGTGTTCCAGGGGCCGAAGACGGAGCGCTTCGACGGCGAGCGCTTCCGCTACGCCGCGCCCTTCGAGGAGCGCGGCCCGCTGGACATCCTCCGGTGGAAGCTGCTGGACGGCCCGGATCTGGAGTGGCCCGAGCACATCCCCTCCCGCCCGGCGAGGCCCGAGGCGACGGCCCCTGCGGGAAAGGTCCGGGTGACCTTCGTGAACCACGCGACGACGCTGATCCAGCTCGATGGCGTGAACCTGCTCACCGATCCGGTCTGGTCGGAGCGCGTGGGGCCGACTTCCTGGCTGGGCCCCGCGCGCCACCAGCAGCCCGGGGTGCGCTTCGAGGAGCTCCCGAGGATCCACGGCGTCCTGATCAGCCACAGCCATTTCGATCACCTCGACCTGCCCACCCTCCGGCGCCTCTCGCGGGAGCATGGACCTCGCATCCTCGCGGGGCTCGGCACCCGCGCCCTGCTGGAGTCCGCCGGCATCCCGGGCGCAGAGGATCTCGACTGGTGGCAGCCCGCGGAGCTGGCCTCGGTGACGATCTCCTTCGCGCCAGCGCAGCACTGGTCCCAGCGGGGGATCTCGGATCGGAACCACCTGCTCTGGGGATCCTTCTTCGTGGCAGGCCCCTCCGGGAGCGTCTACTTCGCTGGGGACACGGGCTGGGGGCCTCACTTCCAGCAAATCCGGGATCGCCTCGGGGCGCCTTCCCTCGCGCTGCTGCCCATCGGCGCCTACCGTCCCCGCTGGTTCATGCGCTCGCAGCACATCGATCCGGACGAGGCCGTGCAGGCGCACCTCGCCCTGGGCGCAGGCCGCAGCCTCGCGATCCACTGGGGGACCTTCGATCAGTCGGACGAGGGCGCCTTTGAACCTGTCCAGGATCTCTGGGCCTCCCTGCGCCGCCGTGGGCTCCCCGAGGACGCCTTCGTGGCGCGCTTCAACGGGGGGGTAATCGAAGGACCCCGGGGGGCAGAGAAGGGTCCGTTAAGACATCGAAAAAAAGATCGTGAGGGCTGCATCCAGGGAGGCGCGGGCGACGAAGGCCAGGGGGAACGAGGCGGGGCCGAAGCCCCCCTCGCGGAGAACCACCATGCCCCTCTCCCTCCCGATCGAAGATGTGCTCCTCGCCCAGCGCGGCGACGCCCGGGCCCTGGATCGCGTGGTCCGCGCGGTGTCCCCCTCCGCCCAGGCGATCCTGCGCCGCTTCCCCCTCTCCACGGAGGACCGCTACGACGCCCTCCAGAACACGCTGCTGCGGGTGTGCCTGGCGCTGGGGAGCTACCGGCAGGAGGCGCAGTTCTCCACCTGGCTCTACCGGGTGACCGCCAACGAGGCGCTGATGCTGATGCGCAAGGCTCGGGTGCGCCAGTCCCGGGAGAAAGACCTCGAACCGGAGGAGGCGGCGCGCTTTTTGACCTACGACCCGGAGGAGCCGGTGGAAGATCGCCACGCGCTGCTGCAAGAGGCCCTCGCCACCCTGCCGGATCACTACCGCTCGGTGCTCTTGGCCTACTACGGCGAGGGCCGCGGCCTGGAGGACATCGCCGCCAGCACGGTCGAGAGCGAGAGCGCGGTGCGCGCCCGGGTCCACCGGGCGCGGCAGCTCCTGCGGCGGCGCCTGGAGGTCGCCCCCGATGGCGCCTGGAGCAGCGACGCGCGCGCCGCATGAAACCGGCCCCCTCGCCCCGCCCGTACTCCCCGCGATGGAGCTCAGGGCGCGGCCCCGGTGGGAGCGGTGGGCTAGGAGGAGGAGGTCGCTGGTGCTAGCCTCCGGCCGCTTGCGACCCACCCCTGACCCCACGCAGGCGCCCGAGCCAGGGCCGCTCCTGCACCGCGTCGCCGCCGGAGTTCGCTCCGCCGTCGCCG
>CAZSDX010000034.1:6583-22321 GCA_964605685.1 uncultured Polyangiaceae bacterium
GGGCCCTGGCCCGCCGGCTTTCCCCCTCGGAGGCCGAGGCCGAGGACGCCGCCCAGGAGATCTTCATCGAGCTGTGGAAGTCTGCGGGGCGCTACGATCCCGCGTTGCAGTCCGAGGTCGCCTTCGTCGCCATGATCGCCCGCCGTCGCCTCATCGACCGCCGCCGCAAGAGGCAGCGCGCCCCCGAGGGCGTCCCCCTCGCCGAGGCCGCCGAGCCCGCCGCCGCGGCCCAGGGCGAGCTGTGCGCCGAGGCGTCCATGGCGCTCCGGGCCCTCGATGATCTGCGGCCCGAGCAGCGGGAGATCCTGGTGATGTCCGCCGTGCAAGGCCTCTCCCACGAGGAGATCGCCCAGCACAAGCAGATGCCCCTGGGCACGGTCAAGGCCCACGCACGCCGCGCGCTGCTCCGGGTGCGCTCTCTGCTGCTCGGCACCCCGCCGGAGGAGGCGCCATGACGACCCGCGCCCCCCTCGATCCCCGCGCCGAGGAGCTCCTCTGCCAGGACGCCCTCGAAGGGCTCGACGAGGCCGAAGCTCGCGAGCTGGCCGCTCTCCTCGGCGACCGCCTCGACGAGGAACGCGCCACCTTCGCCCGCGCCGTCGCCGGCGTCGACCTCGCCTTCTGCGACCCCTCGGAGCAGCTCCCCGAGGCGCTCCGGCAGCGCATCCTCGACGACGCTCCGCGGTTCCTCCCGGCCCTCGCCGCGACGCAAGACGCCCCTCCACCGCCGTCGGCCTGGGTGATCCCCCTGCCCGCGCCCCGTTCGCGCTTCCTCCCGTGGCTGATCGCCGCCGCCTGCCTGGCGGCGCTGCTGGTCGTGGTCCTGCGTCCGCCGCCGCCTCCCCCTCCTCCCCAGATCGTGTCGGTGGTGGTGTCCGTGCCGGTTCCGCCCCCGGCTCCCCTGGCCCCGGAAGAAGCACGGTCACGGCTGCTGGCCGAAGGAAAGAAGCCGATCCCGTGGGGGGGTACAAAAGACCCCGCCGCGCAGGGGGTCGAGGGCGACGTGGTGTGGGACAACGCCCGTCAGGAGGGGTACATGCGCTTCCGGGGGCTGGCGGTGAACGACCCGACGAAGCTCCAGTACCAGCTCTGGATCTTCGACAGGAACCAGAGCGACAAGTACCCGATCGACGGCGGGGTCTTCGATGTGGTGAGCGGCGAGGTGGTGGTCCCCATCACCGCCAAGCTCAAGGTGCAGGAGCCGACCCTCTTCGCCATCACCATCGAGAAGCCCGGCGGGGTCGTGGTCTCCTCGCGGGAGCGGCTGGTGCTGGCGGCGAAGGTGCCCGCGGGCTGAGGTCGGAGCGGGGGATCGTCTGAGGTACGCTCCTCCCGCGCCATGACCCTACCCTCCTGCCCGCCTCGTCCCTCCTGGGGCTCCTCCATCCAGCAGCACCTCGCCGCGCTCACCCCCCTGGTCGCGGTGGGGTGCTCGTCCGCGCCTCCCCCCGCCGCGGAGCCTCCGCCTCCGCCTCCGGTCGAGGTCGAGGCGCCTGCGCGCGTCATCGCCCCGGTGCCGGACGAGGGGGAGGTGAAGGCGGGGGTCGGGCCGCTGATCGAGATCGAGGAGCGCCCACCCAACGGAACCTTCCCGTACAACTTCGTCTACCACGCGGTCCCCTCCGGCGTCGGTGTCTTCTCGTTCCACGATTTCGAGCGGGAGTACCCCCAGGATGGCGCGCCGGCCTGCGCGATCCGGACACCTTACCCGGAGGTGTGCGCAGCGTTCTCCTTCGCGCGCTGGAAGGGGGAGCCCCTGTGGCCCCGGGGGTGGCTCCCCTCGCACGAGCAAGAGTGGCTGGAGGCCGGCGGGAAGCTCGCACCGAGCCCCGCGCGGTGGCAGCGGTTCTCTCCGGGTCAAGCCGGGGTCTACGCCTGCCGCGAGATCTCCTCCTGGGCGAGCGCGGGGGAGCCCCTGGTGATCGATTTTCTCCGCCCGGATGGCACCACCGAGGTCTTCCTCAGGGACGATACCGGGCGCTTCTCGGACGTGGCGGTGGTGGAAGTTCCCGGCGGCCACCTGGGGATCTTCCGTCGCACCCCGGTCTCCGCCGAGGACCGGATGTACCGCAGCGTGGGCGCCCTCGTCGCCGCGCCCATCGTCTCCACCGGCAAGGAGCGCAGGGTGGGCGACCTGGAGGAGCTCCAGATCGGCGATGTCTGGTTCGAGGGGCGCGCCTCCGACGCCCGCGACGCGCGGAAGCTCAGCAAGCGCGCGGGCTACGGTCCCTTCCGGCCCGTGGCGCTCACCGGCCCCTCCGGGAAACCCACCGGGGAGGTGGTCCTGCTCTGGGTCGAGGCGATCCCTCCTCCGGATCACAACGAGCTGGAGAAGCAGAGACAGAAGCAGGAACTCCGCAGAGGCAAGGGGAAGAACCAGTGCGGCCAGCCGAACGCGGAGCCCTTCCGGGAGCGGGCGTCGCGGCGCCGACCGGTCCCCCAGGACGGCTGTGGAGGACGCATGAGCCGGCTGCTGTCCAGCCCGGATGTGAAGAAGCGCCTCCACCTCACGCGGCTGTCGTCCACGGGTCGTCCCGGCGCCGACCGGGTGGTGGATCTCCCCGCCTCCTACAACGCCGAGCGTGAACCCCTCAACGCCTTCGCGACCTCCGAGGGCGGGCTGGTGGTCGGGAACATGACCTTCGATCGACAGCTTCGCCGGGGCAAGGATGTCTCCGGGGACGCCTCCGCGTCGCAGGCGCTGGGGGCGCCTCACCTGATCGGACCTCCCCCGCAACGGCTGCTCTCGGCGGCCTTCGACCCCGCCTCCGGCGAGGCTGCGATCCTCTATGCCGAGGCGGTGGCGGAGGATGTCTACCCCCGACCTCCCCTGCTCTCCGACACGCCCAGGGCTCGCGTCGTCTCTGCCCTCGGCAAGCCGCTGGGCAAGCCGCTGACGGTCGCTGAGTTCCGGGATCACATGGGGGAAATCCAGGCCGCCCGGGGAGGAGAGAGCTGGTTCCTCTTCGCCCAGCAAACACCGGATCTTTTCCGGATCCTGGGTGGCACTCACCACGGTGCTCAGCATCCCATCCCGACCCCGGAGTGCGACAAGAACTGTCCCCCCTCTTTCCTGGGGCTGCTCCCGACCTCCGACGCTCGCGTCGAGGTGTTCTGGTCGCTGGGTTATGGCACACCGGACACCTTCTTCTCCTCGATCCTCCACCCGGGAACCCTCCTCACCACGCCTCCTCGCCGGATCGAGCTCCCTCCGGGGGGGCACATCGTCTTCGACGACCTCGGCACGCTCCGGAACAAGGACGGCTCCCCGACGACCTGGACCCTCAAGGAGGACGGCTCCGCCGCGCTCACGGGCGCCGGAGAGGGCGAGCCGAAGAGCGAAGCTCCGCGGCAGCGCTTCGCCACCTCGGTGCACCGGGTCTGGGGGGACGTGGTGGTCGTCGCTTCCACGGAGACCCTGGCCCGCGCCACCTGGCTGAAGGCCGGTGTCACCGTGGACTTCGAACCAGGGAAACACGCCCGCAGGGAGGGGACGCAGAAGCTCCGCGCGGGAGAGCTGCCTGGACCCGTGCTCCACGGAGAAAAATGGCTCCTACCATCCACGCCGGGGCAACCCATCGAGGCCTCCGCCGAGCTGCAAGCGGCCCTGGTGAACTGCCCGGTGCGCCTGCCCACGGGCCCGCGGCGCCTGCTGCTGGCCTGCAGCGAACCCACCGACGACCAGCTCCCCGCGGTGCGCGTCGGCACCCGCGTCGCGCGCTACTGACCCCGTCTGGGGTCAGTTTTCACCCATGTCCTTGAGGATGGTGCGGGCGGCGCGGCGGCCGCCGGCGAGGGCCCCGGCGATGCCGTGGCCAGCGCGGGTGGAGGCTCCGCAGAGGTAGAGCTGGGGCAGGGGACCACGGTAGCCGGGGCGCCCCTTGAGGAACTGCTCCGGCGTGGCCGCCAGCCCGTAGCCGGTGCCGTCGAAGGCGCGGGTGAAGCGGGTGTGGGAGAGCGGCGTGGCGGACTCGCGGAAGACGATGGTCCGCCTCGACCCGGGGAAGAGGGCCTCCAGCCGCTCGATCATGTTCTCCTCGACGGCGGCCTTCAGCTCCCGGTAGCGGGCGTTGTCCTTGTACCGGAAGGAGACCACCTCCTCCGCCGGGACCCCCCAGTGGGCCGCGGTCCCCGGGACCACGGTCATCACCTCCACGTTACCGACGCCCTCCGGCGCGTGGTGCAGGGCGTTACGTGGATCCTTCAGCGAGGCGCTGGTGATGTAGCAAGCGCGGGGGGTGATCGGCTCGCCGGGGGCGCCGGTCCGGTAGAATTCCTCCATGTCGAAGCTGTCGAATTGCCAGTAGTTGGTGGCCCGCATGCCGAGGGAGCGGAGATCCGCCTTCAGCCCCAGGAAGGTGATGAAGAGGGCCGCGGCCATCTCGAAGCGCCGGGTGCGCTCGACCCAGGAGGCCGGCAGGTGCTCCAGGCCGACGAGCTGCTCCAGGGTCAGGCGCAGATCCGCGTTGGAAAGCACGCACCGGGCCCGGACCTCCACCGGCGGATCGCCGGCCTTGCCCTCCAGGCGCACCCCGCGGGCGGCGCCGTCCTCGATCAGCACCCGCTCCACCGGGCGGCGCAGGTGGATCGTGCCGCCGTGGCGCTCGATGACCCGGGCCAGCTCGTCCGCGATCACCTGCCCCCCGCCCCGGGGGTAGTAGGCGCCGCGCAGGTAGTGGGCCAGCAGCCCCAGGTGCAGCAGCGCGCTCGCCCGGCTCGGAGGAACCCCGTAGTCGCCGCTCTGCCCCAGCAGCACGCCCTTGATCCGGGGGTCGCGGAAGAGCGAATCGAGGAGCTGGCCGATGGTGGCCTTCTGGAGCCTCCCCAGCTCGGCGACCCCCCGGGCCAGCGCCGGGAGCCGGATCAGCGGCGGCAGCTCCCGGCGCCCGCTGTCGAGGCGCAGGAAGTACAGCAACGCCTCGACGATGCGGCAGTACCGATCGATGCCCCGGCGCTCCCCGGGGAACAGCTCTCGCAGGCGCTGCCGGTACAGCTCGACGCCCGCGGGGATACGGAAGCGCAGCCCCGGGAACACCAGCGTGTCGAAGCCGTCCTGCTCCATCGGCTCGTAGTCGATCTCGACCCCCGCCTCCCGGAGCAGGGAGGGGATGCCGCCGCCGGGACCGCAGTCGCCGATGTAGTGAAGGCCGACGTCGAAGTGGTAACGAGCGGCCTTGCCTCCGCGGCTGAACTGGGTGGCGCAGCCGCCGGCGGTGTAGTGGGCCTCGAAGCAGGCGACCCGGAGGCCGCTGCGGGCCAGGATGGCGCCGGCCTCCAGGGCCCCGAGGCCGCTGCCGATGATGGCGACGTCGACGACCTCGGGGATGGGCCCCCGGAGGCGCTGTTGCTGCTCGCTGGTGCTCATGGTGGCGGCGAGTGTACCCGGCGCTGGTACGGGCCGGGCGGTGGATTCTTCTTCAGGGTGGGGTAGGGGCAGTACTATAACGGGGGGTATGAGGCTCAAGAGGTTCGAGGTTGAAGGGTTCAAGAACCTTACGTCCAAGCTCGTTCTTGACGATCTCGGCGGCATCAACGTTATCCATGGCGAGAACAACGTTGGAAAATCGAACGTCTTGCAGGCCATGGCCCTCTTCTTTCGGTGCCTTGATCCTTCCCCGGATCAGGGCCTCCCCATCGCCGCAGCGCATGCCCTTCTTCCCGGCGATCTCCAGGGTCTTGATCTCAACCCAGCGGATATCTTCAACTTCTCATCTCCCGTGGAGGTGAAGATGAACGCGGTGCTACTGACGCAAAAGGAAGAGCTTCAGGCGGCTGGTATCCAGGAACTCTGGCCAGCCAACGAGGTCTCCATCGCGCTGGCGTTGCGCTGGGATGGTGCAAGGGCTCTCGTTCAAATCAAGAGCTTTGTGTTCGAGGATGGCACGGATGCAGCGCAGTTCCAGCGCAGCCAAGAAGAGAAGGCGAGGGTCCTCCGTTTCGCCGTGTTTCTTGCCAGAAACATGCTGATTCGATCACAGAAAACTCATCAATTTGCCATCGTTGGCATTCGCCGTGACGCTGATGCTGACCTGGCGCTCGAGATGTTTGATGCCCGGGAGTCGACCGATCTTCTTCGCACCAGGCGATGGCGCGCTTTCGTTGAGGAGATGAAGACGTTCAGCGATGTCACGGGTTCGGGCGAGTTTGTTGTGTCGTACGACCGCTCCGCGGGCAACGCTCGCCTTCTCTTCGAGACCTCAGCGTTCCGGGTTCCTCTTCGCTTGCTGGGCACGGGCGTGCAGCAACTCGCAGCGTTGCTCGGCCATCTGCTCATGACCAACGCGTCGATCGTCGCCATCGAGGAGCCGGAGTTGAACCTGCGCTACACGCTGCAAGTCCGTTTGCGCGAGCTCCTCAGCCGTATCACCGGCACACAAGCTGGGCCAAGCCAGGTGTTTTTGACCAGCCACTCTCCGGCGTTCGAGGTGGGCGACACCTTCTACGCCATGCGTTCGACCCCCCAGGGACCCCTGATCGAGAAAAGGCACGTACGGGAGGCTCATGCGTTCACCGAGCACGCCGCGGATGTACCCAGCGGAAATGCCCCGATTTCGTACGTGACCAGCGAGGGGCTGGTGAGGCTGCCTGACGAGATCCGGCAGGTGCTCCGCGTCGATAGAGGAGGGGGCGTGATCTTCTGGAAAAAGCCTGGATCTCCCTACGTTCAGATGCTGACCAACGAGCAGTTCCTGGCAGAACTGCAGGGCGAGGAGGCCGATGGCAAACCTGTCCAGGGATGAGCTTTCCGCGCTCCTACGCGGGACCAAAGAGGTGACCTTGGCGTTCGACACCAACACCATCTTCGGGAATTCTCGAAATGACCCGTTTCCGGATTTGTGCGACAAAATTAGCGCACTCAACGCGCGTTCTCCCGGTCCTCCCCGCATCCGCAAGGTTATCTCGGCGCCTGTATATGCAGAAAAGCTCCATGATCTGCGGAGCATGTGTGAAAGACAAAAGCGCGTATTTGATCCATCCATGATCGCGAGTTTCCTGTCGTCAAAGAGCATCGAGGTCGTGAACATCTCCAGGCATCATGCCGAGCACCTGGCGGAGATGCTTGCCAGGCAATACCCCGGAGCGGGGGATTGGTCAGCGTTCAAGAAGCGGCGCTGTCTGGACTGTTTGGGCCTCTCTCCCACAACAAGCACGCAGGGCTCGGGGCAGTCCTGTGGTGCGACGGTCGACTGGCTGGTCGCGGGTCACGCCGTTGCGGAATCCTTCGTGCTCGTCACCAACGATACCGGACCGGAATTCGATTCCGTTCGCTTGAAAACAGCGCTGGTTACTCTCGTCGAGGTCGTCTCCGGGATCCTCGCGAACCCCGGGTAAAGGCTCCAAGCGCAACCGCCGGTCGTCCCTCTTGCCGATGACCAAGGTCCAGGAGGCGCTGCTGCTCGCTGGTGCTCATGGTGGCGGCGAGTGTACCCGGCGCTGGTACGGGCCGGGCGGTGGATTATGCTGGGCGCGATGGCCCGCCGCTGGAGACCCCCCAAGAAGAACAAGCCCACCAGCCCACCCGGCGCAGCTTCCGGGAAGGACCAGACGGCGCAGGACTGGTCCGCCCTGCTCACCGGGGCCGAGCGAGAGCGGTTCGTCGAAGCCATCCAGGAGGACATGCAGCGCCGCAACATCGCCGTGCAGATGGGAGATGGCTACTTCGACGGGATCATGCAGGACGGGACGGCGCTCCGGTGCGGATTCTTCAACCTGGCGGTCGCCTGCGGAGCCACCTCCGTGGACCGCTACCCCGAGGTGATCCGCGCCCATTTCGACCGGGTCCTGCCCCCCCTGAAGGAACGCCCGCCAGCGCCTCCCCCCTCCCTGGAGGCCCTGGCGCCTCACCTCCGGGCTCACCTCTACACCACGGAGATGCTCCCGAAGGACACCCGGAACGTGATCCGGAAGCACCTCGCCGAGGACCTCTGGATCGTCCTCGTGGTGGACTTCGGTAACGCCCTGGTGGGCCTCTCGCCCGAGGCGGTGGAGCACCTCCGGCGACCCCACGAGGAGCTGCTGCGGATCGCCATCGAGAACATGGAGCGCGAGCACGTCAAGAAGGATTCCATCCCGCTCCCCGGCAACCAGCAGGGCTTTCTCTTCTCCTGCGAGGAGCCCACCGCTGCCTCCCAGATCCTCTACCTGAGCAACCACCTCGGCCACCACTACCCCGCAGGCGCCCTGGTCTCGTTCCCGACGCGGTACGAAATGGCCTGCTTGCCCTTGCAGACCGGCAAGGGCCTCCTCCTCATAGAGGCCATCCGCGCCTTCCTCTTCACGATCCACAAGCTCCACCTCCTGGCGAAAAATAGCTCCAGCAACAAACCCTTCTCCCCCCAGTTCTACTGGTGGCGTGACGGCACCTTGCGCCTCTTCCCGACGAAGATCTCCCCCACCGACATCTTCCTCATGCCCCCCCAGGACTTCATCGACGAGGTGCTTGGCCCCGGTCAGGGTGCGAGGTGACCCCCTTCCTGGTCCTCGCGCTGGCGCTGCTGGCGGGCTGCTCGGCGGCGCCTGTGCCCTCCTCCTCCGCCGGGGCTCCTCCGGCGGCCGCGGGCGGGCCCTGGCAGAGCAAGCTCGACGCGCAGAGCCCCCTCGTGGGTCGCCTCTGGGATCCGCAGGCCCGCGCCTTTGTCTCCGAGGAAGCGCTGCTGGAGCGAGCCCGCGCGGCCGACTACGTGCTGCTGGGCGAGAAACACGACAACCCGGATCACCACCGGCTCCAGGCGCGGGTGCTCCAGGGCTTGATCGGCCGGAAGCCCGCCGTGGTCTTCGAGATGATCGACCTCGCCCAGCAGGAGGCCCTCGACGCTCACCTGCGCGACCACCCGGGCGACGCCGCGGGCCTGGGCGCCGCGCTCTCCTGGGAGAAGCGGGGCTGGCCCGCGTGGCCCCTGTACCAGCCCGTCGCCGAGGTGGCGCTGGGGGCCGGGCTGCGGCTGCTGGGCGGCAACGTCTCGACCGCGCAGGCCCGCGCCGTCGTGAAGGAAGGGCTGGAATCGCTGGGGGCCGAGCAGGTCGCGCGGTGGGGGCTGAACACGCCGCTCCCGGAGGCGCTCCGGGCGGCGCTGGAGGAGGAGCTACGGCGCTCTCACTGCGGCCACCTGCCGGAGCGGATCCTCCCGGGGATGGCCGACGCTCAGCGCGCCCGGGACGCCGCCATGGCCGACCGGCTGCTCTCGGCCCCGGGCCCCGCGGTGCTGATCGCCGGGGCGGGACACACACGCACGGACCGGGGAGTCCCCTGGTACCTGCGGGCGAGGCGCCCTGGCGTCCGGGTGGTGAGCGTGGCGTTCCGGGAGGCGCAGGCCGGGCAGCAGGAACCACCCGCCCCGGAGGAGGCGCCCCACGACCTGCTCTGGTTCACGCCCAGGCTCGACGACGACGACCCGTGCGCCCGGATGGCGAGACCTCCTCCGCCCAGGCCCCCCTCTCCCTGAAGAGGGGCCGCAGGAGTTCAGGGGAAGAGCTGCCGGGGGAGGGCGTTGCGGTTGGCCAGGGCCAGGAGGTCCATGGACAGGGCGACGGTGATGTGGACCAGGAACCCGGCGTAGATGCTCCGGGTGCGCATGGAGAGGCTGCCGAGGACGATGCCGGCGATGATGGCGCCGTTGGCCTCCAGGTAGGGTTTTCCGTAGTGGATCATGCAGTAGGGCACCGCCATGGCGAAGATGGCGCCGGAGCCCAGGCTGCGGCGCATCGCCCCGAGCCACCATCCGCGGAAGAACAGCTCCAGGGTGAAGAACTGGACGAAGTAGAGGATCTCCCAGCAGACCAGGTCGAACCAGCTCCGGGAGCTCTGCTTGTAGAAGGGGTAGTACGTGCCGAAGTCCGGCTGGCGGGCCACCACCAGCATCGCCGGGATCACCACCGCCAGGCAGAGCCCGTAGATGGGCAGGTGCCGGGAGAAACCCCTGGTGCGGAGGCCGAAGTCGAGGAGGCGATCCCTGGGGAAGAAGAGCTTCCAGAGGGAGAGGGGCACGATGGCGTAGCCCGCCACCCGCATGAAGGACCACCAGCAGTAGTGATAGAGGTCCGCGAAGCGATCAAACTGGAGCCATTTCCAGCCGCCCCGGGCGTATTTCTCCGCGAGCCAGGGGCGAATGTAGGCGTCGAAGGTGCGGTGCCCGCCGTGGTACTCCTGGACGGTGAGGATCACCGCGGCGATGACGAAGGCGACCGCCGGGCGCAGGTCGAGGCGCCCCTGGGCGAGCAGGGCGCCGCGTTCCTCCTGGGCCTCCCGGTCCAGCTCGAACCAGGTGTCGCGGAAGAACCAGTAGACGATGGGTGCCATCAGCAGCATCGCCGGGACCGGCAGCCCCGCCTTGATCAGCGCGTTGTTCAGCAGATCGTGGAGGGGCGACGATGCGGGGCGGGAAAAGAAGCTGATCGGGGAGAGGAAGAGCACCTCAGCCGTTGTCGACGATCCGGGCGGCCCTGTCCAGACGGGCGAGGGTCTCGTCGCGGCCGAGCACCTCGATCACGTCGTCCAGGCCCGGGTCAGGCGCCCGATCCGTGGTTGTCATGGGAGTTCCTCACCCCCCTGGGCCCCTCTCCGTCTCCCGCGGAGAGGGGGAGACTCCCAGCAGTGGGGGAGGGCGAAGCGGGAAAAATCCATTTCCCAGACCCCGGAAAGGTCGAATACATGCCGGGTCAAATCGAACGCCATCCGCTCCCCCTTGTTTTCCGTCTACTCACGACACGATCCGAGCATCAGCGAGGCGCCTTCCCGGCCTTGCGTCGCTCGAACTCTGCCATCGGCGGGCCCACGGGCCCCTCGGCGAAGTACTCGCGAAACCAGCTCTGTTCGGTGAAATCCTGGGCGCTCGGGTCGACCCGGAAGGTGGGATCGAGGGCCGCAAGGAGGCGCTGCAAGGAGGCGTGATCGCGCTGCGCGATCACCGGGATCCCCGCGTCCAGGAGCATCGCCGCGGCCACACCGGCTCCCCGCTGGTAGCGCCGCTTGGCGGGATCCCCGAGGTAGATCGCGTGGCTCCCGCAGGAGTCGCTGACGTCCATCAAGATCGCCAGCTCGGCGCGCCCTTGTCTCGCCACCGCGAGCATCCGCTCGGCCCCCTGGATCAGTTCCCTGGTCACGTCGCGCCCGGTGGTCTCCAGCACGCGTGCGCGGCCTGCGAGCACGTCTCTGCCGTGGCCGTCGTGGATCGTCGTGAAGGGGCGAGGTGTCCCGAGGGTCGCGTTTTCCGGGCAAAAATGGAGGACGCTCACCGTGTCTAGCCCCGCCAGTCGTTGCGCGAGGGGCTCCGGGTACGCGTCCCCTTCCCAGCCCGTCGCGTTCCCAAGGATGCATGAGCTGAACAGGATGCGCAGCGGGTCTTCCCTGGTGACGTGCGGCAGCCGGGACCAGACAGGGGTGCTCGAAACATCGCTCATGCTCTCCCTCCTCGCCCGGCGCCGTGCCCGGAGTCGGGGCCGTGCCTCAGCCGTTGTCGACGATCCGGGCGGCCCTGTCCAGGCGGGCGAGGGTCTCGTCGCGGCCGAGCACCTCCATCACGTCGTCCAGGCCCGGGGTGGCGGTGCGTCCGGTGAGGGCGACCCGGGTGGGCTGACCGATGTCCTTCATCGACAGCCCCTTGGCCTCGGCGAAGGCGGGCATCGCCTGGGCGAGGGCGTCGCGGGTGAAGGGATCGACGGCGGCAAGAGCGTCGCGCAGCTCCCGGAGCCACCCGGCCTTGTCGCGGGTGAGGAATTTGGTCGAGAGTGCCGGATCGATGGAGTCCAGGGGCCTGAGGTAAATCTCGAACCCCTCGGCGCACTGGACCAGCGTGGAGGCCCGCTCCCGGAAGGTGGCCAGGGCGCGGCGCATCCAGGCATCCTCCCGGGGGGTCATGCCCCGCTCCTCCAGGAAGGGGAGGAGCCGCCGGAGGTACGCGTCGGTGGGGGTGTACCTCTCGTCCTTGAGCATCTTCAGGGAGATGGCCTGGCACTTCTTCATGTCGAACTTGCCGTCGGCCTTGCTGGCTCCGGCGAAGTCGAAGAGGTCGATCATCTCCTGGCGGGTGAATTCTTCCTGATCGCCGTGGCTCCAGCCGAAGCGAATCAGGTAGCAGAGGAGCGCGTCCGGGGTGTACCCCAGCTCGCGGTAACCATCGAGGGGCCCGTCGTCGTCCTGGAAGCGGGTCACGCTGATGGGGATGCCGTACTTGCGCCCCTCGCGCTTGGACAGCTTCTTGCCGTCGGGGGCGAGCATCATCGGCAGGTGGGCGAGGCGAGGAAGCGGGTAGCCGAGCGCCCGGTAGATCAGCACCTGGGGCGCGGTGTTGATGATGTGATCGCGGCCCCGGGCCACGAGCGTGATGCCCATGGTGATGTCGTCGACGACGGCGCCGAAGTTGTAGAGAGGAAGCCCGTCGCTGCGCAGCAGGATGAAATCCTGGATCTGGCCGTGGGGCGTGGTGATGTCGCCGAAGACCTCGTCGTGGAAGGTGGTCTCGCCGGTGAGCGGGGTCTTGAAGCGGACCACGTAGGGTTTGCCCTCGGGCCAGTCCTTCTCTGTCTTGTCTCGCCAGATCCTCGGGTAGACGAAGCGATCCTGCTCCCTGGGGGGGAGCTGCTTGCGGAGCGCATCCAGCTCCTCCTTGGTCGCGTAGCAGCGGTAGGCGGTGCCCTCGCGGACCATGCGGTCGGCGAATTCCTTGTAGAGCTCCTTGCGCTCGGTCTGGGTGTAGGGCCCGTGGGGGCCGCCGACGCCGGGGCCCTCGTCCCAGTCGAGCCCCAGCCAGCGCATCGACTCCAGGATGGCGCGCAGGCTCTCCTCGGTGCTCCTCGCCTGGTCCGTGTCCTCGATGCGGAGGATGAACTGACCGCCGTACTTCCGGGCGTAGAGCCAGTTGAACAGCGCGGTGCGGGCGCCCCCGATGTGGAGGTACCCGGTGGGCGAGGGCGCGAAGCGAACCCGTGGCTTGGACATGGGCGCCGATTAGCACCGGCCCCCGGTCGCGTCGACGGGGCCGCCGGCCCCTTTCTCCCGGAACGGACGTGCGACCACGGGGAGGCTGGCTATACTGAGCCGCCTCTGGAGGTACGCATGAGCAGCGCGATCTACTCGGGTGTCATCAAGCACAACCCCCTCGAAGGAGGCTTCTGGGAGCTGGAGACCGACGGCGGCGCCCGTTACCAGCTCCGCGGCGTCGAGGGGAAGGCCCTCCAGAACGGCGCGCGCTTCGAGGTCCACGGCAGCGTCGACGAGGGCGGCATGGGCATCGGGATGACCGGCGGCGCCTTCCTCGACGTGGTGCGGGTGCAGAAGCTCTTACCGGGCGCTCCGTTCAGGGCTGCTGTCCGCCGTCGATCCAGGCCTTGATCTTGGCCTGTTCGTCGGCGGTGAGGCAGCCAGGCTTGGCGGCGTCCTGGGCCGGGTCGCCGGTGCAGCCGCCTCCCTGGGGCATCGACCCGGCCTGGATCCGGATCAACGCGCACTCGCCCTTCGTCTTGCCCGCGCAGACGCCCGACGACTCCTGGGTGTCGCTGTGGTTGTTGAAGTTGAGGCCAGCGCTGCCGTTCCCGGAGGTGTGGCAGGGCGCGCACTTCTGCGTGAGGATCGGCTTGATGTCGGCGGCGTAGCTGGGACCACCCCCCGCACTGCCACCGCTGCCGGCGTCCGACCCGCCCGCGCCGGCGTCACTCCCGCCCGCCCCTGCATCGCTCCCACCGGCACCTGCACCGCTGCCCCCAGCACCTGCGTCAGAGCCTCCGCTGCCTGCATTGGAGCCTCCAGAACCCGCGCTGCTGCCGCCGGAGCCCGCGTCGCTCCCACCGGAGCCCGCATCGCTGCCCCCAGAGCCCGCCGTCGATCCTCCAGACCCCGAAGCGCCAGCGGGAGCAGGATCCTCATCCTCCCCGCAGGCAGCGAGCGAGGAAGTACCCACCAGGGTCAAAAACAACCCAAGCCACAACGTTTTCTGCATGCTGCCAGGGTGCGGGCCTCTTGGTGGGAGGTCAAGAAACCCCACACTGCTGGCGCTGGCGCGGATCTTCGAGACCTCTCTGGACGCCCTTCTTGGGGTTCACGACGCGGACGCCTGGCTCGCGGAAGCAACGGAGTTGCTCAAGGGTGTGCTACCCGCTTCTCGTGCGACGGTGCTTGCGATGCTGCGGGGCGTTCTCGCCAGCGTCCAGGTGCCCCCCTCACCGGTCTACAAGAAGAGAACACGAACGACATCAGCAGCGCTCAGTGAGCCTCACGCCCCTCGGAAAAGGGTGTGACCCCGCATCAGCAGGTGTTCGTTGCATGACGGAGCGCTGCACCAGGATACGCTGAGCGCCGCCATGCCTGGCCATGCCCACGAGATCCTCATCCTGGCGCTCCGCGAGCAGCCCTCCCTGCTTTCTCATCTTCTCTCGCTCCTCGGGGGTCCTGTGTTGCCGCAGCCGCTGAGCCTCCAGGACACCACGCTCCGTCTCGCCGACGTCGCGGAGGTGCGCCCCGATCTCCTGTTCACGGCGGGGTCAGATCGCGTCCTCGTCGAGGTCCAGCACCGCGTGGATCCCACCAAGCGCCGCGCCTGGGCCAAGGCCGTCGTCGCCTTGCTCGAGACCTCCAGTTCGCTCCCCGATCTTCTCGTCCTCACCCACCGCGCTCACGTCGCACGCTGGGCTCGCAAGGTCGTCTCCTGGAGCACCCCGCGAGGCACGCGCTTGCTGCTGCGCCCCATCGTCCTCTTCATCTCCTCCGAGGAGGCGGAAGCCCTGGTCAACACCAGCGACGCGGGGCTCATGCTGGTGGCCGTCTTGGCGGTCCAGAAGAAGCATGGTCCTCGCGCCGTGCGCATCGTCAAACGCGCGCTTCGCGGCGCGGATCGGCTGCCAGAGCCTTTGCAGCAGGTGCAGACCCGTGCCATCTTGCAGATGCTCGGCGACCGGTTGCTAGAGCAGGTGAGGAAGTCATCCATGGACTTGAGCAAGATCCCCGAGAGCGAGTCGTTCAAGCGCTTCAAGATAGCCATCGCTCAGGAAGCCGAGGCCCGCGGAGAGGCCCGCGGGAAGGCCGAGGCCATCGCGAAGGTGCTGGAGGCGCGGGGGTTGGTGGTGAGCGAGGCGCACCGCAAGCGACTCCTGGGGGAGCAAGACACGGCGACGCTGGACCGGTGGCTCCTCGCCTCGCTGTCGATCTCGCGCGTCACCGAATTGTGGGCTCCCCACCGGGCGCCGCGGAAGCCTTCCGGCAGCTCCTGAACGGCTCCCGCCCCCCTGGGATGATCAGGGCTGCTGTCCGCCGTCGATCCAAGCCTTGAGCTTGGCCTGCTCGTCGGCGGTGAGGCAGCCGGGCTTGGCGGCGTCCTTGGTCGGGTCGCCGGTGCAGCCGCCTCCCTGGGGCATCGACCCGGCCTGGATCCGGACCAGCGCGCACTCGCCCTTCGTCTTGCCCGCGCAGACGCCTGACGACTCCTGGGTGTCGCTGTAGTTGTTGAAGTTGATGCCGCCGCTGCCGCTGCCGGAGGTGTGGCAGGGTGCGCACTTCTGCGTGAGGATCGGCTTGATGTCGGCGGCGTAGCTGGGGGCAGCTTGCCCACCCGAGCCCGCGGAGCCGCTGCTTCCGGCATCGGAGCCGCCGGAACCTGCCGCCGCGCCGCCGGAGCCCGACGGGAGGCCGACGCATGACCCCCCGGCCGTTCCAGCCGCAGGCCCCGACCGGCGACCCGCTCGCCGACGTCCGGGGCCGCACCCGGGCGGAGGCCCAGACCGTGGCCTCGTCGGCGAGGTAGCCGGAGGGCG
>CAZSDX010000035.1:0-22251 GCA_964605685.1 uncultured Polyangiaceae bacterium
GCAAAGAGGTCCTTGGCGAACTGGTCAGGCTTGCCCATGGCGAGGGGCTACCACGTGAGGTGCAGGGAGGCCAACCCCACGCACCAGACCTTCACGGGCCTCTTCTTTGGCTGAACGATTCCGTTTTCCGTTTTCCGTTTTCACCGAGAACAGGAGGGATGCTCAGGCGCTAGGCTTCCGCCCGGCTGCCAAATCAAAACGAGGTGTCATCCCTGGCGTCCACGCGCTTGTAGGTCACCGGACCGACCTCCAGAGCGTCTCCCTGGACCCGGATGCGCTCGGGGGACCCCCAGACACACCCCTTGGTGTCGGGGTCGTACTGGATCCTCATCTTGTTTCCCTCGACGGAGTAGCTCCCCAGGCACGGCGGGTCTCCAGCGTGCATCCGTGCCCGTCCCTTGCTGTTGAGGGTCAGCTTGGTTCCCTGGTACTCCCAGGTGCCGACGAGTTCCCCGGAGGCCACGCTCGGAGGAGCCGCGGAGGCGGGGATCGCAGGGGTCGAGGCGGATGCGCTGGTGGAGGGAGGCTCCTTCAGCGGAGGGGCGGGGGTCGCGGGGGATTGCTGGGAACTATACCGCGCCAACCACACCGTTGAAGTTTTTCCGGAACGTCCGCGGAGGTAGGGGCGCAACCTGTTGCGCCCCTACGACGTCACCACGGGCCCCCCTGGAGAAACTTCAACGGTACGGTGGGGACGGTATACAAGCGGCGACGGCGTGAACAAGGAACCCCGCGAAGAACAAGACGAACCTGGATCGGTGCATACTCCCGGAGTTTCCACGGAGATTTTTCGGACACAAGGGCGTTGTGCGAGGGCTGTCCCCGTGAACGGAGCACGGCCATGTTCAGAAGGCCGTCCACGGGCCTGTCCACAGGTGTGGTTCCCGCCGACGAGGCAGCCGGGCTCAAGCCCGGCACCGGAACGTGTGCTGGGGGCGACGGCAGCGAGAAGGCCGCTCGGGCGGCCTCGATGGGTGCCGAAGCGAGCCCTCGGCAGAGGGCTTCCCCGCCTCGTTTCCCTTCCCCCACGTCCCGGCGCCGGGCTTGAGCCCGGCTGCCTCGTCGGCGGGCCCGTGGTCGACCTTCTGAACAAGGCCGGCGACACGATGCGGAAAGGGACGCCCTTCTACGTCGCCCGGGGGGCCGCGGCGCTGGCCTTCTAACTTCCTGCGCGGATGAGCCGCCTCGCCTCAAGAACGAAGGCCGGCGTCAGAGTTTCACGCACGCGATGGAACCACCGTCGAAGGCGTTGGTGACACCAGCGCAGGCGCTGTTGCCAGAACAGCCGCAAAAGCCGCCGGGGTGGCACACGTCGCCCTGCTTGCTGTCGACGCAGTGCTGGTCTGTGCCGCAACCGCACAAACCGCCGTTGCACACGGAATAGTGAGGGCTCCCGAGCGTGGCGCACTCGTCGTTGGATTCACACCTGCAGACCCCGGTGCTGGTATTGCAGTGAGGATAGGCCCCGGAAGTACAATCTTTATCCGAAGTACAAGGGCTAAAACAGAAGCCTTCGGGGCTGCATTGAGCCTTCGGATTTCCGCATACTTTCGCGGGCTTCCCGTTGATATCGGGAACGTCGAGGGTATCCCATCCCGGGATCGTACTACACGAGAAGAACTCACTCGGGCGGGTCGCGCAGGCACCGCCGCCCGGGACCTTCACGCAAACCTGGTCGGAGCCGTCGCATTCCCCACCGCCGGCGGTGCACGGCGTTGTCCACCCGCTGAGCTGGGCGATGCAGGCCTCGTTGCTCGTGCAACCGCTCGTTGCAGACGAGCACTGGTTGTTGGTGCACGTGAGCCCGAGGTCCATCCCCGACGCCGTGCAATCGCTTGTCTGGGTGCACTGATGAACGCAATAGGACTCGCCCCCCCCCGCGCTCCCGCCGGAAGAGGCACCGCCCGAGGAAGAGCCACCGGCAGATATTCCCCCCTCTCCTGCCGTCCCTGCCTGGCCACCGCCCGCCCCGGGTTGCCCCGCGGTGCTTCCTCCGGTACCTGCCGAGGAGGCGCCCGCGGCTCCGCCGGAGGCACCAGCCTCGCCGCCGGAACCCGCGCCGACCCCCCCCGCCCCGGCGGAAGGCCTTGCGCCGCCGTCGCTGCCGCACCCGACCAGGAGCAGACTCAACAAAGCAACACAGGGCAGCGCGAATATTTGGGAAACGTTCACCTTGCAGCCCGTAGCACCCGCCAGTTGATCCGTCAAAAGCCCGGAGCGCCGGAGGAGGGCTGGGCGCAGGGCCGGCGCATCTCAAAAGGCTGTAACCAAGCCATGAACTACCTCTCTCAGAGGGTTTCTAGCACAGAATTTGTGATATACTCTCGGCAGGGATGAGTCAGAAAAGACCACGATCGCCCTCCGGTACCTTCCGGTGGGTCAAAAAAGCTCCAATCCTACCCCAGCGACCTTTCCGATGAGGCTTGGCTCCTCGCTCAAACCATCTTCCCTGAGCATACCGGACTCCTGGTATACCGCGCCAACCACACCGTTGAAGTTATTCCGGAACGTCCGCGGGGGTAGGGGCGCAACCTGTTGCGCCCCTACGACGTCACCACGGGCCACCCTGGGAGAAACTTCAACGGTACGGTGGGGACGGTATATCTCCGAGGTCAAGTACTCTGTTCGTGAGATCCTCAACGCTGTCTTCTACAAGCTTAAAACCGGCTGTGCTTGGGCTCCTTTGCCCCATAACTTTCCTCCTTGAAAAACCGTCCCACGTTACCACCATCCATGGCTTGCTGAAGGTCACTACGAGAAACCTGCCCGGCTGCCCAGACCTTCTCGCCAAACACCCCCGTGGGACGGAGACGAGTAAGGGCTCCGTAGATGGCCTTCGGGACAAGGCCTTTTCTTTTCCTGTACCTACGGAGGGACGTGGGAGGAGCCCGGCGGGGTCAGGGCGCGATGGTCGCAAGGCAACTCTCGCAACCGCCAAATCCGCTGCTGATAAGGCCCGCTCCGTTTGACACGGAAGCGCCGTAAAGAACCGAACCTGCTGGTGTCGTGAGGAGGGCGCTCACGGTGATGGTCCCGTAAGCGTCGAGCGGGTTGGTCCACCGGTGTCCTCCGGTCGCATCGAGCCCCACGAGGAAGCCTTCGATGTTTTTCGGCATGGTAGCTCCCCCGAAGGAGAACCCCCCCGAACCGAGGCCACCCATGAGCGAGCCGGCCAGGAAGAGATTTCCGTCGGATGCCACGACGATCTGCTGGGCAAAATCAGGCGATTGGCCCCCGAAGACCTTGTACCAATGGGTCGCCATCGTGCCGTCGAGCTGCGCGAGGAAGATGTCCTCGTTTCCTTTCGAGAGCTCCGCCTGGTTGGGCACGAAGAAGACCTGATCGTGGAAGGTGCCCGCCACCACGAGGTCTCCTCCTGCGGTGAAGCCCACCGCCCGGGCGACGTCCTCCAGATCTCCTCCGATCTCCCTCGCTGCGAGCGGCGTGAGGTCGCTCTTGAGGCGGATCACGCAGGCATCCAGGCCTTTCTTGTGCGTCGTCGAGATGCCTCCAGGGAGCGAGAGCGCCGCCGAGCAGGAGGCCGCGATGGCCAGGTCCCCCGAGGCGCTCTGGGCCAGGTTGTAGCCCTGCTCATCGCCCGCGCTCTTGAGGTGCTGGACCGCCATCAGGGCTCCATCGGCGGCGGAGATGCGCAGCAGCGCCAGGTCGGTCCCGAGGGGAGTGTAGGTGTCCGTGCCGAGGGTCACGGCGGCGGCGAAATTCACCAGGACCAGCAGATTTCCGCCGGCATCCGTGGTGGTGTCGCGGATCGTCATCCCGGAGCCCATGCACTTCGACCACTGGTGCTGGCCCGTCGCGCTGCCATAACGGCCAAGGATGAGGGAACCGGCCGCGCACGAGAGGTTGGAGCCGCCGAAGAAGAGATCAGTTGCGGCTGTAGTGTTGGTGGCGGCAACGAGCACATCGCCGGAGGGATGCGCCGCCACGCTGCGAACCTGCTCGGTTCCTGCGCCTCCGAGCTTGAGCACCCAGCGCAGCGTGTTCTGCGTGCTGCCTTCGTAGACGGCGACGAAGCCGTCGGTTCCATTCGGCGTCAGGGGCCCCTTGCCGAAGTTTCGTGTCGTGCCAAACCAACCTCCCACGATAACGGCGCCTGACGGGAAGAGCGCCAGGAAAGGCCCCCCCACCACGTTGTTCTCGGTGGTGATCTTGTTGAGCGCCAGGACTTGCCCGCTGGTGGTTGGGTTGAAGGTGGCCGTCACCGCCTGGTCCTTGCTCATCGTCACCGCACAGCTTGTCTTGCCGGTGCATGCTCCGCTCCAGCCGCCCAGCACCGCCTCTGCGCCCGGCGTCGCCGCCAGCGTCACCTTCTGCCCCTCCAGGAAGGTGGCCTCGCAGGTGCCGCTGCCGCAGTCGATCCCGGCGGGGGTGGAGGTCACCACCCCGGTCGCCGCGCCCGCTACCGTCACCGCCAGCTTGTAGCTCGCCTTGCACTTGCCCGCGCCGCAGCTCCCGCTGCCGCAGTCGGCGTCCTTCGCGCAGGTCGCCCCCGCCGCGCAGGGGCCACACGACCCGCCGCAGTCGACGTCCGTCTCGTCGTCGTTCTTCACCCCGTCGGTGCAGGTCGCCGCCGCGCAGAGCCCGTCGTTGCCGCAGACGCTGCTGCCGCAGTCGCTCGCCACCGTGCAGGTCGCCCCCGCCGCGCAGGGGTCGCACGACCCGCCGCAGTCGACTCCGGTCTCGCTTCCGTTCTTGACGCCGTCGCCGCAGTTGCCCGGGATGCAGAGCTTGGTGAAGCAGACGAGGCTCGCGCAGTCGAGCGCCACCGCGCAGGCCTTGCCGTCGGGGCAGGGGACGCAGGGGCCGCCGCAGTCGACGTCGCTCTCGCCCGGATCGAGGAGGCCGTTGGCGCAGGTGTCCGGCGTGCCGCCCGCGCCGCTCTGTCCGGAATTTCCGGATGACCCACCTGCGCCGCCCTGGCCGCCTTGCCCGGAGGCCCCGCCTTGCCCGGAGAGACCTGCGGCGCCGCCCTGCTGCTCGCCGGAGGCGCCGCCTGCGCCGCCGGGTTGGCCTCCCTGGCCTGCGCCGCCTTGTCCGGAGGTTCCGGATGAGCCACCGGAGCCACCGGCTCCTGTCGGGGAGGGGGCGACGCAGCGGCCATCCTGGCAGGAGGAGCCGGAGGAGCAATCCCGGTCATCCTTGCATTCGAGGCCGCAGAAGCCCTGGGCCCGGCAGACGAGGGGCTCCTCGCAGTCGGAGTTGTAGGAGCAAGGCTGGCCGGCGGCGCTGTTCTTTCCTGCGGGGAGGAGGTCGCCGTTGACCAGCTCGGCGGACTCGGCGCAGGTGCCACGGACGCAGAGCTGGCCCTTGACGCAGTCGCGCTCGGTGACGCACTGATCGCGGCACTCGCCGTCGACACCGCAGACCTGGTCGCCGGGGCAATCGCTGTTAAAGGAGCACTTCACCTCGTCGGAGAGCTGGCAGACGTGGGTGGGTTTGTCCGAGAGCATGCAGCGGAGCTGGTCTCCGCTCGGGGTCTTGGCGCAGTCGACGCTGGAGTTGCACTCGACGTGGCAGCGGCGGAAGCCGCAGATGAGGGGCGAAGGATCCTGGGAGCAGTCGGAGTTGAGGAAGCAGCCCTCGCTGAGCTGGGCGCGGCGCTCGGCCTCCGCCGTCGGGTTCTCCCCCTCGTCGCAGGCCGCCAGCAACGCCCCCGCGAGCACCATCCTCCTCATCCGTGCAGAAAACTTCACCATGTTTTTGCCTCCCTGGGCACCAGGGTAAAAATATACCAGGCTCCCGAGTCCCTCGCGAGCCATGCGGATCGTTGCCGTCGGGGGGTGTCCCTGTCGCGCTGTCCCCTGGGGAAGCGCTGCGGTCTGGTGTAGGATCCAGGGTCATGGGAGGCGCCATGCCCGGGCCCGGCGACGTGATCGCGGGCAAGCTGCAGGTCATCCGCCGGCTCGGGGAGGGCGGCATGGGGGCGGTCTACGAGGTGGAGCACACCATCACCAGGCATCGTCGGGCGCTGAAGTTGCTCCACGCGCAGTACGCGCAGAACCCGGGGGTGCTCGCCCGCTTCCTCCGGGAGGCCTCCGCCGCGGGCAGGATAGGCAACGAGCACATCGCCGAGACCTTCGACGCCGGGACCCTGGAGAGCGGCGAACCCTACCTGGTGATGGAGCTGCTCCAGGGGGAGCCGCTCTCGGGGGTGCTCCAGCGGCGGGGCGGGAGGCTGCCCCTCGGGGAGCTGGTGGACCTGGTCGGTCAGGCCTGCGAGGGCATCGGCGCGGCCCACAGGAAGGGGATCATCCACCGGGATATCAAGCCCGATAACCTCTTCGTGATCGAGCGCGACGGGCGTCCTTTCGTCAAGGTGCTCGACTTCGGGATCTCCAAGTTCGACGCCTCCCTCCTCGGCGAGAACGGCCAGCCCATCACCCGCGAGGGGACCATGCTCGGGACGCCTTACTACATGAGCCCCGAGCAGTTCCGCGGCGAGGCGGGCGTGGACGAGCGCGCGGATGTCTACTCCCTCGGGGTGTTGCTCTACGAGTGCGCCGCCGGGGTGCGCCCCTTCGACGGCGCCACCCTCCCCGAGCTGATGCTCCGGATCGCCGAGGGGAACCCGCCCTCGCTCGCCCAGCTCCGCCCCGATCTGCCCCCGGATTTCGTCCAGCTCGTCCACCGCGCCTTCGCCTCCGACCGGGCGCGTCGTCCCGCCTCCGTGGAGGAGCTGCGCCTGGAGCTGCTCCGCGCGAGTCAGGGCGCCTCCCCGTCCGGCACCGTACCGGCCGCCTCGGGGCTGGCCTCCCCGGTCGTCGGACCCTCCTCCGCGAAGCCCGCGCCGTCCCGCCATCGTCTCCTCCTTGGCGTGGTGGGGGCGGCGGCGTTGGGGGCGGTGGCTCTCGGGGCTGGGCGTCTGGTGGGGTCGAAAGATACACCGTCCCGGGAGGCTCCTCGCCGTGCCGAGCCCCCGCCGGAGGTTGTCGTGGTTCACGAGCCTCCGGGCCCCTCCGCGGTGCCCTCGGCGTCGGGGTCGCAGGTTGTCCCGGTGGCCTCGGTGGCGCCGACGGTGGCGCCGGTACGGTCTGCGGTTCCTGTGGCCACCGGCGCCGGCAAGGCCACCCGCGCCCAGCAGAGCGGGCTGGGCCAGAACCCCTACTGAAAGCCATGTATGTTCGAGTATTTCTCCGGTTTTCTCTCCTCGCTGCGGTGTTGCTGGCGGCGTCCTCGGCGGGTGCGCAGGGGGACGCGCGGAAGGCGGAGGCGCGGGCCCATTTCGAGCGGGCGATGAGGGCCTTCAACGGGGGGGACAACGCGCTGGCGCTGGCGGAGTTTCGCCGGGCGGACGAGCTGGTGCCGCACCTGCTGGTCAAGTACAACGTGGCGCTGGTGCTGGCGGCGGCGGGGCGCTCGGTGGAGGCGGTCGAGCTGAGCGAGGCCCTTCTGCGGGAGCCCTCGGGGCTGAGCGGAGAGCAGCGGGCCCGGCTGGAGGCGACCCGGAGCGAGCAGGCCCAGCGGGTCGCGCTGCTGACGATCCAGACCCCGCTGCGGGAGGGCGTGGTCGAGGTCGACGGGGTCCAGGCGGCGACGTTGCCGCTGGGGTCTCCTTTGAGAGTGGTCGCGGGTTCTCGCATCGTGGGGGTGGTGGCGCCCGGTCACGCGCCGCTCCGGCGGGAGGTGATCGTGGCCGGAGGGGCGACCGCCGTGGTGGCGCTGGATCCTCCGCCGCTCCAGGGGCGCTTGGCGCAGCTCCGCGTGGCCACCCGGACCCTCGCCGCAGAGGTGTTCGTCGACGGGCAGCTCGTGGGGCGCAGTCCCTTGCCGGCCTCGCTCCCGGTTGTTCCCGGGGTTCACGCCGTCGAGCTGCGCCGCAGGGGTTACCTCTCCGCGAGGCGAGAGGTATCCCTGGGGGAGGGTGCGGTCGGGGAGGTCTCTGTTGACCTGGATGAGGATCCTTCCGCCTTTACTGGTCAGCTTCTTCTGTTGATCCGTCACCCGGACGCCCAGGTGTTTTTGGACGACCGGCTACGCTCCGGCTGGGGCTTGGGGCTGGCGCTGCCTCCGGGGCCCCACCGCCTGCGGGTCGAGCGCGGCGGCTACCGGACCCACGAGGGGCAGGTGGATCTCCCCGAGGGGGTTCCGCTTCGCCTCGCCATCCACCTGGACCCGTCCGCAGAGACCCTGGCCGCCGAGACGGAGCGGGCGAAGACCTGGCGCAAGGTGGCCTGGGGCGGGATGATCGGGGGGGCGGCCCTGGCCCTCGGGGGGGGTGGGTACCTGTTCTATGCCTCCCGCAAGCAGGACGAGGCGCAGCGCGACCTTGAGGCTTTCCTCGGCACTCAGACCCCCCAAAACCAGGCGACTGGCGGCCCTCTTTGCGTCATCGGGTCGACCCCGGTGCGCTCGGGAGACCTCTGCAGGGAGCACGATCAAGCGCTGAGTGATCGGGTTGACTCCTGGCGCTCCAGGAAGATCCCGGGGTATATCGGGCTTGGTCTGGGCGTGGCGGCGCTGGCGGCGGGGGTTATCCTCTACACCACCGGGGACGATCCGGAACGCCGCCAGGATCAGGGGCCACTGCCCTACGGTCGGTGGCCCGGCGTCCGGTGGCGCCTGGCCGCCGGCCCCGGCGGCGCGACGCTTCAAGGTTCTTTTTTACTGCTTTTCTGCGGACGAGTGGTCTGGGTGAGGGACCATGGCGGAACGAGGTACGAGGGGCGCGGCAGGTGAGCTATCCTGAGCGATCATGCGCGGACAGATCTTCGTCGGGGGCGAGCCGGAGCTGGCCGAGCGGCTGCGGCGGCTGCGGCGGGTGGCGGTGCTGGGGATCAAGACCGAAGCGCAGGCGGATCAGCCGGCGTACTACGTGCCGAAGTACCTGGTGGGCGTGGGGGTCGAGGTGGTCCCGGTGCCGGTGTACTATCCGGAGGCGACGGAGATCCTGGGGGCTCCGGTGGTGCGCCGGCTGGCCGATGTGCCGGGGCCCGTGGAGGTGGTCAACGTGTTCCGTCGCGCCAAGGATCTGCCGGCGCACCTGGAGGATCTGCTGGCGCTGCGCCCCGGGCTGGTGTGGCTCCAGCAGGGGATCGTCCACGACGTGTTCGCCGGCAAGCTCGCGGACGCTGGCATCGACGTGGTGCAGGACCGCTGCCTGATGGTGGATCACCGCCAGGCGAGGGCAAGGTAGCGAGGGCGGGTTCGCCGGCCCTGGCGTCCGTCACACCGCCCGGCCCAGGGGGAAGCCGAGCGCCTCGCGCTGTGCCAGGTAGGCCTCGGCGGTGGCGCGGGCCAGGGCGCGCACCCGCCCGATGAAGCGCTGCCGCTCGGTGACGCCGATGGCGCCGCGGGCGTCCAGCACGTTGAAGTGGTGCGCCGCCTTCACCACGAAGTCGTAGGCCGGGAGCACCAGCTTTTTCCTTGGATCCTTGTCCCGCGAGAGCAGCCGCCTGGCCTCCGCCTCGTAGCGGGAGAACGCCTCGAAGTGCGCCGGGATGTCTGCCTCCTCGAAGTTGTAGGTGGACCACTCCCACTCCGCCCGCTGGAAGACCTCCCCGTACTTCACCCCCTCGCTGTACCGCAGGTCGTAGACGTTATCGACGTCCTGGAGGTACATCGCGATGCGCTCCAGCCCGTAGGTGAGCTCGCCGCACACGGGCCTGCAATCCACGCCGCCGACCTGCTGGAAGTAGGTGTATTGCGACACCTCCAGGCCGTCGATCCAGACCTGCCACCCGAGGCCCCAGGCGCCCAGGGTGGGGGACTCCCAGTCGTCCTCGAGGAAGCGGACGTCGTGCTGGAGGGGGTCGGTGCCGATGGCGCGCAGCGACTCGAGGTATTGCTCCTGGAGGTCGAGGGGGGAAGGCTTGAGGATGACCTGGAACTGGTGGAACTGCTGGAGCCGGTTGGGGTTGTCGCCGTAGCGGCCGTCGGCGGGGCGTCGGGAGGGCTCGACGAAGGCGACGTTCCAGGGCTCGGGGCCCAGGGCGCGGAGGAAGGTGGCCGGGTTGTAGGTGCCGGCGCCGACCTCCGAGTTGTAAGGCTGCACCACCAGGCAGCCGCGATCGGCCCAGAACCGTTGCAGGGTCAGAATCAGCTCTTGGAACGTGAGGCCCTTCGCCATGGTCAGGCCTCTCTAGCCGACGCTGGCCCCCCCGGAAAGGGCCGTGCTACGCCCCGGGCGATGAGCGCGCTGCTGGTGGGCATCGACGAGAACGGGCTGGGGCCGAGGCTGGGGCCGCTGCTGGTGACCGGGGTGCTGGCCTCCGCCAGCGAAGAGGGCGCGCGGTGGCTGCGGAGCGAGGGCGCCGGGGCCATGGCGCGCCTGGATGACTCGAAGAAGCTCGCGTCCTTTCACCGGCCGGAGGTGGCGGAGGCGTGGGCGCGGGCGCTGGTCCCGGGGGCAACGGACCCGGACGCCCTCGTCGAGGAGGTCTCGCTGCTCCGGCGGGAGGAGCTGAGGGCCTTCTGCCCCGGGCACGCCGAGGCGCAGTGCTGGAGCCCAGGGCCTCCGTTCCAGGCGGACGCGCGGGTGCGGGCGGAGGTGGCCTCGGACCTGGAAGAGCTGCGGCGCCGGGAGGTGCGGGTGCTGGCCGTGCGCAGCGTGATCCTGTGCTCGGAGCGGCTCCATCGATCCCGGGACGCGGGGCATTCGCTGCTCACCGCCGACCTTCACGCGATGGAGGCGCTGCTGGTGGCGCTGCGGGAGCAGGCCGGCGGCGAGATCGACGCGGTGTGCGGTAAGGTCGGGGCGCTGGACAGGTACCTGCCGAGGCTGGGTCCGCTCGCGGGGATCCCGGCGGCGAGCGAGGAGGAGGGGAAGGCGGCGAGCCGCTACCGCTTCGCCGGGCTGGGCTCCGTGGCCTTCGTGCGGGACGCGGACGGCTCGGACCTGCTGGTGGCGCTGGCCTCGCTGGTGGGAAAGTACCTGCGGGAGGCGCTGATGGGGAAGATCGCCGCCCACTACCTGCGCCAGGATCCGTCGCTGCCCCGGCCCAGCGGCTACCGGGATCCGGTGACCGCTCGCTTCGTCGAAGGGAGCGCCCCCCTGCGGCGCCTGGCGCTGGTCCCGGATCGGTGCTTCCTCCGCCCGTGAGGCCGGGGGCTCCGGTGGCGGGCCCCTGTCATCGTGCCGTCCAGACCTCACCCCCCGCCCCCTCTCCCTGAAGGGCGAGGGGGAGGAAACGATGGATCCTCTTGGCATTTTCCCCTCTCCCTGAAGGGCGAGGGGGAGGAAACGATGGATCCTCTTGGCATTTTCCCCTCTCCCTGAAGGGCGAGGGGGCTAGGGGGTGAGGTCTTACCCGGATGCCGGACGGTACGATGACAGGGGTTCCGGTGGCGGGCCGCCACCTCTCGCCACCCCTTTCGCCGCCAGATCGCCACCTCCTCTGGTAAAAACACCGGGGAAAAGGCCACCTTGTCGGCGGTACGCCCGGTGCATCGTGGCGGGGCATGAGGAACGTACAGGTGATGGAACAGGGAGGTGCGCTGGAAGGGCGCGCCCGGATCGAGGGCGTGGAAACCCTCGGAGACACCGAACTGGTGGCGCTGCTGCTGGGGTCAGGAGTGACCTCGCGACGGCTGGCGGAGGCGCTGCTGCTGGAGCACGGCGGGCTGCTGGGGCTTGCCCGGGAGGGGCTGCGAGGGGCCCGGGTCGAGGGGCTCAACGAGGCGAGGCGGCTGCGGCTGGAGGCGGCGCTGGAGCTGGGGCGGCGCTCCAGCCAGCGGGCGAGCCTGCCGGTGTCGCTGGTGATGAGCTGCCCGGAGCGGGCGGCGGCCTGGGGCCAGAAGCGGCTGGGACACCTGCCCCACGAGGAGCTTTGGATGCTGGCCCTCAACGGGCGTCACGGGCTGCTGGCGGCGCGCCGGCTCAGCCAGGGAGGGGCCCACGGGTGCGCCGTGGGGATCCAGGACGTGCTGCGGGTGGCGCTGCGGGTGGGGGCGTCGAGCTTCGTGCTGCTGCACAACCACCCGAGCGGGGATCCGACGCCTTCCGAGGAGGACGCCCGGATGTCCCGGGAGGTGGCCCGGGCCGCGGAGGTCGTCGGCCTCGTCCTGCTGGATCACGTGGTCATCGGCGCCGACCGCCACGCCTCGCTCTTCGAGCTGGGGCTGCTGGCCCGGTGAGCCGGGTAAGAGCACCAGCTTGTAGCCGTAGCCGTAGACCGTGAGGATGTGGGCAGGTTTGTCCGGCTGGACCTCGATCTTGCGGCGGAGCTTGACGATGCAGTTGTCGACGGTGCGGTTGGTGGAGGTGGCTTCCAGGCCCCAGACCCGGGAGAGGATCTCGTCCCGGGCGACGGGCTGGCCGACCTTCTCCCGGAGCAGGCGCAGCAGCTCGACCTCGTAGAAGGAGAGCTCGTGGCGCACGTCGTCGCGGTGGACCGAGTGGGCGGTGAGGTCGACCTCGGCGGCGCCCACGGAGAAGCGGTCGTGGGCGGCGTCCGACACCCGGGCGGCCCGGCGGAAGATGGCCCGGAGCCGGGCGATCAGCTCGCCGACGCTGAACGGCTTGGTCATGTAGTCGTCGGCGCCGGCGTTGAGCCCCCGGATCTTGTCGACCTCCTGGCTGCGGGCGGTGAGCATCAGGATGGGGACGAAGGGGTTCCAGCGGCGCAACTCCTCGCAGACCTGGTAGCCGTTGAGGTCCGGGAGCATCAGGTCGAGGATGATGGCGTCGGGGGTCTCCTGGCGGGCGAGGTTGATGCCGTCGCGGCCGCGGGCGGCGCTGACGACGTGGAAGCCCTCGAATTCGAGGGCGTCGCGCAGGCCGAGCACGATGAAGGTCTCGTCCTCGATGATGAGGATGGTCTTCTTCGCGGACATCCGGGCGCCGTGGCCCTCCGCCCCTCGTTCCCCCGGGGGGGAGAGGGGCGGGGAGGGCGGCTAACTGGCTGGCAGCGGGGGCGGCGGGGGTTTCGTTGCCGGAGGCGGCGCCGAGGCAGGTGATGAACAGGGTGGTGTTCTCGGTCTTGGCGTTGACGAAGCGGATGGTGCGCTTCTCGTTGGCGGGGCACTTCTCCACGATGGCCTCGGCGGAAGCCTTCTTGTCCGCAGGCAACGCGCCGGGGTCGACGTAGCACCAGCCGCCCTTGTCGCCGCCGCTGGACAGCAGGGGGAGCTCCTGGACCGACTGGCACTCGTTGAGGTCGTTGCCGGAGAGCTGCGTCACCTCGCAGAGGCACTCGTAGTTGAGCACGTCGCCGGTGAGCAGGGAGGCGACCTTGGGGTCGATCTTCTGGCGGGCGGTGCGGTCGCAGGCCTTGCAGGCGCTGACCTCGGCCTCGGGGTTGGGGTTCTGCGGGTCCTTCTTGAACTGGGCGTCGATGATGAGGCAGGGGGTGGAGCCGTCCGGGTTGGCGGCGAGCTGGCGGGGCAGGCAGCGACCGGTGAGCTGGGTCTTGAGGCGGTCGATGATGGCGGCGACGGCGGGGCGGTAGCCGAAGTCCGCGGCGCCGGGGTTCTTGAGGTTGGGGGTGCAGATGCTGGCGACGATGGCGTTCTGGCCGAAGTCCTTGGCGACCTGGAGGAAGCGGGTGCCGGGGAAGGCCTTGGCGCGGTACTGCACCGAGGAGTACTGGCCACTGCCCTGGGAGGTCTCGCAGAGCGGGTTCTGCTGGGTGGCGATGTCGTCGCCGCCGCAGTCGCAGGAGGAGGTGGCGTTCTTGCAGTCGGTCTCGGCCTCCAGGTCGAAGATGCAGGTGTACTGGAGGTCGCTGGTGCCTGGGTTCCACTCGTGGCCGTTGATGCTGTTCCAGCCGGTGGGGCCGATGGGCTCGTTGGTGATCGGGTGGGTGCCGCTACGAGGGACGACGCTCTCGACCATGAGCGGATCCTTCGGATCCTTGCGCTTGGATTTATCCAGCTCGAAGGGGGTGCCGAGGATGAGATCCCAGTCGATGCCGGTCTCGCCCTCCTTGGTGGCGTAGGCGGGCCGGTAGCCCTTGGTGAGGTCCTTCGGGTCGTTGGCGATGTCCTGCCAGGGAACGCCGACGATGTTGGCGTAGAACACCAGGAGCGAGTTGCGGGGCTCGGCCTTGGCCCGGTTGAGGGGCTTTCCGTCCTTCCTGGCCTGCTTGTGGGGCAGGTCGTCGAAGAGGGGGTTCTGCACCAGGAAGCCGTTGCGGTCGTAGACCTTGGTCTGGGTCAGGCCGTCGACGTAGCGCTTGAGCGGGTAGAGCATGTCCACGCCGAAGCGCTTCTTCTGGTTCCAGCACCGCAGGTTGGGGGCGTCGTTGACCTCGTTCTGCTCGGTGCAGCCGCTGGCCTGCTGGGTGTAGCACTGGCGGCAGTCGGGGCTGTAGGGGTCGTCGGTGCAGGCGGGGGTACCGGAGTTGAGGTAGAAGGGCGCGCCCTGGTTGCGAAGCTGGCCGGCGAAGTGGTTGACCGGGAAGGGCGCGCCCTTGACCCGTCCGCCCTCGGCCTTCCACCCGTCGAAGTTGCCCTCGGCGTAGCCAGGAGGCCATCCGACGCGGGCCGTCTTGCAACCCACCGGATTGCCGTTCTCGTCCAGCTCCGGATCCTCGCAGACGTCCGCCGGGAGCGCCCCGTCGATGATCGAGCAATCGTTCTCGTCGGAGAGGTTGATGATCGCCACCAGCGAGTCCGGGCGGAGGAACTCGGCGCGCTGCTTGAGGAGCACCTCGTCGATTCCCTCCACGAGGGCGGTGCCGCCGATGCCATCAGGGTTGGGCTTGATGATGGCCGGCGGCGTGGGGTCGACCAGGAAGCGGTACCAGGCCTCCAGCGAAGCCTCGTAACCACAGCCGATCTGGTCGGCGCCGAGCACCACCTGGCTGAAGTTGCTCTTGAGGGCCTCGGCGTTGCTCTCGCCGGGAGGAGTTTTCTTCTTGTCCGGATCCCAGGCGAAGAAGCCCGCGTCGTTGTAGGTCTTGATGTCGGCGCCGAAGTTGACCGTGGTGCTGCCCTCGGGGCGAGGGCCGCGGCTGATGAGCCGCCCCCGGTCGTTCATGGTGAAGTTGCGCCGGTTGTCCTGGCCGGGGTCGTTGCGGTCGACGTCCACGCAGTAGTCGGCGCCGTGGGCCCCGAGGCTGGAGGTGACCACGCCGATGTGGATGTCCTTGATGGCGTTGAACTCGCGCACCAGGCCCGCAGGGCAGGGGGCCGCCGGATCGTTGGGGGTCTGCGCCGGCTGGGGCTCGACCGCGCCTCCCGGCAGCGGCTTGACGCACACCGGGTTGATCAGCCGGTCCACCAGGTCAGGGACCGCCTTGATCAGCACCTTCTGCTTGTCCGCCATCGACGCCGAGTTGTCGATCATGAACAGCAGGTCGATCTTGTCGACCGCAGAGACCCGCACCTGGTCGGTCAGCGTGTTGCTCGTTCGTGGGGTCGCGGGGGCCACGGGCCGATCCAGGCAGCCCACCGCCGCTGGCATCATCGCCAGCACCGTCGAGCCAAGCAAGGCCGTCCGCATCACACGACCGATTTGCATCTTCTTCGTCATCAACGTGCTCCTTCGGTCATCAGGACCGACTCGGCTGCACCGCAGAAGGCGCCGGTGGCCTGCGACGGTAGGCAGCGGGCCTACTTCCTGTCAATCTCCTTCCCCTCGAAAGCAAGGGACATGCCCCGGTTGCGGGCCCTTGTCCCCCGGCTTCCGTGCCCCCGGGGCTGCCAACCAGGATAACATGTGACAACTTTGTTGTCAGTTTCCCCCTCCCCGGGCATTCCCTGTCCTCCCTGCGGTGCTCCGCTCCCCCAAGGCTGCGCTACAAGTGTCCGTCATGGGACGTGTGCAGAGGCTCCCGGAGGAGCTTGCCAACCAGATCGCCGCCGGAGAGGTGGTGGAGCGACCCGCCAGCGTGGTCAAGGAGCTGCTGGAGAACTCGCTGGACGCGGAGGCCAACCGGATCCAGGTGGACGTGGAGGGCGGAGGGGTCGACCTGCTGCGGATCACCGACGACGGCATCGGGATGACCGAGGAGGACGCGCTGCTGGCCATCGAGCGGCATGCCACCAGCAAGATCCATCGTTTCGACGACCTGCTAAACCTCCACACCTTCGGTTTCCGCGGGGAGGCGCTGCCGAGCATCGCCAGCGTGAGCCGCTTTTTGCTGCGCACCCGGAGCCGAGACGCGGAAGAAGGCGTGGAGATCCGGGTGGACGGGGGCGCGCCGCCCCAGGTGAAGCCCTGCGGGGCGCCGCCGGGGACGACCATCGAGATCCGGGAGCTGTTCTACAACGTGCCCGCCCGGCGGAAATTCCTCAAGGCCGCGTCCACGGAGATGGCCCACGTCTCGGAGGTGATCGAGGGGGTGGCGCTGGCCTTCCCGCAGCTCACGCTGACGCTGCGGCACAACGGCAAGACGCTGCGGGAGTGGCTGCGGCGGAACAACCGCGCCGATCGGGCCCGGGAGACCTTCGAGGGGGAAGAACTGGCGGAGATCTCCGGGAGCCGGGGGGAGCTGAAGATCGAGGCGCTGCTGGGGCGCCCGGAGCGGGCGCGGTCCAGCACCTCGTCGCTCAAGATCTTCGTCAACGGGCGGCAGATCCGCGACCGGCTGCTGCTGCGGGCGGTGGCCCAAGCCTACGGCTCGGTGCTGGAGCCGGGGCGCTACCCCCTCGGCACGCTCTTCCTGGAGGTCCACCCGGAGCAGGTGGACGTGAACGTGCATCCGCAGAAAGCCGAGGTGCGCTTCGCCGAGACCCGGGAGGTCGTGGACGCGGTGCAGAAGATCCTGGGGGCGGAGCTAGCCCGGGCCTTCGGCGCGCCGTCCCCCGCCCAGCCCTACCGCACGCCCCCCTCTGCGGCCCCTGCGGCCGCCCCGAACCGCCCCTGGAGCCCGCCCTCCTCCGCAGCCCCCACGCGGCCTCTGCCGCCGGTCTTTCCGCCAGGGGTCCCCCTGCTGGACGACGCTCCCTCGCCTCCGGCTCGCTCGCCCCTGCCCCCGGCGGTCGAGGCGGAGATCCCGGCGGCGCTCCTGGCCACGATGTCGGCCCCCACCGAGGCCACAGAGCCGCCTTCCCTGCCCGCCGAGCCCACCGCCACGCCCTTCTCCCCGGGGGTGGCCCCGGCCTCCTCGCTCCCGGCGGCGCCGGCAGGGCCGCCCCCCGGCTCCGACGCCCGGGAGCCCTTCGGGGGGCTCCGCTTCCTGGTCCAGGTGCGGCAGATGTTCCTGGTATGCGAGGGGCGCGAGGGGCTCTACGTCCTCGATCAGCACGCCGCCGCCGAGCGGGTGACCTTCCACCGACTCAAGCGGGCCTTCGCGTCGAGGAGCGTGGCCGTCCAGCCGCTGCTCTTCCCGGTGATGGCGGAGGTGCAGGCGGAGGAGGCGGCGCTGGTGGAGGAGCAGCAGGAGACGCTGCTGGCCGCCGGCATGGATGTGCGCTCCGTGGGGACGCGGTCCGTGGCGATCCACGGGGTGCCGCAGATCCTCAAGCATGCGAGCCCGGAGCGGCTGCTCCGCGACCTGCTGACGGAAGCCAGCCGGGGCGGCCACGCGGCCTTCAGCGAGGCCATCGACCTGTCGCTGGCCACCATGGCCTGCCACGGCTCGGTCCGCGCCGGGGACAAGCTGACCCCCGAGGAGGCCACGGCGCTGCTGGTCGCCCTCGATACGGTCGACTTCGCTGGCCACTGCCCCCACGGCCGCCCGGTCGTCACGGTGATGCGCTGGGCCGAACTGGAGCGCAAAGTCGGGCGGCGCTTAGCTCGAAAGTACACCGGTGGGGGCTTGCGTCGCAACGCTCAGGAGGAGCGCTGGCGCTCGGCGGAAGGGGTGGGCCAGAGGTTGCAGTCCTCGAGGCGGCGGGCGAGCTCTTCCAAGTCCTGCTCCTCGGCGGCGAGCTCGAAGGCCTCGCGGGCACCCCGCTCGCGCTGGTCGCGCGCCAGCTCGGCGACCCGCAGGCGGGCCTCCTGGGGCTGGACCCTGAGCAGCACCCGGGCGGCCGCCACGCGGATCTCCGCGGGGGCGTCGTGGTTGTCGAGGGCGTCCCAGAGCTCCGTGGCGTTGTGGCCGCCCTCGCTCCGGTAGGCGCCGGACCGGAGCGCGCCGGCCTTCGCTTCGAGTCGCTGGAGCCAGCGGGCGATGGAGTCGTCGCCGCGGCGAAGATCGTCGAAGGCGACCTCCGGGTCGCGCTCCGCGCGCCGCAATCCGCGGGAGCGGAGGCAGGCGGTGCGGATCTGGTCGCCGATGTGACGGATCTCCTCCGGGGAGAGGCCGATGAGTTTTTCCGGGGGGAGGTTCACCGGGGGGTAAGGATCGGAGAGCTCGATGTCGAGAGAGGTGCCGTCGGTCCGGACCTCCTCGATGTAGGAGTAGGGGATGAGCCCCCACCCGACGCCGAGGCCGCTGAGGTCGACGCCGAGGCGATCCAGGCGGATCCTGCGGCGCTCGGTGGAGAGGAGGAAGATGCCCTGGAGGAGGATGGCCCCGGCCATGGCGACCTCAGGCATGGGCATGGGCCAGACCTGCGTGTTCCAGAAGAGGAGCCCGAAGAAGGAGGCGATCACCAGGAGCCAGGAGACCCGGCGGCGCAAGGTCCAGCTCATGGCCTCGGCGGGGAACCAGTCGAGGGAGCCGAGCCCGCGGTCGCCCACCGCGAGGGCCTCGCAGAGGGCCTCGGCCTGGGCCGCCTCCTCGACCTGGATCAACACCGGGCTCCGGGGGCCCGGGACGATCCCGCCAGGGCCCACCGCCACCACGATGCCATCCGGCCCGGTCGCCGTGGAGAGAGCCCGGATCTTCCGCGCCAGGAGCGTGTCGACGCCCGGCCCGGCGCCCTGGATGGTCACCTGCCCGTCCTGCGCCTCAAGGTCACATTCGACCCACTTCCGTTGTCCCCGGAGCAAGCCGACGGCGCCGAGCCCCGCGGGGGTGAGCCAGAAGGCGCCTTCGAGGCCGGGGGGGAGGGTGCCGACGAGGGCGAGGACGCCAGCGCAGAGGCCGAGCAGGGCGGCGCCGACGGCGAACAGGCGTCCCGGGGAGATCCAGGTGGGCGCGAGCACCCGGGCCCGGAAGCGCAGCGGTTCGCGGAGGCGAGGCATGCGAGACAAGGCTGCACCACCGGTCCTCCGCCGTCTATCGGGGCGGGGGGGAGGTGTTCAGCCGTCGGTGGGTTCGGGGCCTCGGTCAGTCCAGCGGTAGAAGCCGAGTCCGGTCTTCTTGCCGAGGCGTCCGGCGCGGACGAGCTGGCGCAGGAGGGGAGGCGGTCGGAAAGCCTCGCCGAGTTCGCGGTGGAGGTGGTCGAGGATGGAGAGGCGCACGTCGAGGCCCACGAGGTCGGTGAGCTTGAGGGGGCCCATGGGGTGGCGGTAGCCGAGCTCCATGGCGCGGTCGATGTCGGTGACGCTGGCGACGCCCTGCTCGAGCATGCGGATGGCCTCGGCGCCGATGACCACGCCGAGGCGGCTGGTGGCGAAGCCAGGGAAGTCGCGGACGACGATGGGGGTCTTGCCCAGGTCGCGGGCGAAGGCGAGGGCGCGGTCCAGGCTCTCGGAGGAGGTGGAGACGCCACGGACCACTTCGAGGAGCTCCATGACCGGGGGGGGGTTGAAGAAGTGCAGGCCGAGGAGCCGGTGAGGCTGTCCGGTGCGCTGCCCCAGCTCGGTGATGGAGAGGCTGGAGGTGTTGGAGGCAAGGAGGGCGTCCGGTGGGGCGTCGAGCAACGCCCGGGAGAAGAGGTCGACCTTGAGGTCCATCTTCTCGGGAGCCGCCTCGATGATCAGGCCAGCGCCGGAGACGGCCTGGACGAGGTCGTCGGAGAGGGAGAGGCGGGCGAGGATCTGTTGGCGCTCTTCCTGAGGGAGCTTGCCCTTGTCGGAGAGGCGGGCGAGGGTGGCTTCGATCTTGGAGAGGCCCGCGGCGGCGGCCTCGTGGGTGACGTCGAAGAGGCGCGTCGGGTAGCCGCGCTGGGCGGTGAGCTGGGCGATGCCGTGGCCCATGGTGCCGGCGCCCAGGATCGCGACGGGAGGTTTCTGGCTCATGGGGGGCTGCTAGCACCGCCCGGGCGCCGGGGGGAGGCTCAGGAGCGCTCGGCCAGGATGATGGAGCGAGGTGACTCGCTGCCGAAGAAGACACCCGGGGTGGCGATCTGACCGCTCACTTCGAGGACCTTGAAACCGGCCTCGTGGAGCGTCTTGCCCAGCTCGTGGAGGCCGTAGAGGCGGATGGAGAAGTCAAGCTCGCGGGTACGACCGTCCTCGAGCATCACGGTGCGCTTGACCTTGAGGCGGCTGGTGAGGGAGTCGAGGTTGGTCTCGTCCATGCAGATGCAGCCGTCGCCTTCGAACCAGACCATGTTGGGCTGCCGCGGGGCGATGAAGTCGCGGTTGCACACGTCCAGGAGGAGGACACCGCCGGGGCGCAGCGCCCGGTGGATGCGCTGGACGACGGAGAAGTTCTTCTCCTCGTCGAAGTAGCCGAAGCTCATGCCCCAGAAGTAGACGCCGTCGAACTGGTTCTCGAAGTTCATCTCCCTCATGTCGCCGTGGAGGAAGTTGATCTTCTGGCCGGCGGATTCGGCCTCTTCCTGGGCGCGGGCCATCATCGCGAGGGAGAGATCGAAGCCAACGACCTTGTAGCCGCGGCGCGCGAGGCCGACGGCGTGGCGCCCGTCGCCGCAGGCAAGGTCGAGGATGAGGGCGTCCTGGCGGAGGCCGAGCCGGTCGTCGATGAAGGCGACCTCGTTTTCGATCTGCTTGGCGGTAGGCTGCTTGATCGAGCGGAGGAAGTCATCGTCGAACATCTCCTCCCACCAGGGGCGCCCGCGCTTCTTGTCGGCAGGCTGCCTGGGGGGCGCGGGGCGAGCCTCGACCACCTTGGGTCCACTGGGAGGCGGCGGCGGGATCGCAGGGGGGGGCGGGGGGATCGCAGGGGGGGGCGGTGGCACCACCAGAGGCGGCGCGGAGACCAGGGGAGGCGGAGCGATCGGCGGGGGCGGAGGCGGCCTGGGCGCGTCGAGGGAGGTGATGGAGGTGAGGGAGATCGGGGCAGGTTCCGGGTCCGGCCCGAGATCCTCGGAGACATCGACGTCGACCTCGACCGTCTTCGGCGCGGCCTCGACCCGGGGGGGAGACGGCGTGGAGCCCGGAGGAGGCGGAGGAGGCCGGGGAGGGGTGGAGAGGACCGGGGCAGGTCGAGGGGGCTCCGGTTGATCCGACTCGGGGGCGACGTCCTCGTCGGAGATCTCCGGGATGTCTTCCATGACCTCCGCCGACGGGATCACCGCCACGGACGGCACCGCCGGGGCCGGAGGGAACACCCCGGTCACCACCGCCGGGGCCGGGGTCCATCCCGGGTCGGTCGCCGTCTCGATGCCGGGAGCCGCGCGGGGAGGCTCGGGGAGCGGGAGGGGGCTGGTCGGCTGATCCTCCGCGGGCTCCTCCTCGCTGAAGACCGCGATGATCGGCATCGCCGCCAGGGGGGCGAAGTCTTCCTCGTGCTCCGGGAGGCCGTTCGCCTCCGGGAGCGGCGCGGCCGGAGGGATGGCCACCGCCATCCTGGGCTCGGAGGAGGCCGCCGGGGGCACCGAGGCGGAGGGGCGCTCGTTGTCCGCTGTCTCCGGGGCGGGTGGCGGTGGGGGGGGCACGAAGGGCGCAGGAGAGGCCCCGGGCGGCGGCACCGAGCGCCCCGGCCTGGGCGGCCCCGGCGGCCTGGGCACCGGCACCGAGGGCATGCGGGCCACAGGCAACCCACCGGGAGGCGTCGAGGAAAGCGGCAGCGACCCCGGGAGGATCGGAGGCGGCGGGATCACGGGAGCAGGAGCTTCCGCGGAGGCCGCCGGGGGGGTGCTCCCTGGGGGTGCGCCGGCTTCGGCTCCGTTCGGTGGGGTCTGCGGGGGCGCAGCCATCTCGTCGTTCATGCCTTTACCCAGAACAAGGGAAACAAGGGGCCAGGACGCAGGGGAGGGCGCACTGCAAGGATGCTTTGCGGCGCAAGGAGCGACGATGGTAGGCCGCCGGGACGAGCGCGGTCAACGACGCCGCGTCGTCCGGCAAAGAGCGGCCCTCGCGCCTTCTCCGGGGAGCTGCTCTCCCTCTACAAGCTCACAGGCAACTTCCGGGCTGAGTGGATCGTGGTGGAGCGCCGCCTCGAAGGCGTGACGCGCCGCGGATTCGTCCCCGCGAGCCCGGAGCAGCGCGCCGTGGAGGGCCAGGAAGAGCCCGTGGGGAGCTCGCACCGCGTCAAGGTGCTCGACCAGAGCGGCGGCCTCCTCCTGGCGGCCGAGCGCGCGGAGCGTGCGCGCCAGCCGGGCCCTGCCCGAGGGATCGGTGGGGGCCGCCTCGTGGGAGCGGCGCGCGTAGCCGAGCGCAGGTTGATG
>CAZSDX010000036.1:0-22150 GCA_964605685.1 uncultured Polyangiaceae bacterium
GGCGCTGGCGGCGCTGGACCGGGTCATCCCCACCGGGGACGCGCTCCAAGGGCGCCCCGGGGTGCCGGTCCCGGAGGAGCTCGCCGCCTCGCCCCTGTCCACGGGGGCCCTGGGGCGCGCCCGGGATCGCCTGGCCCCGCTGCACCTGGGTACCCTGGGCGGAGGCAACCATTTCCTGGAGCTGGACACGGATCCGGAGGGCTCCCTGTGGCTGCTGATCCACACCGGATCGCGGGGGCTTGGGGCGGCGATCCGGGAGCACCACCAGGCCGCCGCCGAGGCCGCAGGAGGCGGGGCGCTGGCGGCCCTGGACACGCGCACCGAAGCGGGGCAAGCGTACCTGGCCGACGTGGCCTGGGCGCTGCGCTTCGCCCGGGCCAACCGGGACCGGATCGCGGCGCGAGCGTCGGAGATCCTGGCGGACACGCTGGGGGCCGAGCCGGAGCCGGAGAGCCGGGTGGACGTGCACCACAACTTCCTCTCCCGGGAGGAGCACGGGGGCCGCCCGGTGCTGGTGCACCGCAAGGGCGCGGTGGCGGCACCGGAGGGCGCGTCGGTGCTGATCCCGGGCTCCATGGGGACGGCGACCTACGTGGCGGAGGGGCGGGGCGATCCGCGCTCGTTCTGCTCGTGCTCCCACGGGGCGGGGCGGGTGATGAGCCGGAGCGAGGCCCGCGCACGGGTCACCCCCGGGCTGCTGGAGGCGCAGCTCCGCCGGGTGGTCTTTGACCGGCGCAAGCTCCGGACGCTGATCGAGGAGGCCCCGGCGGTCTACCGGGACATCCGCGAGGTGATGGAGGACCAACGCGAGCTGGTCACCGCCCGGCTCCGCCTCTCGCCGCTGGGGGTGCTCAAGGGGTGAGTGATCGGTGGCTCGGCGCTCGGGTCCGCCGGGCAGCCGGGTCTCCCTGGTGAACCATCGCAACGAGGGTACCGGAGAGACATCGGAACAAGACGAGATGCCCTCGCAACCACAGCAGCGCCTTGAAGCGTACCTGGAAGAGCTGACCAAGGGAAACCCTGACGTGAGCGCCCTCCTGGTGATCGATGGCTCAGGCCGGGTACAAGCCAGCCGCTCGGCCTCCTCGGATCTGGCCCGCGTGGCGGTGGCCATGGCGGCCCCGCTGCGGGAGCTCCTGGATCGCACAAGCGCCGAGCTAGGCTGTGGCGAGCTCCGGACCACGCTGGTGGAGGGGAGCAGCGCGAGCTTCGCCATCGCCGACGTGGACGGAGATCGCTCCGTGGTCGTGGTGGGCGCGTCCAAGGCCATCCCGGGGGCCTTGCGAGCAGACTCCCTCTGGCTCGCGGATCAGCTCCGGGTGCTCGGAGGTGATGCGTGGACCTTACCCTCCTCATCTCGTCGGCGGCGGTGCTCTTCACGGGGGCCGCCGCCTCCATCGCCGCCGACCGGAGGGCCCGGGCGGAGGAAAGGAAGAGCCAGGAAGAGAGGTTCCTCCAGAGAGAAAAGGAGATCCAGGCGGGGCGAAGCAAGCTCGAGTTCAAGCTTCGTCAGGCCCAGGAAGAGGCCGAGCGTTTGCGCCGAATTTCCCTGATCCAGGAGGCTCCCACCACCAGCAAAGATCGCCTCGACGCGAGCGCGGCGAGACAGATCCTCTCTCGCCTCCGGGGCCTCCTCTTCCTCGATGGAGTCACCATCGCCGGACCGGAGGGACTCTCCTTCGATCAGGAGAGCAACCGCCTGGAGACAGACCTGGCCGCGACGGCGGCGGTGTTTCACTCCCTGGGTCGTTCTTGCGAGCGGCTCGGGCTCCCGCTCCTGGGGGTGGAGGTGGTCCTGCAAGACACCCTCCACGTGAGCGCCCGCGCGCTGCCCCCCTGGACCAAAGGGGCCTGGCTCATGGCGGCCTCCACGGGGCAATTTCCCAACCCGCTGGCCCTGAGCTCTGCCCTGGCTCTCGCCGAATACCTCGGAGGCCCCGGGGGCCCCCCCGTCCCCCCGACAGCTCCCCTCACAGGCTCGGGTCGCTTCGGGGAGCGAGGCGCCCATACCCGGCAGCTCCTCGACGAGCTGGAGCAGGGCGCGCGGGCTTGCCACGCCACCTCGGCGGCGCTCACGAGGGATGCGGCACCACTGCTCGGCATCCACGAGGGAGGCCCGGACGCAGCGTACTGCGCTGACCTGCTCACCCTCCTCGTCCCCGGGCGCAGGCACACGGAATCCAGGCTCCGCCAGCCGGTGCTGCAGATCTCCATCGAGACCCCCAGGCTCCGCGTCCACCTCGCCTCGCTCGGGCCCAAGCTCCAGCTCTTCCTGGCCGGGCCCCAGCTCTCTCTCGATCCGCTCTTGCTCCAGCGCTTCGGCGGCAAGATCCGCAGGCTCCATCTGGAGGCAGAGAGCCCCCAGGAGGCCGCATGATCCCCAGCAGAAACCCCGCCTCGCAGGTCATCGGCCTGGCCTCACCGGAGCCCAACGAGCGAGAGGCGATGCGGCACCGCATCCAGTTCCTCGAAGGAGAGCTGGCTCGGTGTCAACATCAACTCAGGGAGATGGAAGAGCTGCGCGCGCAGAGCGAACGCCTCGCCCGGGAGGTGGAAAACCTGCGTCGCCTGATCCCTCCACAGCCCACTCCGCAGCCTGCAGCCTCCCCTTGGGAACTCGCGCCCCCAGCCGAGCGCCCCCAGCCGAGGGAGGTCCCTCGGGGCCACTCCCCCGTGGCCTCCGTAGCTCCGATCCAGGCACCGGACCAGGGGCTCGACTTCGGGGCCATCTCCGCCCTCTCCCCGGAGGAGCTGGATGGCCTCCCTTACGGCATGATCACGCTCGACGCCGCGGGGCGTGTGATCCACTACAACGACACCGAGTCGCGGCTGGTCGGTCTCCCCAAGGAGCGGGTGATTGGCCGGAATTTCTTCCAGGATATCGCTCCATGTACACGCCTGCGAGAGTTCGAGGGACGCTTCCGGGAGCTGGTGTTGGACCCCACCAGGGTTCGGGTGAAGACCTTCGACTTTGTCTTCCGATTCCCCCGGGGGGATCAGCACGTCACGGTGGTGATGACCCCGGCGAAGGTCCGGGGACGCTTCCACCTTGCGCTGCTCCGCCGATCCATCGACGGTTGAACGGATCTGCCGCCTGGTAGCCCCCCCTCCCCTTTTGTCGCGGAGGGGCGCTCGCTTCGTCTGCGCGGGCGACGGCCTCTGCTGCTCTGGCTTTTACGCGCGCGGGCTCCTCCTCGGCGGCCGGAGTATTCCACACAAAATGGCGAAACACGAGTTAGAGCAAGACCTTGCTACACTGGGATCGATGGCCCCGGAAGCAAGCGCGCCGACCTGCCGCGGCTGCGGCGCACCGCTCCCCATCGCGCTGAGCTGTGAGGAGATCCGCTGCCGCCACTGCAACGCGGCGGTGCCCCTCGATCAGGAGCTACGACAGGCGATGCTGGCCTACGTGGGCGACGTGGTGGACGCCGCCAAGAGGGAGATGAACGCCCGCTTTGACGCGGCGTTCTTCGTCCAGAACCAGCGGGCGACCGGCTTCATCATCGGCGGCACGGTGGGGCTGGCGATCTTCCTCACCGGGGCGTTCGTGGCCTGGTCGATCACGAGGCAATCTTCCTGGGGAATTCCCCTGGTCTACCTCGGGATCCTCCTCGGCGGCTGGGGGCTCTCGCTGCTGGCCTTCGCCGTGGGCTGGCACATCATGTACGACATCCCGCCGCTCGCGCGGATGGCAGCGGTGGGGGTGGTGCGCTGCGGCGGCTGCGGGGCGGTGCAGGCCATGGAGGCGGGCGAGGTGCAGGTCGCCTGTCGTCACTGCAAGAGCCACCTCCTCGTCCCCTGCACCCTGGCCGGGAGCCTGCTGGAGGCGACGAAGACCTCCGCCGAGGAGGTCCAGAGAGAGCGAGAACGAAGCTTGCAGCATGCCACAAGCTCGGGAGATCGCCTGGTGCTCCCGGCGCAGATCTTCATCATCGCGACGACCGTCGCGGCGGTCCTCGGGGTACTCTGGATAGGCCGACCGCAGGGAGTCGAGGTCTCCTCGGGGGTGATGTGGCTCGCCTTCCTGGCCCTCTTCCTGGTAGCGCTCGCCGTCCTCGTGTGGAGCACGAAGCGCGGGATGAGGAGGCGCGACGAGATCGACAAGGAGATCGCCGAGCTGGTACGCCGGGCAGCAGAGCCTCTTCGGTGAACCTCCCACAGCCACCCACCTACCCGACCGACGATGCCCCCTGCCCTCCCGCTCCTGCCCCGACCGGGCGCTCGCTTCGCCTGCGCGGGCGATGGCCTCTGCTGCTCCGACCTCCACGTGCTCGGTCCTGTGGCGCCCTCCGAGGCCGCGACGTTCACATCCATCACCCCGGGCGTCGTCCGCCGCCACCGCACGCTGCGTATCCTGCACCTCGACACCGTGCCGCACCCCGCGGGTGGGCGGGCCTGCACCTTCCTGCGCCCGGACGGCTGCTCCATCCATCCCCGGCGCCCCGCCACCTGCCGGCATTTCCCTTTTGGCCTCGTCGCCACCCCCCTCGGCTTCCGGATCACCACCGAGCACCGCTGCCCCTGCCGCTCCCTCGGCCCGAGGCCGCCCCTCGACCTCGACCTCGTCCGTAGCTCCCTCGCCAACCGCTCCGACAAGCTCCGCCCGGAGCTCCGCGTGGGCGCGCGGGTGCTCGTCGAGGGGCGGTGGCTCGGCTTCCGTCGCTTCACCGAGGACGTGGAGCAGCCGCTCCTGACCTCCCTGCTGCAACCTTCGCCAGACCTGTCCCTCCTCGGGAACCCCTTCCCTCCCCTCGACGGGAGCTCCTGGACCGACGTGGCGCATCTGCTCCGGGGCTATGCAGCGGAGGGCTCCTCGGGAGCGGCCGCGGTCGGGTGGTTCGCCGACACGCTGCTCACCCTCCAGGGAACGAGCACCCGGGCGCAACGGGGACGCCCTTGGGCCTGGTCCTTTGACCGGGCGGAGGCCCGCGGGAGCGCCGCGGTGAGCCCCGAGGCGGTGCTGGGCGACTGGTCCGCGGACGTGCTCTGGTCGCTGATCTGGACCCAGCACGGCTCCTTCGCGCAGGGCCTCGCGGAGCTGGCGACCCGGCTCGCGGTGGCGGACGCGGTGGCGAGGCGCCTGCGGGAGCAGCTCGGGCTGCGCCCCGACCGGGCGGCGGCGGAGGCGGCGATGATGGCCGAGCTGGTGGGCGCGCTTCCGCTCTGGGACAGCGTGCGCGCCTCGATCCGGGCAGCCTGAGGGGATCACCCGCCCGGGTGGACCGAGCGGGCGAGGTTCCCGACGATGGGCAGGTTCGCCTCGCGCCCCTGGAGGCACTCGATGGTACCGAAGGCCATGGCGACGAAGAAGAGGACACCAGGGAGCGAGAGGCTACCGAGGAAGAGGATCCAGAGCAGGAACGGGACCATCGCCAGGTCACTGGAGGAATGACGGATCACCACGGCGGCGCCGACGGATGCGGCGATCACGCCCAGGGAGATGACGACTAGGATGGCCGTCACGACCCCGGCGAGGAGCTGGAGAAAGAGCGCCTGGAGCGCGTGGCGTGCCACGAAGCCGGAGCGCTCTCGCTGGGTGAGGTAGATGACGACGGGGCCGATGAACCCGAAGCCCGCCAGCGAGCTGAGGTGACAGGCGGCGGCCATCCAACGGTCGTTCTGATCAGGGCCAGGGGTTTTGATTTCCATACAAGCAAGGAGGGTAACGCCCCCCTCCCCCAGGGGCCAGAGATGGGTCCGCCGATTTTTCCGATTTCACCGGGGACCGCTCACGGAGCGGTGCAGGCGGGGTGGCGGGCGAGGTGGCGGGTCAGGTCGGACCAGAGGGCCAGCGCCAGGCGGTTCCCGACGAAGAGGCCCCCCTTCTCGTTCAGGTGGATCAGGTCCGCGTCCGCCATCTTGTGGGCACGGAAGGTCGCGATGGAGCGGTCCCCTCCCATGGCGGCGCGGAGATCCCAGAAGGCGACCCGGTTGTCCCGGGCCAGGGCGCGGTTCTCCGCAGCAGCCAGCGCCGGGCTGTAGCGGCTCTCATCGAGGGGTCCCTTGTAGTCGATGGGGCTGGTGATCAGCACGCCGATGTCCGGGCGCACCTCCCGGTGCAGCGCCACGATGGCGCGCACGCTGGCCGCGTGGCCTTCCGGGGGGTTCCAGGGGCGCACGTCGAAGGAGCCGTGGGTGAAGATCACCAGGTCGTGGGCCCGCTGCGCCAGCGCCTGCCGGTAGACCGTGGGCTCCTGGCGGAGGATCGTCCCGGCGATAGATGACGCCACCCCCACCGCGTCGACCACCGCCCCCGGCCCTGTCCGCTCCAGGATGGCCCCGAACAGGCGCACCGGGCGTACGCCGACGGTGGCGATCCGGGCGCGGTGCGGGGCGTCCTCCAGCGGGATCGCGGCGAGGCCCGAGGCGAACTCGGGGGCCTCCGCGTCCACCCGCAGAGGCGGCCCCCCGTCCACCCGCACCTCGAAGGATCCCTGCCCGGGACCCTTCAGGAACTGCACCCCGAGCCAGCTCGCGGTGCGCCCCACCGGGGCCCCTTCTGCCGCCGTCCCCACCCCCACCTTCACCCCCGCGTAGCGGCTCTGGATCGCGATCCCCCCGAAGCCCATCCGTCGGTCCGGAGGGGGCCGCGACGAGATGGCGAAGATCTCCCACCCGGCCCCCGCCGCCTCCAGCTTCATGTCCATGTGGGAGTACCCGGGCCAGGGCCTCCCCAGGGCCACGAACCCGTGCCCCCCGTCCCCCAGCGCCCCCTGGAGCGTCCTCCGGAGCCCGCCGGAGAGCCAGTCCGCCGCCAGGTTCGAGTCTCCATACACCAGCACGCGGATCGGCTCCTTTCGGCTCCCCTGGAGCAGCGCGATCACCTTGCCGTGGAAGGACGCCAGCGCCCCGTGCTCGTCCTCGATCTCGACCGCCGGCGGGTCGATGGGCGCGCCGAGCCTCCGGAGCGGCGGAGGCGTCAGGGGGGCGCAGGGGGCGGGGGGCGGGTCCGGAGGAGGAGCGGGGGGCTCCGCGGCAGGAGGCTCCACGGGCGCGGAGGCCACGGGGACGGGCTCCGGGGCGAGGACCGGCACGGGCGGGGGCGACGCGGCGGGCGCGCACCCGACGGCGAAGGAGAGCAGCCCGGAGAGCGCGAAGGTTCTCCCGCTCAACCGCCCTGCCCTTTCCCGTCCGGAGGCGACGGCGCAGGCCGGAGGGAGGTCTCGATGGAGGCGCGGGCGAAGAGGATCTGGAGCATCCGGGCGTCGGTGTCTCCGCGGATGTCAAAGCGCGGGATCCGGAAGGGATCGGTGGAGAGCTGGATCTGGCCTCCCATGGCGGAGAAACCGGCCTCGTAGCCGTTGCGCCGGGCCTCGGCGACGACCGCGTGGTTGAGGGAGCCCATGGGGTAGAAGAAGGAGGCCGGCTTGACCCCGGTGTGCTGCTCGATCAGCTCGCGGGAGAGGGCGAACTCCCGGGTGAGCCACCGGGGGTTGAGCTTGATGAGGTCCGAGTGGGTGTGGCTGTGGCTGGCGATCTCGCAGAGGCCCGAGCGGAGCATCTCCTGGATCATCTCCCAGGTGAGGGTCTTGCGCTTCTCCGCCTGCTCGATGAACAGGGTGGGCAGGCCGAGGGCAAAAGGGACCCGGTGCCGGAGCGCCGCGGGGTACCCGTGGAGGTAAAAACCCCGCTCCCCGTCGTCGATGGTCACCACCGCGACCTTCCGGGGGAGCCTGGCGCGCCGGAGCAGGTGGTCGACCAGCCTGCTCAGCGGGACGATCTCGACGTGGTTGTCCCGCATCCAGAGGAGCTGGCGCTCGAACTCCTCCGGGGACACCGCCCGGAGCATCCGGCTGGACGCGATGGTGTGGTAGGTGAGGACGATGGCGCGGGTCTCCTCCGGGGTAACCTCCGGCTCCCGGGAGAGCCACGCGGTCGCGGGAGGCGAGGCGGCCGGCTCCTGCCGCTCGGCGACCTCCTGGACCGGGACCGGCTCCTCCGGGCCAGGGGGAGGCGGAGGGAGCGCCGCGCAGGGAGGCGCCGCGGAGGCGAGGGGCGGCGAGCCTGTCGGGGCCGGAGGCGGCGAGGGCGCCGGGGCGCCACCCCCGGAGGAGCAAGAGAGCGCAAGCGGCAGGAGGATCGCCGCAAAACGACCGGCGCGCATCCGTCTACCGAGACACCTGAAAGCCCCGGCGTTCACGCGAGGTCCACCACGTTTCGATGGGTTGACAACTGGGTTGGATCTGGCAAGTACACACTCCCGTGGGGATGACTTGTTTATACACGAAGGTGGGCCGAAAGCTCATGGTCTCTGAGACCGAAAATCGGCCTTGTTCAGAAGGCCGACCACGGGCCCGCCGATGTGACCGCCGGGCCCAAGCCCGGCGCCGGGACGTGGTGGAAGGGAAACGGGGAGGGGAAGCCCTCAGGCGAGGGCTCGCTTCGGCACGAATCGAGGCCGCCAGCGCGGCCTTCTCCCTGGGGGTGCATTTCTGTAGGGGAATTTCTATGGGGACGTGATCATGCGGCTAGCAGGTAGGGGGCGAACTGCTTCTGCACGCGGTCTTCCCACGCTCCCTCCAACAGCTGGCTCACCACAAGGCTCCGCGTGGGCATCCCTGCGTCTCCTCCCTCCTCTCCCCACGTCGCTCCCACTCGCTTCCGCCGAACCGTGAGGATCTGCTTCACCGCCGCCTCCGTTCGCCCCGACCCGATCACCTCGTTCCCCGCCAACCGTTCCGCGTACTCCGTGTTTTTCGCTCGTTTCTCGAAGTACCCGGCCTCTTTCCCCACCTCCTTCTTCGCTTCGCTCCGGGTCGGATGCGCCGTACTCCGCCGCAGTTCTTCCGCCACGCGCTTCGCTTCCCCTGGCTCGGTCAGCAGCTGCGTCCGCTTCTCGGCCCACCACGCGTGCGCCTTGCTTGGGTCCTCGAACCGGGCCTTCGCTGCGTCGAGCAAGTGGTCGCTCGCGTGGGAGAAGTCCGTGGTTCGCCTCGACGACCCCACCGTGGCGTCGACGACCTCCTCGGGCCAGTCTCCCCCGTCGCACAACCCCTGCCAAGTGGCCTGGGGAAGGTCAACAAGCCGAGGGCGGAGTGGACCTTGAACGTCTTCTTGGAGGCACCGGGTTCGGGGCGTGTTGGCTGGGAGAGAGCCCGTTGGGTGACCTCGCGGGTGGCGTCCAAGACGGCGTCGCGCAAGGTCTTGTCGGCGTGGTGGAAGAGGTCGACGAGGGGGAGGGAGGCGAGGAGGGGGGAGAGGACCGGGGAGAGGGCGTCGACGAGGGACTGGACGAGGGAATCGAGAGGGGGCAAGGTAGACATGACAGCTCCGGAGTGCGAGGAGTGGGAGATAACCCCTTGGACGCCGCGAGCTGTCGTTTTGTTCACGCGTCGCATTTCACCGAACCAGGGAAATCTTCCTCCAGAAATGCACCCCCTACCCAACACTGAGGAGTCCCATGAAATCCGAAATACCCCTTCTTCTCTCCTTGCTCATCGCGTTTGGTTGCAGCGGTCGTGACGATGCTGCCGATGGAACCAAGAGCGGGGCGTTGTCCTCGATCAGCCCTTCCGCTGGCGGGTCGGCAGGTGCAGGCGACAGCGGTGCTGGGGGCACAGCAAGCGCAGGAGGTAGCGCTGGAGATTCCTCCGGGCAAGGTGGTTCCCAGGCGGGGACCGGGGCCGCGGCTGGCGCAAGCGGTGGAAGCGCCGTGGCTACCTCCTGCGAGACCGCCCCGGTGCAATCCCTGGAGCCCTGTTCAAAATGTGTTCCTTTTGAGGGCTCCTACGTCGATCTTGTGAAAAAATGCAAGATCCAAGGAATCGTTGGATGCTTTTCGACAACTGTGCCCACAGGTGGGGAGATCCCTGACTGCTTGGGGGTTATGCGAGAGGGAAATCTGGTTGGTTGTCTCTGTCGTACCTCCGCGATGGGAATCCCTCCCGGATCGGGTCTGGTACAAGAGACGGATCCGCTTTGCTTTCAGCAAGAGAAGCTTCCGACCTGCGAATGACAGGCTCCACGAAGCGATCGATCCGCGCCGCACCGATCAACGTCAACGCCGTACCACACGCCGGGTGACAGAGGGCCACCACAGGGCTTCTGGATCGATCCGATGGCGCCCACCGTCCAGAGGAATCGCGCCCCTCGCGCGAACGGCGGCGTGCGGGTACCCTTGGCGGGTGACCGAAGTCGAGATGACCACCAACGCCACGGCGGCCCAGGCCCGCTGCGCCGCGTGCGGCGGCGTGCTCCTCTACGACCCGGCGGTCCGGAGCCTCCGCTGCCGCCACTGCTCGACCCAGGCACCGGTACCCGCCAGCGGGGCGCCGGGGCCTCGCGAGCTGTCGCTCCGGGACGGGCTGGCGAGGGCGCCGAGGGGCTACGGCACCGAGACGCTGCGGGTCGAGTGCAGCTCCTGCGGGGCCATCGTCCACCTGGCCCCCGAGGAGCGCGCCACCCGCTGCACCTACTGCGCCTCCCCCACCGTCGTCACCCGCCCCCCGGACCCGTCGCTCCTCCAGCCCGAGTCGATGATCCCCTTCCTGGTGCCCCAGCCCCAGGCGACCCAGGGCTTCGAGCGCTGGCTCTCCGGGCTCTGGTTCCGCCCCGGGGATCTCTCCCACATGGCCCGGGTCGAGGGGGTCCACGGCGTCTACCTCCCCTACTGGACCTTCGATGCCGACGTGGAGAGCCAGTGGCAGGCGGAGCGGGGCGAGTATTACTACACCACCGAGCACTACACCGAGCAGGACGAGCACGGGAACACGGTGCGCAAGACGCGCCAGGTCCAGCACACCCGGTGGAAGCCCGCCCGCGGGCGCCGCAAGGATCGCCACGACGACGTGCTGGTCTGCGCCTCGAAGGGGGTCAAGGAAGACCTCGCCAGCAAGCTTTGCACCTTCGATACGAAGCAGCTCGTGCCCTACAGCCCGGGGTACCTCTACGGGTGGCGAGCGGAGGCCTACGCGGTAGATCTCCCGGGGGCCTGGGCGAAGGGGCAGGAGATCATCCGGGCGCTGCAAGAGCAGAGGTGCGCGGGGGACATCGGGGGCGACACGCACCGGAACCTGGAGGTGCAGAACACCTTCCGGCGGGAGACCTTCAAGCACATCCTGCTACCGCTGTTCGTGCTGGCGTACCGGTACAACGGTCGACCGTACCAGGTGCTGGTCAACGGGCAGACGGGGGAGGTGGTGGGGAAGGCGCCGCTCTCGGTCTGGAAGGTGATGGCGCTGGTGATCCCGGCGAACCTGCTGGTGCTGCTGATCTCGATCGTCGCGCTGCCGTTGCTGCTGATCACGATCCCGCTGATGATTTACGAGGTGTATCTGTTCCACAAGCACTGGGACGACTGGTTCGGCTGATGCAGGAGGCAGACCGATGGCGCGTCGTCTACGAGAGTCCCTGGCACAACCCGGGCTTCTTCTGGCTCTGCGGGGCCCTGTTCTTCCTGGCGATGGGGCTGAAGCAGGGGGGGCTCCGCGGGTTCTTGCAGGTCTTCGGGCTGGCCATCCTGGCGGATTGCACGCTGACCGGCGGGTGGTCGCCGATCCCGCCGGGGGCGCCCGGGGGCACGGCGGCGGCGGTGATCTTCGTGATCCTCGGGGATCTCCGCTACCTGGCGCTGGCGGAGGGGCTGCGCCGGGGCGACGGTCCGGGGAAGGGAGCGCTGCTCCGGGCGCTGCCGCTCTCGCTGCTGATCCCGGCGCTCGCCTTCGGGGCGCGGCTGGCGCTGCCCTCGATCTTCGCCCCGGCCCGGCCCTTCTTCCTGCTCTACGAGCTGCTCTTCTTTGCCCTGGCGCTGCTCCACGGGCTGTGGTCGCTCCGGAGGCTCCCTCCGGGTACGTCCGCCTCGTTCCTGCGAGACCTGGTGGTGTTCGAGCTGACCCAGTACGGTCTCTGGGCCCTGGCGGACGTGCTGATCCTCACCGGGGTCGGTGAGGGGCACCTGCTGCGGCTGCTCCCCAACGCGATGTACTACGCCTTCTTCCTGCCCTTTGTCTGGTGGCGAGCCCCCGCCGAGCCTTCCTCCCCGTGACGGACCGCCCTCCCCTCCCCCTGCTGGCCTTGTTCCTGGTGGCCCTGGCGCTCGTTGTATCCTGCAAGCCCCGCGGCGCCGGGGAGGCCCCGAAGCTGCGTTTTGTCCGGGACGGCGTCGAGGTGAAGGCGCTGGATCGAGGGGCCCTGATCGCCGCCGCCGGGGCCGTGACCGTCGAGGGGTACGATCCGTACTACGGGCGAGGCAAGCGCTTCCGGGCGCTGCCGCTTCGGCCGCTGCTGGTGGCGGGCTTCGGGGAGGCGCGGGAGGATCTTCACTACGTGCTCCGGGCGCTGGACGGCTACACGGTGCCGCTCCCGGGGAAGCGGCTGCTGGAGCCCGGCGCCCACCTGGCCATCGAGGACCTGGACGCCCCGGGCTGGCAGCCCATCGGCCCCCAGCAGGCCAACCCAGGGCCTTTTTATCTGATCTGGAGCCTCCCGCACCAGAAGGAGCTGGAGACGCACCCCCGCCCCTGGCAGCTCGCCGCGGTGGAGATCGCCCCCTTCGAGGCGGTCTTCCCTCACACGGACCCGGGGCGCGAGGCGGGGGAGGCGGCGCTGCGGGGCTACGGGACCTTCCGCGAGCTGTGCGTCCGCTGCCACGCGATCAACCGGGAGGGGGGCCGCGTCGGCCCGGAGCTGAACGTCCCCCGGAGCATCGTGGAGTACCGCCCCGCCGAGCAGATCCGGGATTACATCCGGGATCCGAAGAAATTTCGCTACGGCAACATGCCGCCCCACCCGGGGCTGAGCGACCGGGACCTCGACGACCTGCTCGCCTACTTCCGCGCCATGAGCGGCAAGAAGCACGACCCGGAGGCGGCCCGTTGACCCCCGGGCTCGCGCTGCTCCGGGAGCGCTGCAACCGGGTCATCCCGGCGCTGGTCACCGCGCTGCGCAGCCCCCTCGCGGAGCAGCTCCCGGAGGGCACGCCGCTGGTGGCCACCGGGATCGGTGGCTCCGAGGGGCCTGCGCGGCTGCTGGCCTCGCTGCTCCAGGAACGCGGCGTCGCGGCCCGCTTCGCGCCGCTCTCGTCCTTCCTGGGGGGCTCCCCCGGGGGCCGCTCGCTGGTGATCTTCTCCCAGAACCTCTCGCCCAACGCGCGCCTCGCGCTGGCGCACCACGAGCGCCACGAGCGGGTGCTGCTGGTCACGGGCCTTGATGCGGAGCATCCGGCGCTGGCGACGCTGGCGGCGCGGGGCCTCGCGGTGCTGACGCTCCCGGGCGAGGAAGAAGGCGGGTTCCTGGTGCGCCTGGTGGGGCCGGCGCTGGCGATGCTGGCGGCGATGCGTCTTTCGGGCTGCGCTCCGGAGCCGACGCCCGGGCGGCTTGACCAGGCACTCCGGGAGGCCGCAGCCCGCGGGAGGCAGCTCGGATCGCTCCCCGCCGGGCCGCTGGCGCTGGTGGCCTCGGGCGCCCACACGGAGCGCTGCGAGGGGCTCCGGTGGCGGCTGCTGGAGGGGCTCCTCCGGCCTGCGGTCTCTCTCTGGGATGCGCTCTCGGTGGCGCACGGCCCCTTCCAGGGATTCCACGACCACGAGCAGGCCCTCGTGCTGCTGGAGACGCCGGGAGGAGGAGCGCTGGGGGATCGCCTGGAGGGGATGCTGCGCCCCGGGCGCCACCGGCTGCTGCGCCTCACGTCGACGCTGGAGGAGCCCTGGTGCCTGCTGGAGCACCTGGTCCAGGTCGACGCGCTGATGCTGGCGACGCTGGAGGAGTCCCCTTGCCCGCTGAGCCCCTGGCCCGGGCAGGGGGAGGACGGTCCGCTGTACGAGGTCGGAGGCCGACCGGATACGGGAGGGTAGCGCGCAGGCTCCGGTGGGCGGATCGCTCAGTCCTTCTCCACGGGCTGGGTCGAGGGGAGAAATTTGGGGCGAGTCTGCTCGCCGAGGATCTCCTTGGCGAAGGTCTGGACCCGCGGGGAAGGATCGCTGGAGGCGCACCAGGTGAGGATGGCGCGGGCGAGCTCCTCGTCGCCGGGTTGTTCGAGGCGCATCTGGAGGGTATTGAGCAGGGTGATCCGGACGGACTCCTCGGGCTCGGTCTTCGAGAGGGCCTCCAGGGCGGCGGAGAACACCGGAGCCAAGGGACGATCCGCGAGGGCGTGGACCGCCGCGTCCCGGATCTGGGGGACGTTGACCTCGATGGCCTCCAGGAGGAACTGCTCGGCCGGGGTGCCCCGGAGGAAGCGGAGCGAATAAACCGCGATGGCGCGCAGCTCGACGCTATCGTGGGTGAAGAAGGGCTGGATGGCGGGGAGCGCGCGGTCGTCGCCGGTGTTGCCCAGGGCCTTGAGGTAGAGGGCCCGCTCGCCGTCGGAGGTGGCCTGGGCGAGTTTTTCGGAGAGCATCTGGACGATATCCTGGCTGTTGCCCTGGGCCTCGTTCAAGATCCTGACCACCGCCCCTGCGGCCAGCGCGCTGGTGCTGGAGACGACTTTTTCCTGGGACGCCATGGCCTCCTTGAGCGCCGCCACCGTGTCCTCGGTGGGGTGCTTGGTCTGGCCCAGGGCGATCGCGGCGTCCATCTTCCGCAAGGGAGCGACGTCGGCGGAGCGGAGGACGGAGGTGAGAGCGCGCTGGGCCTCGGGGGTGTCCGCGCCGCCGAGGGCCGCGGTGATGCGCTTGCCCTCCTCGACGCCGAGCTTGCCGCCCAGGAGCGCGACGCGGGCCTCCTCGACGGCCCGCGGGTCCGTCCGGAAGAGGGCCCTCAGGCGCGCCTGGGTCTGGTTGCGGGCCCGCACGTCCTGGGAAGAAAGGTCGCCGTGGAGCTGGGAGAAGGTCTTGCCGTCGACCAGGTTTCGATCCGCGCTGGCCCGGGCCCGCGCGGCGTAGGCCGCGTCGCTGGCGGCCTCCGGCTCGCAGTCGGGCGCGCCGCAGGAGGCGCCGACCAGCTCCGGGTGCGACTCCCTGGCCACCAGGGTCGCGCTGGTGGCGCTGCGGGAGGCCATGCGGATCCCTCCGAGCGTCATGTCCACGGAGTCCGTGCTCGCGGCGGCGGAGGGCCACCCGCTCGGGTCCAGGTGGAAGTCTGCGCTGGATTTCACCGAGTAGCTGGCCTCTCCGGGGAGAGGCGCGAGCCCCCCGGGGACGCGGGTCCGGAGCAGCTGCGCCTTCGTCTTGTGGACGCGCCCTTCCTTCACCGCATAGGCCACCTCGTACTCCCCGGACACGTCCTGCTCCGTGGTCCTCCAGGCCTCGCCGTGGTCCGGAGGCGCCACGAGCTGGAGCGAGGTTGCCAGCTCCTTGAGCTGGGAGCGGACCTCGATGGGCAGCTCCCTGGCGAAGGAGAACGACCCCATCTCCCCGGAAGGAGAGACCGTGAAGTAGAAGGGCCTGGCGAGGCCCCGGGCCAGCTCGGAGGACGCCCCGGGCTTCTGCTCGTAGCTGGGCTCCCGGAGCTCCCCCCGCAGCCGCACCCCGGAGGCGTCCACGGCCACGACGGTGAGCGCCAGCTTGCCCGCGGAGGTCGAGCGGAGCTGCTCCTGGAGGGAACGATCCATCGGGGCGAGGGAGGCCGAGGGGAGGGCTTGCCCGGTGCCGCTCGCCCGGCCGCTCATGCGGAAGACGCCCGCGCCGAGGGCAAGGGAGGCAGCGACGACCGCGACCAGAGCGGCCCGAGAGGTTTGATCTTTGCGCATGATATCCTCGACAGCTTGGGGGAAACGAGATCTGGAGCGCCGCTGGCGGCCCGGTTACCTGGTGCCTCGCGCGGAGGCGACCTTGCTGGTGTCAACGCCGATCAGGCGCTCGCTGCGGACGTCGTAGACGAAGGTGTCTCCGGGCTTCCACTGGCGCACCGGCAGCAGGCGCGGGGAAGCCCCCGGCGAGGCCGGCGCAAGCGAGCGCTCCGGGGCTCCTTGCTCTTCGCCGCTGGTCTTCGTGGAAGCGCCCCGAGGCGAGCCAGAGGGAGAGCTCCAGAGCCACGCCGCCACCAGGGCGATCGAGGCCACTCCGGCGAAGGCGAGCCACCCGAGCGCGGGCTTCCTGGTCGATTCTTGCTTCATGGGATCCTCCTCGTGTCCGTGCCTTTTTGCATTTCCGGTGCCATGTTCACTGGCAAGCGCTCGACGTGGGGAGGATGTAGAAGGAGGAGGCCTTGTTGTCGTAGCTGGAGCTGAGGGAGCTGCTCCCGGTGCCCTTGAAGAGGACCGAGGAGCAGTCCTTGTCGGAGAAGAACACGACCTCGCGGTTGCTGCCGGAGAAGGCGTAGGAGGACATCACGTTGCTGAAGGTGTAATCCTCCAGGTTGTAGCAAGATCCAGCGGAGATCTCGCAGGTGGTGTACCCCTCGGCGTTGGGCCCGCAGGAGCAGCCACCGGGGGAGTACGGGAAGCTCACGCTGGCGCCGCCCAGGTTGGCGTCCGAGTAGAGGGAGATGAGGTTACCGACGGACTTGCCGGAAGAGCAGACCTGGGCGCCGCTCATGCGGCCGTTGGAGGGGGTGACGCAGACCCGGAGAAACTTGTTGTTATCCGAGCTGGTGAGGGCGTAGCTGCTGCTGGTGGCGCCGCTGATGGCGGTGCCGGTCTCGCTGGAGGTGGAGGCGCGATACCACTGGTAGGTGGAGCCGGACTCGGTCTTCCCCGAGGTATCGGAGAAGGTATAGGAGGCGACGGCCAGGTTGCCCGAGAAGGAGACCGCGGGCGTGGAGCTGCTCACGGTCGTGGTGTAGGAGACCTTGAACGAGGAGACGACATCGTTCCAGGACGAGCCCATGCTGGAGACCGACACCGAGCTGTTGGAGGCAGCGGTGCTGGTGGTGGAGCTCCCGCTGCAGTTGATGTCCTTGTAGAACGTGAGGGTGGCGGAGCCGGTGTCGGTGGCCCACTTGTAGGAAGAGAGGGCGTCGTTGAACGAGTAACTGGTGAGGTTGAAGCAGGTGTTCGATGGCGACTTCTGGTAGGCGACGGCCACGCTGGTCCCGCCGTACGAGGAGTCCTTGTAGAGCTTGACGACGTGCCCGACGTCCTTCCACCCCGAGCAGGATTGCCCGCCGGTCGAGAAGCCGTTGCTCGGTGTCACGCAGAACCGGAGGAACATGTCGCTGTCGGAGGGGGTCAGGGTGTAGGTCTTGCTGGTGGCGCCGCTGATCGTCGCCGAGCCGGAGCCGGAGGCGTTGCTGGCGCGGTACCACTGGTAGGTGGAGCCGGACTCGCTCTGGCTCTCCGTATCTTGCGCGGAGAAGGTGTAGGAGGCGGTGGCCTTGTTCTCCGAGATGACGACGTCGGGCGTGGTGGCCGACACGGTCTCCTGGAAGGTGAATTTCACCGAGCTGGCGTTCTGATCGTTCGCGCTCCCGAGGGAGGAATTGTTGGCGCTGCTGCCCGCCGCGACGGTGCCCGAGAGCGTGTTCGTGCCGGTGCAGTTGGCGTCCTTGTAGAAGTTGTATTTGACCTGGTAAGAGGCGGGCGCGTAGATCTTGTAGGAGGAGAGCAGGTCGTTGAAGGAGAAGTCCGAGAGGTTGAAGCACGTCCCGCTGGTCGACTTCTCGTAGGCGATGTTCACGTTGGTCTTGCTGTAGCCCGACCCGGACCAGAGCCGGGCGAGCTGGCCCACGGCCACGAGGTTCCCGCAGACCTGGGTCCCCGATTTGTCGCCGTTGCTCGGGGTGACGCATGGCTGGAGGTACATGTTCGCGTCCGCCTCCGTCAGCTTGTACGAGCTGCTGTTGCTCCCGGAGATCTCCGTGGCCGTGCCGGTCGCGCTGGAGGCTCGCTTCCACACGTAGGTCGACCCGCGCTCGGAGACCCCGTTGCTGTCGACGTAGTCGTAGGACATCGTGGCCTGGTACCCCTCGACGGTGGCGCTCACGTTCGACGCGACAGGGACGCTGTCGGAGAAGAGGGTGACCTGGTTCCAGTTGAACCCGTCCCACTCGATGAACGGGAAGTTGTACTTGATGAAGTACGCCTTCGCGTACACCCCCGCCTCCCCGGAGAGGGAGCTGTTGCTGTAGACCCCCGTGTGGGAATAGGTCAGGGCGCCCGTCGATGGCTTCAGGTTGATCGTGCTCTTGAGCGTGTCGTTGAAGCCGATCAAGACCGCCGAGCCGTAGGCCCCCGCGCTGACGTCGTTGTTCCCGACCCCCACGGAGAGGGTGAAGGAGGTCGAGAGGTTCGGCGTCGTCTCGAAGGTGAGCGAGGTCTCCCCGGAGCTGGCGGTGTAGCCCGCCTTGTAGGTCTTGATCTCCGCGCTGGGGCAGGCGTCGATGGCCCCCGAGATCGTCATCGGGAACACGCCGCCCACCATGGTCCAGTAGCTCACCTCGAAGCCGAGGCACACGGACATGCTTGTCCCGCTGTACGAAAGGCTCGCGCTGGCCTCGACGTCGAGGTTCCCTCCGCCCTCGATCTGGTTGGTGGCCTCCGCGAGGGGCATGTTCAGGCTCACGGTGCCGTAGTTGGTGCCGAACAGGATCCCGTCGAGATCCAGGACCGAGGTGCTGAAGGCGTAGACCCCGTAGTATCCCTTGAGCGACGTCGCGGTGGCCGAGGTCGTGTACCCCCTGGCCGTGAGCTCGGCCAGCGTGAACTTCCCGCCGAACATCTGCCCCTTGAAGTAGGCATACTCCTGCGCGTACTTGTTCGCTCCGGCCACGTCCGTGGAGATGGTCGCGGTCGCCCCCGTGCCTGCGCCGAAGGTGCCGAAGGTGGTCTTCTCCTTGACCCAGGTCGACCCCGAGGTGCTCTTGGTGGTCGTGGACGTGATGGTCACGCTCTGCGTGGCCAGCGCATCCCGGGAGCCCCCCAGAAGAACCACCGCCAGCGCGACGTACGACGAAAAACACCTCGAAAGAGACCGGATGGAAGACATGGCGTACCTCTCTGCTCCACACACCAGGAGCGGCTCCTGACGACCGCGGTGCTCGCAGCACCAGCACGCCGGCGGCGTGCTCCGCAGCTCCCCCGCGTAGCGCTCCGCCTGGCGCCAGGAGGCTCAAGCAAGCTCCAGGCCAGGAGCCGCAGGGGCGGGGGCAGGCCCCTTCCCCCGGAGAATACGGGGAAATCACCTGTGTTCCCTTGTGCGGCGCACAACCCCGCACAACCCGACGCCCACCGGGACGGCGATGTCCGTGCCCCCCGGGAGCCGGGTGGAGGTATCCCGGAAAACACCTATGATCGCGGGCCGGATGCGCGAGAGCTTGTCGAGAGCGACAGACCGGTGGCTCCGGACCGGGACAGCCCTGGGGGCCCTCTTCCCGAGGGAACTCCCCCTCTCGCTGCGGCACCGGGTCGGGCGGCTCGCCGGCGAGGGCGCCCTCTCCGCCTCCGTCTCGCTTCTGCTGGCCCGCGCCACCGCGACCCAGGACGTGCTGTTCGTGGTGTTCTTCTCCGCGGCGGGGCTCGTCCACCGGCTGGACGCGCTCCTCGAGGAGAACCGGAGCGCGGTCTGGGAGCAAGGAAGGCGAGGGGCCAACCTGCGCACCGCAGCCAGCCTGCTGGCGCTCTTCGCGGGGGTCTTCTCCGTTTACCTCGTGGTCGCATCGATCCCGGGGCCGCACCTGGAGCAGGCGCTCCGGTTCGCCGAGCGCTGGGCGGCCATCAAGGGCGAGACGATCCTGTCCCGGCGCTTTGGCTCGTTCGGCGGGCTGCTGGCCCACAACCTCGGGGTCCTCGGCGCCTTCTTCCTGCTATCGCTGGTCTACCGCTCGCTGGGGGCGCTGCTGGCCCTGTCCTGGAACGCCGCGCTCTGGGTCGTCTCCCTCAGCCTGCTGATGCGGCGGGCGCAGGAGGCGCTGGCCATGCCCGGAGCGCTCTTCTTCCTGGCGGCCTGGGGGGCCGTCCTCCCTCACCTCCTGCTGGAGGCGGCCTCCTACGTGGCCGCCTCGCTGGCGTCGATCTACCTCTCCCGCGCCTTGCTGCTCTACCCCCTGGCCGACGTGCGCTTTCGTGCCGTGGCCGGTGCGGTGGGCCGCATCCTCCTCGCCGCGCTCGGGCTGCTCGTCACCGCCGCGCTGGTCGAGTCGGCGCTCCCGCGCTTTGTCCTGTCGCGGATCTCCTTACCCCGCTCGGGCTGCTCTCGTTATCCACCGACTCCGTGTCTTCTGGCTCCACGGAGAGCCCCTGGCCCACGGGCACCACCGGTACGAGGAGGACCCGCTGCTGCACCTCGAACCGGGGGAAACCTCGGAGGGACGAAAGCTCGCTTCACCCTGGCTTCTTCGCGAGAGGAGCGTCCTGGTCGATGACCAGCAGGCGCACCCTCCCGGTGGACACCAGGCGCCCCTTCTCGTCGTGGACATCCACCTGCCAGACCTGGCTCCGCTTGCCCCCGGCGAGGGGCCTGCCGGTCGCCCGGAGCGACCCGCCCCGGACCGCGTGGAGGAACGAGGTGTGGTTCTCCAGCCCCACCGCCACCTTGCCGAGAGGGATCACCGAGATCGACGCCCCCACCGACGCCACGGTCTCGATCAACCCCGCGTGGACCCCCCCGTGGACGATGCCGAGAGGCTGGAGGTGCTCGGGGCCCACCGTAAGCTCGGCCACCAGCTCCTCCGCCGTGGCCCGGACGAACCGGATGCCCATGGCGCTCTTCCAGCCGTCGTGGATGCTCTCGATCAGCGCGACCAGATCCGGGTGGTGGGCTTCCTCGGGGGTGCTCATGGCGAACGCAGGGTACCAGCACCGCTCACCACGGTCCTCCATGGCGGCAGATCAGCGAGAGCTCCAGCGCGTAGACCGCTGCACGAAGGGCCGTGCGGAGAGGAAGGTATCGGGGGTGGCGGTGACGGAGCGGGTGGGATGGGGAAGGGTCGCTCAGCGGCTGGTTTTTCGCGAAGGGCGGCCCCCGTTCGCCTTCTTCCTAGGCGACGCGACCTTCTTCGTGAGCCGCGCAGCGACGGCCTTCTGCACCTCGCCTGGCAGGGTCGCCACGTACTCCGAGGAGAGACCCCGCAGTGCCTCGTCCGGCAGCGCAAGCACGATGTGCTCCGGTGCAAGACCCGCCAGCCGCTGCTCCGGCGCAAGACCCGCCAGCCGCTGCTCCGGCGCGAAGTTCGACAGCACCTGCTCCGGCGCAAGACCCGCAAGCCGATCCTCCACCGGCAGGCAGTCTTGCATCCACTTCTTCAGCGCTTCCCGGTACCCCTTCGCTATCTTCTGCACCTCGCTCGCCATCAGCCCATCTCCTTCTTCCTCGAACCTTTGCACATGCAGGTTCAACTGGCGACACACCGCCACTTCTTCTTCCGTCAACGGTCTGCTCCCCACCGGGTCGTCCAGAAATTTCTTCGACAGCGTCCGCCAGAGCACTTCACCCGGGTATCTCTCTCGCTCGGCGGTCTCCACCACCTCCAGGCGGAACCCGGCCACGGCCCCTTGCCACAGCCCTTCCTCCACCCGGGCAAGGCGTCCTTCGAGCAGTTCCAGGGCGGCGAGGTAGCGCGGCGTCAGCGAGGAACAGATGACAAACAGGGCGGTCTGCTTCTGGACCTCGGCAGGCTTGCCCCCTTGAAGACGGAGGAACTGGCAGCCGTAGGCGAGAAGCGCCAGGGCGTCGTCGGCCTGGGGCTCGTCGCTGGGGGAGATGAAGTGGACGAGGGTGTTCTTGGCGAAGCGCTCGATCTCGGGGCGGAGGAGGGAAGGGAGCGGGGCGTTGGCGAGCCTGCGGACGACGAGGACGTCGAGGCGAAGAGGCTCCTTGGCGAGGGGAACTTCGGGGAAGACTTGCCATCCGCGGCGAGGAAGGACGAGGCGGAGCAAGGCGACCAGCATGGGGTGCCAGGCGGTGCGCGCCGAGGAGGAGCGAGGAGCCACGGGGAGCGAAGGTACCACGGCACGGAGGTGCTCCGCCGAACGTCTGCGGTCACCTGATCCGGTGAGCAACCCTCCACCTCCCCCTTCGGTCCGACAAGGCGCCCACCACGCCGCTCCCCAGCCCCCGGATCTTCAGCCCGGCCGCCAGCCCGTCGTGGCGATGATCGTACCCGAAGGATACCTCGCCGTTGACCCCCCCTGGTCGCCCCAGGTACCAGCCGAAGGCAAAGCGCGCCAGCAGCAGCTCGTTGATGTCCGCGACCGCTCCGGGCACCCGGTACTCGTACACCTGGAGCGCCCACCCCGCCCCCAGCTCCGCGAAGCTCCCCCGGAGCGTCGGCCCTACCCGCGCCAGATCAAGACGCCCCTGGAGCATCAGGTCCCCGCTCCAGAGCGCGAACCGCTCGG
>CAZSDX010000037.1:0-22053 GCA_964605685.1 uncultured Polyangiaceae bacterium
ACGCGTCCCCCTCCTCCGACAGCCTCAGGCCCCCCAGCGGGTCGGCCCGGTGGGCGTCGAAGCCCGCGGACACCAGCACCAGTTCGGGCCGGAACGCCTCCGCCACCGGCTCCAGCAGCCCCGAGAAGATCAGCCGGTAGTCGCCGTCCCCCAGCGAGGCCGGCATCGGCGCGTTCACCGTGAAGCCCTCCCCTTCCCCCGCGCCGACCTCCTGCGCCGCGCCGGTGCCCGGGTAAAAGGGCCAGCGATGCACGTTGAAGACCAGCACGTCCCGGCGCCGGAAGAAGCTCGCCTGGGTGCCGTTGCCGTGGTGCACGTCCCAGTCGATCACCAGCACCCGCGACAGCCCCAGCGCCTCGACCGCGTGGGCGGCGGCGATGGCCACGTTGTTGAAGACGCAGAAGCCCATCCCCTGGCCGGCCTCCGCGTGGTGCCCCGGCGGACGCACCAGCGCGAACGCCTTGCGGTGCGGGTCCTCTGCCACGGCCTCCACCGCCGACAGCGCCGCGCCGGCGGCCAGGTGGGCGGCCTCGACGCTCCGGGGAGAGAGCGGCGTGTCCAGATCGAGCTCCGTCCTGCGCCCTCGCTGCGCCTCCACGTGGTCGACGTAGGCCCGGGTGTGGATCCGCTCGATCTCCTGGCGCGTCGCCGGCCTCGGGGCGACCCAGGACGAACCCCCCACCGGATCCTCGACCAGCGCGTCCCGGATGGCCCGCAGGCGCCCCGGGTGCTCCGGGTGGAAGGGCCCCGGATCGTGGGCCAGCATCGGGTCGTCGTACACGAGCAGCAGATCGCCGGGCATCGAAGGTCCGGAGGCTACCCCACGAAGCCCCGCGCGATGGGTCAGATCTTGAGGCTGCTGGACGAGGGACGCTGGGGAGCCCGGGCCACCGCCGCCCGCAGAGCTTGCTCGAAGGCCCGCCGATCCGTGTACCCCTTGATGACCGCGCCCAGCACCAGACCCGCCACCGATAGCCCCATCTTCGCGATCTGGGAGCGCACCAGCATGTGCTGGCACTCCACCCGGGCGGTGTTCTTCTTGAGCCAGTCGGTGGGCATGGTCCGGATGGGTGGGTCGTACCCCTCCAGGTGCTCGCCATCGACGAAGATGGTGAGCTTGGAGGCAAACTTCAGCTCGCGCTCCATGGCGCCGACGATCAGCTCTCCCCGGGATCCTTCCAGGTAGCCCTTCTCGATGTAAAGCAGCACCCCCGGCGCAGGACGCTGGATGGTGAGCTCCCCCCGCTCGTCCACGTACGACTGGTTGTTCACGTCCGTGCTCATCTTGCGAACAACGATACCCAAACCGACCCCAGGAAACACCCCCCTTTTGTACCGAAAAGATACGAATCGCGATCCGTTCAACCGGCATACGCTACGAACAACACCCCCCCCCCACAAAAACCCACCTCGATGAGGCATAAATAAAGCACCGACGGAAGAAAGAAAAGCGTACGATCCGGGTCGTAGCAAAAATGAGACCCCGAAAGTCTCGAATTGACCATCCAGGAAGCAAGGAGATTCGCACGATGAACACGAGCAGACGGGCTGTGCTTGGGGGAATCGCTGGGGTGGCCGTGGTTGGTTTTGATCCAGAGCGCCGCTCCTGGGTGACGGAGGCGCAAGCCTCCCCGCCTTCGGGGGTGATCCCGCTGCCCAACCTGGACGGGGAGCTGGTCAGCGATGCCCCCTCGCTGGCGGACTCGGCCCAGGATTTTGGCTACATCATCAGCCGCACCCCCATCGCCGTGCTCCGTCCCGGGTCGGTCAACGACATCGCCAAGCTAGTGCGCTACGCCAACAAGCACGGGATCAAGATCGCGGGTCGCGGGGAGGCGCACTCCACCTACGGTCAGGCGCAGGTCAACGGCGGGGTGGTCATCGACATGCGCGGCTTCAACGCCATCGAGACGCCGACGGCGAACGGCGTCTGGGTGCAGGCAGGAGCCCGGTGGCGCGAGGTGCTGGCGGCCACCACGGCGGTGGGGCTCACGCCGCCGGTCTTCACCGACTACGTGGACACCACCGTGGGCGGAACCCTCTGCGTGGGCGGCATCGGTGGAGCTTCCCACCGCCACGGGCTCCAGGCGGACAACGTGCTCGCGCTGGAGGTGGTCACCGGCGACGGCCGCAAGCTGACCTGCTCGCCCACGGTGCAGCCGCTCCTGTTCCGGTCGGTGCTGGCGGGGCTGGGGCAGTTCGCCATCATCGTGCGGGCGCGGCTGAAGCTCCAGCCAGCGCCGACGCAGGTGCGGGTCTACCGCATCGTCTACACGGACCTCCAGCAGTTCGTGGCACACCAGACGCAAGCGGCCCTCGACGAGCGCTTCTCTTACCTGGAGGGGCAGGTGATCCCCGACGGCGGGGGGGGCTGGCTCTACCTCTTCGAGGCCGCAGCCTACTACACCCCGGAGAACCCCCCGAACGACACCGCGCTGCTCTCGGGGCTCGCCCCGGGCGCCGAGATCGAGGAGACCACCTACACCGGCTGGATCACCCGCCTCGATCCCACCGTCGATTTCCTCAAATCCGTCGGGGCCTGGACCATCCCTCACCCCTGGTTTGATGTCTTCCTCCCCGGATCGCAGGCGGCCCCCTACGTCGGCGGAGTCACCAGCAACCTCACCCTGGAGCAGACCGGCAACGGCCCCATCCTGTTCTACGCCTTCCGGCGCAGCAAGCTGACCACCCTCTTCTTCCAGGCCCCCTGCGAGGAGGTCTGCTTCCTCTTCGACATCCTGCGCTTCACCCCGCCGGTCCCTCCCCTCGTGGAGCAACGGATCGCCGAGAACGTCGCCCTGTTCCAGCAGGCGCGCAACCTCGGCGGGAAGCGCTACCCCATCTCGTCGATCCCCTTCTCCCAGGCCGATTGGATCCAGCACTTCGGCGCAGACTGGCTGCTTTTTGTCCTCCAGAAGGCCCGCTTTGACGGCAAGAACGTCCTGACCCCGGGCCACGGGATCTTCGGAACCCCCTGATCGACGGCAGGGAGGTTTACACCCACAGCGCCCTCGGCCTGATCCGCCATTGCTCCGGGCGCAGCCCTCCCCGCAGCGGGAGGATCATCGGCACCGCCCCGTCCCTCGCCCGGCGCTCCACCCCGCCGAGCCCCGCCAGCAGCGGCGCCAGCGAGCCATCCTCCCAGAGCGAGACCCGCGACAGCCGGAGCTGACGCGCCACCCGCCGCGCCGCGATCAGCAGCAGCTCCAGCGCCCGGCGCTCCGGCTCCGTCACCAGCAGCACCAGCAGCCGCTCGTTCTTGAGATCCGCAGCCCAGTAAGCGCACGACGAGCCGACCCGGGCCCCGCAGTGCTCGCTCCGCGGCCGCGCCAGCGCCTCCGCGTAGAAGCGCTCGCGGGCCCGGTGCCAGTCGATCTGGTGGGCGTCCGGCCAGAGGACGAAGGGCTCCTCCGCAGGGGGTGGAGGCAGCTCCGGGACCGCCTCTGGCAGCAGTTCGTCCACGACCTCGGCCGGGTCTCCCTCGCAGGGCTCCAGCTCCGCGTCCCAGGCCGGGAGCGCGACGAAGCCGCTCCGCCCGTAGAGCACCTCGCCCACGTCCGAGTAGAGCACCACCGCATGCGCCGACGGATCGCCCCGGCGGATCTCCGCCACCAGCGCGTCCATCATCCCCCGGGCGTACCCGCGGCCCCTCCGCTTCTCCTCGGTGAACACGCTGGCCACGGCGTAGCTCCGCGCCCGCTCTCCCCGCAAGAAGCTGGAGCAAGCAAAGCTCTCGCAGGACGAGAGCACCGCCCCCCCGTCGTCCACCCAGAGCCAGGTGTCCATCCCGCTCGCGGCCCACGGGTGCGCCCGGAGCGCCCGCTCACGGCGGCAGAACTGATCCGCCGTGAGCCTCGCCCCCCAGGCGCCCCACGCGAGCAGATCGCGCTCCCGCTTCTGGTCGTCGGTGGCCCGGATCAGCCGGCTCACGGCTTCCCCCGGAGCGCCTCCCCGAGCTGGGTGGCGATGTGCCAGCAGGAGCGCGCCAGCTCCTCCACCCGCGCCCTCCGGAACCGCTCCGGTTCCCGCGCGAGCGCCTGCCTCTCCTCGTCCGTCTTCAGCGAGGCGGCCGGCGGCATGTCCTCGTTGCCGTAGTGCCGCAGCGCCTCCATCACCAGGATGTAGGCCATCTCCGCGGCGCTCGTCGCCTGCGCCAGCTCCTCCGGCGGTAGCCCCAGCGGCGTTCCGCTGGAGGCGCGGCTCATCGCCCCCGCCCGCTGGAGCAGCTCCACCGGACCCAGCAGCGGCGACGGACCCGGGCCGAAGTACCCATCCTGCGCCGCGGGCGTGTCGACGAGCACCGAGAACTCCAGCCGCTCCTGCTGCCCTCCGGGCCCCTTGACCAGGAACGTCCAGAGGATCTCCTCGCCCCGTGCCTCCCTCCACTGGTACCGCTCCTGCCGCTCGAACCCCCGGGCATCCAGGTAAAAATGCGCCTCCACCAGGCTCCTGGCGACGAGCCTCCGGGACGACACCGCAGCAGGCAACGACACCGCCGCCGCCGACACGGACGACCCGGAAGACGCCGGGGCCGCGTAGGAGGGCGGGGCAACGACCGTCGGCACCGAGGGCGGAGGCTCCTCCGCGGCGAGCGCGCCGACGGCCTCCGTGGGGGCGGCCTCCGGCGGGAGCGAGACCCCCCCGGGACGGAGCACCTCCTTGAGCTGGGCCCGGGTCAACCAGGTCTCCGCGGGCCCCCCGGGGTTGATGACAACGCCGTCCAGGGGCAACACCAGGAGCTTCTCCAGCAGGGAATCCCCCTGCTCGGTCAGCACGCCCAGCTCGCGCGACCCCAGCGCCTCGGGGCGCCGCTGCAGGTAGCGCGCGAGGAGATCCGGCAAGGTGAAGAGCAGCGCCTCGCGCCCGGTGACCCCCGGCAGGATCAGCACACGATCCACCTGATCGCTCCGGTCAAGCAGCACCAGAAAGCGGTGGTTGAGGCAGCGCTCCCGGGCGTGGGGATCACCGGGAAGCTGATCGAGGTGCTCCTCGACCAGCAGCCCCGAAAGTACCTCCCGGGCCAGGGCAAGCTGGTGCCTGCGCAGGGTGATCTCCGCAGGCGACCCTGGACCGAAGCGGACCGTCCCGGAGCCATCCCGCAACAACAGGCCCAGACGAGCGCCCCCGAGGGCCAGCGGCGCGTCTTCCCGGCTCTCCTCGTGGACCTCGATCCCCCGCGCATCGTCCACGGATACCTCCAGCAGGGTCTCTCCGTCCTCCGAGGGAGCAAACCAGATCCGCGAGAGCGTCCCCCGCAGCATCGGCTCGATATCCCGCAGCCGAGACCCCAGAAATTCCACCTCCGGAACCACCTCGTCGGACAGAAACAGCGAGTCGTCCAGCCCCCTCGCCGTGGTCAGCTCGTCCTGGAACTGGGTGGGCGCCGTGGCCAGGCGCGCCGCCGTCTCCGCCACCTGCCCCAGGGACGCCTGTGTCGCCGTGGGCGAGGAGGTCGGCGGCACCGAGGCAGCGCCGGACGAGGACACCGAGGTTTGCGCCCGCTCCGGGGTGGCATCCGGGGTAGCCTCCGGGGCCGCATCCGGCACAGGATCCGCCGGCAGGATCACCGGCAACGGCGCGCCCTCGCCCTCCGGCGGCACCTCCGTGGAGGGAATCAGCGAGTTCGGCTCGGTCACCTCCGTCCGTGCCCCCTCCCGCAGCAGCCCCTCCACCACCTCCACCGCCACCGCCAGGGACGACGCCGTCAACGCCCGGTAGCGCGCCACCGCCTCGACCCATCGCCCCGCCGCTGCCTCGTTTCTCACCTCGTCTGGTGTCGAGGATGACCCCACTCCAGGAACCCGGGTGGCGAGCCAGAAGACCGCGGAGGCCGCGTCCGGGAAGCAAGCAAAGGCGAGGGCGGGGGAGTGCTGCGCGGCGAGGGCCCGGAGCTCGTCCACCAGGGAAGCCGCGTGCTGGGGGAGCACCAGCGCAAGAGCGCGGGTGCCGCTGCCAGCGAGCCCCGGAGCGAAGGAGAGCGCCAGCCAGCGGAGCGCCTGGGCGGAGAGATCGGGACAGCGGCTGAGATCGAGGAGCACCTGGACCAGCATCGACTGCTGGAGCCCGCCGCAGAGGGTAGGCTCCCCGAGGAGCTGCTCGTAGGCCCCACCGGACAAGGGGCCCACGACGGCGAGATCGGCCCCGATCTGGGGGGCCAGCCGCACGTAGAGATGGGGCGGAACGTCGTAGGCGTAGACCGGCATGCCCGCGACGCTACCACGGGTAGGTCCCGGTTCAGCGGGCGAGGTTGGGGCGCTCCGGGGCGCGGCGGGGGCGGCGGGTGGCGAGGAACGCCTTGCGCACCTGGTCGGCGGCCTCGTACTCGCCCCGGGCGGCGAGGCTGATCTCGGCGACGGCGACCGCCTCGGAGAACACATCGGAGCGAGCGGCCTTGGCGACGTGGCCGTTCCACAGCTTCGGCAGCAGGGCGATGATGCGCCGGATCGCGTCGATGATACGCCGGTGGACCGCGAGGCGCGCGGCGACGGGCTCGACGAAGTCCATGAAGGCGCCGAGGCGATCGGAGGCGCCGTGGCAAGCCTCCAGGGCAGGCTCCAGCATCAGCAGCGTCCAGAGGGCGGCGTCGCCGGGGGGCTCGCCCCGCTCCCGGGTGCGGGCGTCCAGCTCGGCGAAGAGGCGGAAGATCCTCGCCGGGAGCCCGTCGTCCCCGTCCACGTCGTCGAGCATCACCGCCAGCTCCGGCAGCAGGATGTGGAGCACCCCCAGCTCCCAGGCCAGGTAGATCGAGCGCCGCGCCGCGCCCCCGCGCAGCAGCCGGAGCACCTCCTCGAAGAGGCGCATCTTCGACGCCAGCGGCAGCGAGTCGCGGGTGGTGATGATGGCGTCCATCAGGTCGGGGCTGAACCCCAGGTCGAGCCTGGCGGCGAACTTGATCGCCCGCAGGATCCTCACCGGATCCTCCCGGAAACGCAGCACCGGGTCGTTGATGGTGCGCACGGTCCGCCGCTCGATGTCCCGCATGCCCCCCGCGAAGTCGAGGATCTCCCGGTTCTCGATGTCGTAAAACAGCGCGTTGATCGTGAAATCCCGCCGGAGCGCGTCCTCCTCCACGGTGCCGAAGGCGTTGTCGCTCCGGATGATCAGCTCGTCGGCGTCGTCCTCCTGGCTGACCCCCTCCTGGGCGCTCGGCGTCCGGCGGAAGGTGGCCACCTCGATGACCTTCCCCATGGGGAAGAGCACGTGCACCAGGCGGAAGCGCCGCCCGATGATCCGCGACGCCCGGAAGACGGATCGCACCTCCTCCGGGCGCGCGCTGGTGGCGACATCAAAGTCCTTCGGGTGGCGGCCCAGCAGCAGATCCCGGACGCAGCCCCCCACGAGGTAGGCCTCGTGCCCGGCCCGGATCAGCCGGCGCGCGGTGCGCGCGGCATCCGGGTCGATGGCCGACTCATCGAGGGGCACAGAGCGCCGCTCCAGGCGGCCAAAGACGGGAGGAACCGGGGGGTCGGTGGGAACGTCGGCGGGGACCGCGAGCGGCGGCTCGACGTGGGGAAGATGCGTTGACAAGGGACAGGAGGGAGGGCCGGAAGAACCGTCGCCCTTTTCTGGTTGAGAAGAGGCTGGCGGTAGCGTACCCCCACCCGAGCCCTCCGTGCAACGCCCTCTCTTGCTCGGCTGCCTCCTTGCCCTCCACGCCAGCGCCGCGGCCGCCTCCCCCCCGCGCCTCGACCGGGACCACCATACCCTCGACTTGCCCGAGGGATACACCCGGATCGCCGTCGACGTCCAGCCCGGCGCCCTGGTCTCCCTGATCCTCCTGGGCCCCCCCCGCGCCCTCGCCCACTTCGCCGTCGACGAGGCCACCGTCCACGACCCCCTCGACGAGGATGGACTCCTGCCCCGGGTCGCCTCCTTCGTCCCCCCCGCGGGTACGCCCCAGGTGACCCTCAGCCTGGAGGTCCACGCCCCGGCCCGCCTCGTCCGGGTGGAGGCCCCGCTCACCCCGGAGCTCCCCTCCGGAGCCCAGCCCCTCATCGGACTCCCGGCCCCTGGCAACCGCGGCGACGGCTACCTCCTGGAGCGCCCCGGTCGCTACCAGTTCGCCCGTCCCGACGTGGTGACGGCGCTCCTCGGAGCCTTCCGCGACACCCGCGTCCGCTTCCGCCGCGACCCCATCGGCGTCGTCGACCTCTCCCAGTGGGACGCGCTCCGCCCGGCCACGGACCAGAACCACCCCCGCCACGTCAGCCACGAGGGTGGCCGCGACGTCGACATCGCCCTCCCCTCCACCGAGGAGCCCAGCACCCGCCGTGACCACTGCGAAAAACTGATTTCCAGGGACTACACCACCGGACTCTGCCGCCACGGCACCGCCAAAAACGTCGACTACCCTCGCCTCGCCTTCCTGCTGGGGCGTCTCATCAAGACCAACCACGTCGACAAGATCTTCCTCGACGCCGAGTTCATCGCCCCCACCGCCGAGGCGGCCCGGCGCCTGGTCCATCCCCCGGGCTTCCCTGCCTGGGTCGCCGCCCGCCTCCAGCCCGACGCCGGCGTCGTCCGCCACGTTGCCTGGCACACGGACCACGTCCACGTCCGCTTCCTTGGCCCCCAGGGCACCAGCAGCCTCCGCGACTAACCCCCCGCCCTGCGGCTCATCCTCCCCACCACCAGCACCACCAGCGTCATCCACACCAGATCCGCCATCAGCAGGTGAACCATCTGCAACGGGATGGGTGCAAGGAGACCGAGATTGGTGAAGCCCACCGCCACCTGCGCCACGAAGAGACCTCCTGCGGTCCACCCCAGGCGCCGATCCCAGGGGGTCGCGTCCTTCTCCAGCATCCGGCCCAGGCTCGCCAGCAGAAACCCGCCCACCAGCAGCCCCACCACCGGGTGCAGAACCCGGAGCTTCACCAGGAAATGCGCGGTCGGGGAGAGATCCTGGCGTATCCCTTCCGCGAGCGTCTTGCTCTGGAAGAGGGTGTCGCCCAGGGCGGTGATGGCGCCGCTGATCCCGAGCACCAGCGTCCCCAGCAGTGCGGCCACGCCGAGCGCCCCCGCGGCCCCGGGCCACCGGAACCCCCGGGGCTCGCCCCGCGTCGACCAGAAGGCCACCAGCGTCAGCGCCGCCACCAGCAGGAAGGTGTTGGTCAGGTGCACCGCGGTCCACGTCGCCCTGGCCACCGAGGTATCGCCGGCCACATGCTCGAAGATCACCAGACCGGCGCCCACCAGGGCTTCCGTGACCATCAGGGCCATCGCCGCGGCGGCCGCCCGCCGCACCGGCCCCGGAGCGAACGCCCGCCGCGCCCACACGAGCTGGACCAGCACCGCGAGGAAATCGATCCCGGAGGTGGCCCGGTGGGTGAACTCGATCACCGTCTGGAGGCTCCTGGGTCGAGGGATCACCTCCCCGTTGCAGGTCGGCCAGCTGCTGCCGCACCCCGCCCCGGAGCCGCTCGCCCGCACGTAAGCCCCCCACAGGATCACCCCCAGAGTGAACGCCACCACACCCCAGGAAAACCTGGAAAATCGCTCATTTTTCGCCAAGGCGCCCGGACCGTAGGGAATCCTCAGGACGCCCGCAACCCCGCCTTCAGTGAAACAGCCGCCGGGGGTCCGAGGGGGGCAAGGCGGCCCCCAGCGCCGGGCTCGCGTGGTGGTGCGCCATCTTCCACCCGCCTTCCCACACGAACACGTTGGTCGCCTGGAGCACCGCGCTCACTCGCTCCCCGCTCTCCTGCACCCCGTCGAGTTCCTCCAGGTGCAGCACCCACGCCGCCTCCCCGGCCACGAACACCTGCACGTTCCTCAGCGTGAAGCGGATCGAGGTCATCCCCTCGAAGATCGCGCCCCAGCTCGCCAGCACCGCCTCCCTCCCCACCGCCGGCTGCCACCCCGGATGCACGCAGGACACCGGCACCGTCGCCGCCCACAGCTCCCCCATCGCCTCCAGGTCTCCCCGCTCGAAGGCCCGGTAAAAGGCCACGTTTGCCGCTCGGATCGCGTCGTCTTCCGGAAGGGTCGTCTCCATCGCCAGGACGGCGACCATGGCCGACCCGCGGATCTTTGTCACGCTTGGCCGCAACGGGGGCGGGTGGTACCGTCTTCCAGGATGGCGTCCTCTCCTTCCCTCCCGCTCCTTGGAGCCCTCGACCACGACGAGCTGGCCGCCACCCCTCCTCACCCGGCCCCGCTGACGGCCTCGCAGATCCCCGCCTACCTCGCGGAGAACCCGCTGGTGAAGCTGTACCTGGAGCTGAGTCCGGAGGAAGAGACCACCCTGGCGGGCCTGGCCGCCAGCGACGCCTCCGAGGACACCCAGGTGGCCCAGGCGCTGGTGGCGAGCATCCGGTGATCCTGGATCCAGAGCAGCTCATCCAGGGATACCCGTTCTTTGCCCGGCGCCACCGGCGCGTCCCCATGTGCGACCCGGCGGCGGTGCACGCCTGCTGCCAGCAGGCCACCGAGCTGGCGCAGGGTGCCCCCGAGGACGAACCCGCCGCCGTCTTCTTCGCCTTCGCGGATCGACGCAGGGCCTTCCCCTTCGCCTGGAAGCTCATGGCCGGTTACGTCGCCATGGCGCAGGCCCGGCTCAACCATCACAAACTCCGCGCGACCCAGGACGAGCTCGACCAGCTCTGCCGGGCCGTCCTCTACCGCCAGGTCTCCTGGCCCGAGGTCCGCGCGTGGTTCCAACAACGGCTCGTCCCCCTCGGAGAGCGCCGATAATCCCCTCGGAGCGCGTCGTCTTCCGGAAGGGTGGGCTCCATCGCTAGGATGGCGACCATGGCCGACCCGCGGATCTTTGTCACGCGCCAGCTCTCCCTCGACCCCCGCGCCGTCGTCGGCCCCGGCGTCGAGGTGCTGGTCCACGCCGGGCCAGAGCCCCTCCCCCGCGAGCGCCTCCTCGACCTCGCCCGCGGCGCCCACGCCCTCGTCACCATGCCCACGGACCCGGTAGATGCCGCCCTCCTCGACGCCCTCCCGGGCCTCCGCGTCGTCGCCAACCACGCCGTCGGCCTCGACAACATCGACCTCCAGGCCGCCCGCGACCGCCGGATCTGGGTCACCCACACCCCCGACGTGCTCACCGACGCCACCGCCGAGCTCACCCTCGCCCTGCTGCTGGCGCTGGCCCGCCGCCTCCGGGAAGGCGAGCGCATGGTCCGCGAAAAACGCTTCTCCGGCTGGACCCCCACCCTGCTGCTGGGCCGCGGCCTCCGGGGCAAGACCCTCGGCGTCCTCGGCCACGGACGCATCGGCCAGGCCGTCGCCCGCCTCGCCTCCGCCTTCGGTATGGAAGTACTCTACACAAGATCCCGCTCCCTCCGCTGGGGTCGTGAAATACCCGGACCGGAGGTGGGGCTGGACGCGCTGCTGGAGCGCTCCGACGTGGTGACGATCCACTGCGCGCTGACCCCGGCGACCCGGGGGCTGCTGGGGGAGGAGGCGCTGGCCCGGATGAAGCGAGGGGCGCTGCTGGTGAACACGGCGCGGGGCGCGGTGGTGGACGAGGAGGCGCTGGTGCGCGTGCTGGAGCGAGGGCACCTGGGCGGGGCGGCGCTGGACGTCTACGAGCGGGAGCCGGAGGTGCACCCGGGGCTGCTGGAGCGGGACGACGTGGTGCTGCTGCCGCACCTGGGGAGCGCGACGGAGGAGGCGCGGCGCAGGATGGCGGAGCTGGCGCTGGGAGACGCGGCGCGGGTGCTCCGGGGCGAGGCACCGAGGCACCCGGCGGTGGCGGGGAGCGGGGAGGTACGGGGATGAGCGTCCTGTGGTTGACGCCGGGGCTGTTCATCGACGAGGACACGGTGCCGGAGCTGCTGGCGCGGCGCACCCGCCCGGCGCTCCAGGGGCCGCAGGCGGAGGACGTGGCGCTGCTGGCAGGGCTGAAGCCGCTCGTCCTGCGGGAGCTCCCCCAGGAGGAGGCCACGGCCCGGGCGGAGTTCTTCCAGCAGCGGGGGCTTTGCGCCCACGTGACCTCGCCGGGAGGCGCTCGCGCCACGCCGACGGCGCGGCTGATCGCGGGGCGCAACGAGGCCCAGGTGGGCGAGGCGGCGGAGCTGCTGGCGAGGGGGCTCCCGACCCCGCGGGAGCACCGGAGGCTCGGGTCGCTGCTGGGCTACCCGCCCTGCTGCGTCAGCGCGTTCTGCGAGCATCCGGACGACGACCGGGCCCGGATGGAGCAGGCCGCGTCCCGGACCCGCCCCCCCGGAAACCCCTGGCTCAACGTGCTGGACCCCTGGGGGTTCCGGCTCATCTCCTGGGATCCTTGCACCTTCCAGTGCGCGCTCTCCTCGACCTACGCCGACCGCCTGGAGTCGCTGCTGCGCCCCCACTTCCGCCCGTTCCTCCAGCGCACGCGGGAGGCGCTGGCCGCGGCGCGGCTCTACCTCCACCGGGACGTGCAGCTCACGCTGGAAGGCGAGGCGTGGGACGACGACTTCCTGCCTCGCTTCGTCGCCCCCACCGCCCGGGACCGGGAGGGCGCACTGCCGCTGGCGCCTGGAGACGAGGCGGACGTGGCGCGGGCCCTGCGGGAGGTGCGCGCCGCGCAGAAGGTGACGAGCCAGGGAGGGCAGATCTCCCTGGACGGACGCCCCTGGGCACGCGGCTTCCTGGTCCGCTTCCGCGGCTGATTTACCCTGAGGGCCACCTTCCAGCTCTGCTCGTTCGAGAGATCTTGCAGTGGTCGGAGCGGTATCCCCGCTCAATCGGGGGGAAGCGTTGGAGGGCCCAGGGAATCCAATCGAATTCGGTAATAGGTGTGATTGTTCGTCAATGGATCGCCGGTTATGTATATACCTCCTCCGCGGATATCCTCGCACGTAACTGCATTTACGTTGAAGGAATAGGTATCGCTCTTTTCCAGTTCCCAGGCCCATCCATCCGACAGACGAACGACAACGGTGCTGGTTCCAACGGATCTGGCCGCATACCCACAACCGACCACCCAGGGAGATGATCCGGGGTACTTGAAGGGATCTTTCCTCAGGCGCTTCTTGGTCGCCTCCACCTCCTTGGGGTCCACGGTGAATTTTCCGGTGTACACATCGTTGATCGGGTACTTGGTCTCTTCCGGAGCTTTCCCTCCTCGAAACGTCCATACCGCATCCTGCTGGTCTGTCCCGTAGTCATCCCAGGCCAGGGTCAAGTCGTTGGGCGCATATTGCAGCTTGATGATCCCCGTGGAAGGATGCCAGAGCCACGTACCTCGTGGTCCGTAGCTGGAGGTTCCGATAGGGATCACCAGCCAGTCGTCCGCTGGATGGGTTCCTGCGAAAGCGCCTTTCTCCGAGGAAGCGATCTTGCTCTCGGTCTTTGTCTCCCAGGGAGTCAGCCAGAGCCCCGCGCCGCGCATGCGTACAGGCCCCGAGGCGACGGCATCAAAGTGGCTCGGAACCCCATCCGTTATCTTCACAGAACCAACCGGTTCCGCGCTGTCGTAGCTCCCCATGATAAAACCTTCGGATGATCCATCTTTCTTATAAATGCCAAGCCCGTAGCCGGAACCATGGGGTGTCATGTACAGGTAGGCACAAGGTTTGATCAAGCCATACCAACTAGCCAAAACAGGACCATCGTCCTCAGACACTACGAACATCTGACCGTCTGTGATACCGTAATAATTGTTTCTCATAATCCAGTGTCGCAATTTTCCGTTCACGCGAGAGGTCTTGACCGTCCCTATCCCCAGCAAGGGGCCGCTTATCCTCCAGGGGCTTGCCATGTACTTACATTCGTAACTCGAAGGCACGATCTTCTTGTCACACGGCAACCACTCTACCGGGTCCACGGGCGAGGCGTCTGGACCTGGGTAATAAACCGGACAGGCTGGATCCCACCCGGTCCAGGGGAGATACCCTTTGGGAATCTTTCCCTCCATCACACCTGCCCCGGAGGAGCCTCCTTTCCCTGACATTCCTCCTGTCCCTCCATCGCCGCCTTCTCCCCCTGATACCCCTCCGCTTCCTCCTGACACGGCTCCGCCCACCTCTGCGCCCGCCGTCCCGCCGGTTCCCGCCGGGCTTCCACCAACGCCACCGCTGGGTTCTGCCCCTGCAGCCGTCCCGGAGAAACCTGCCCCCCCCTGCTGGGGAGAAGCGCCTCCCTGGAGGGAGGTTCCTGCGGTGGGGGGGACGCCCGCGAAGGCCGCAGCGCCAGCTTGCCCCGAGGGAGAGGCGCCCGCGGTAGATTCCGGTGCAGGAAGGGGAGAGGAATCGGAAAGAGAACAGGCGCCAAAGAGGGCCAGGGAGGAGAAGACCACCAGACGAAGGGAGGACATCAGAGGCACTCCAGGAGATCGAACCACTTGCCTGGCTGCGTGGACAAGGTGGGCGTGCGGGTTATCCCGCTCAGGTGATTTCCGGAGCGAAGAGGGAAGGAGTATCCGTTAGGATCTACCGCAGGAGCGAAAGCAAGGGCTCCCTTTCCCCGCAGGATGCCGCGAAGATTTAGCTTCTCTCCCGCATCTAGCTGGAGGACAACGTGGCGCTTGGCGAGGCGAGAAGAAGCAACGAGCAACAGGCGACCATCCTGATCCGCCACCAGCCAGTGGGAATCAAACAAACCGCGTCGAGGTGCGATCAGGTGAACCTCCGAGGCTCCAGTCTCCACTTGAACAGAGAGAAGTCGAACCTTGTTCGGAGGGCCTGCACCAGGGTTGGTCGACAAGATCCACAGGTTTCCCCTGGTGGGTTCAAAGGTCGCCGCCAGGATATCCCCCAGCACGAGCCCTGGGGTCTCCAGCTCCTTAAATCCTCCTTCTCCGGTCGTGCTCGTCCAGCGAATTCCTCGCTGTCCGTTGGACAAGATCGCTCCCACGACCCAGACGAGCCCGCGAGAGCGCGAATAAACGGGGAACCCCGGGGGGCTTCCGGTAGAAGCGGCATGAAAACGGGCACCTCGTGGAGGAATTCCCCGATCCTGGCTGGATAGCAGCGCTCCCTGGTGGAGGCGAACCTCGTCCACCAGGGAAGTTCGATCCGCCGAGATGGCAACCGAGAGGGGTTCTTGCAGGGAACGCCCCAGGTGAGGAGAAGGTTCCGCAGGGGTGAGGAACTCGACACCAGCCGCGAGGGCTTCCCGCAGCGCAGATCCCAGGTGCGCGTTCACCTCTCGGAGGTTTCCATCGGGCTCCAGCAACCCAACCACATCCGGTCTGCCGGGGATGGCAACAACTGGCTCCGCGTCGCGGGCTCGGTAGACACCTCCTTCGCGGTCCAGAACAGCCCCCCCCAGGTCGCTACCGTTCGAGGCCCCAAACCAGATGGGTTTGATGGGGATCTGAAGAGCGTTAAAAAGGGACCAGTTCAACCGGGTGTAGGAAGAGGAGGCGACAGGAGAACCGGCGTTGACCAGGTTATCGGCGGCTTCCAGGAGGTTGTTCAGCTTGGGGTGGTGATAGAGGAGGGTAGAAGAGATAGGGAGTGTTATCTGACCAACTGAGGTTTCCCCGTGAGCGCCGATCACCCCTGCTTGCCCCGGAGATCCCTGGATCAGACCAAACCATGAACTGGATTGCCACGCTGCAAAATCGGAGGACCACTCCCAGAACCGTGGATAGACCTGATTGTTTCGATACACCCAGGAGCCCTGCACTGGAGCGTCAGAAAGGTCCGCGGAGCCATTCACCAGAGCAGGATCATGGACCCAGATTCGACGCCATCGGTTTTGCCCATCGGGGAGTGGCTCATTTCCTCGGAGCGGAGCCGCAGGTCCCAGGAGAGCATCCTTGTAGCCATCTGGCTCGTCGCACCTGTAATTGAAGAGCTCTCCAGCGTTTGGAAAGCAGAAGCGATAATCGGTTGTTGGAACGTTGACTGCGGTATCGAGCTGGGGGACGGTTCCAACAGGGTTGACTGGATAATTCCTCGTTCCCAGCGGACGAAGTTCGATCCTGTGCAGATCGTACTTTGCCATGAACGAGGTGATCGTGATGGGAAACGTCCCGATGGTCACCTGCTCGGTGATCGGTTTCTTGGTGAACGTAGGGCGGATCCCTGGACAGGGAGCTGGATCACACTTGTCTCCCATGAAAAGGGCGTCATTTCCCTTTTCTGCCAGAAAGTTACAGTTGTTTTGATCTGTATTTATCACCGTAGAACAATTGTCAAAACCCTCGATAGCAGCCGACGTCAAGCAAGACGCCTCGTATTGCTCGGAAAAGGTGTTCAAGAAAAACCCGTTAGGAAAATCGCACACACCATCCAGATCTGCGTCGTCGATGACGGAACAAGGACAGGGATCCTTGGGCCACCCACCAGGACAAGCATCTCCCAGGAGATCTTGATCGAGGTCCAGGTTGTCCCCGGGGTTTCCGTTGAGTGGACAGGGATCCGCCAGATCGGGAAGCCCATCTCCATCCGAATCCATCAGTTTTTGTGCCAAAAATTTGCTGACATCTTCTGTATAAACGGGAGAAAAAATGGATTCTGGAGAGGAATTCGCGGGAGAGGCAAGGGAGGATGCGGGCGCGGAGACAATCCCCAAAATGGCGTAAGGAACCGCAAGCCCAGGAAAAGGAGACGGCGCAAGCCCTCCTGGAAAAGCTCCTCCCGGTGGCAAAGCCAGAGAAGCACCCGCCAGCAGAGGTCCCCCGCTGTCTCCTGCTCCCGGGAAAGACTGCGCGTTGGGAAGAGGTGCCGTGATCGCACCGTTCAAAAGCTGATTGAGCTGAAACTTTGTCATCCCTTCCGTTCTGGTGAGCAAGCCCGGTTGTGGCCCCTGGATCGGGGTCGGGTTGGGGCAAGCCGGAGTCCCTGGGCCCAAGGCGCTGTTGGGACTTGTACCGTAATTCCCCTGGGTATCAACCAGCCGCAAGATCCCGTAATCCCTCCCGTTCGAACCTTGACCGAAGCCGGCAAAAGCGACCAGAGGGAGGGTCGTTGCCCAGGATTCGACATCGGGGGATGCCACCAAGGAGGGCGATTGGTTCGCCACGGAAGGATGGACAGCGATGGGAAGGGGCTCCACCCCCGCGGGAGCGTCCTCGCTCAAGAAGACCAACATCGGCTCCCGCGCTCGGTTGATCCACGGTGTGAAGTCGCTTCCACTCGCGGGAACCGTCTGGCAAAGCGATGCGCAGAACTTCGCCACGTTCACGGTGGCAGCCCCCGGCAGGGCCGCCCAACGCCTCCCCCAACGCCTCTGAGCAGGATCGGGAGGGTTTGAAATAACCCCCCCCCCTCAGGCGCAAAATCAACGGGAATAGGGTTGGTCTTGACATCCCGACAACCCACCACGTAGTCGGGCAAACAGTGGGCTGCGGTGAGGATCGTCCTCGGGGCAACCAGCACACCAGAACACCCGTTGAGGCGGACAACGGCGCGATAGAACCCTGAAGAGTCGAGCGTACCGTTGACGACAGGTTGGGAATGACTTGCGGGGTCGGGGGGTGGGTTCCCTGGAGACGCCTCTCCGAGGCATCCAGTCAGGGAGGGTAGTGTTCCAAGGAGAAGAGACAGCAGAGGATGGCGAGCAGTGGGGTGCATGGTGTTCTGAGGGGACCCTCCTCTTGGACGATTGTCAACCACTTCACGGGGTCACCTGGCCCGCCACCCCACCCGGGGAGAGGATCCACAAGGAGCACTGCCGCTGGCGCCCGGAGACGAGGCGGACGTGGCGCGGGCCCTGCGGGAGGTGCGTGCCGCGCAGAAGGTGACGAGCCAGGGAGGGCAGATCGCCCTGGACGGACGCCCCTGGGCCCGCGGCTTCCTGGTCCGCTTCCGCGGGTGACACCGCGCCACGAAGGGGGCCACGACCCAACCGCGCTCGCGACGCAACCGGGGTGACCTCGCGCCGAAGAGGGACCACCGGATCGGGTTGCTGCCCCTGGTGGCGCCTCGTACCTTCCTCCTCACCATGACGCCCGCCTCCTCTGCGCTCTCCGCCGCTCGCCTCCCGCCGCTGCCGGACCCGCTGCCGGACGGCTGGGTCTTCACCGAAGACGACGACATGGGCCACGGCTTCGACCAGTCCGACTTCATCCTCTCCCTCGTCTCCTTGCTCCGTCTCTTCTTCGCTCGCGCAGGGAAAAAGGTCTGGGTCGACTTTGACCAGCACATCGGCATCGACCCCCGCGACCGCAGGATCACCGTCGCCCCGGACGTCTACGTCCTGCCCCAGCCGGAGCCCCCCGCCGCCGAGGGCGCCACCTGGTTTCCCTGGGAGCACCACGGCCTCGTCCCCACCCTCGCCTTCGAGTTCGTCTCCCGCAGCAACCGCAAGAAAGATTACCTCGTGGCGCCGGACAAGTACGCCCACCTCGGGGTGCAGGAGCTGGTGATCTTCGAGCCCTGGAAGCACCAGCCGGGGCTCCGGGTCCAGGGTGAGGTGGAGACGCTCCGGGTCTTCCGTCTCGATGAGAAACGGCAGTGGAGGCAGGTGTATGGAGGCGATGGACCAACACGGAGCCAGGTGCTGGGGTTGTGGCTCCACGAGACCGCGGAAGGCAAGCTGCTGCTGACGGAGGACCGGTGGGGCAAGCGAGCCTTGCTCACCCCGGAGGAGACGCTCCAGGTGGAGCAGGAGGCCCGCAGGATCGCCGAGGAGCGCGCCGACCAGGCAGCGAAGCGCGCCGACCAGGCAGAGGAGCGCGCCGACCAGGCAGAGGAGCGCGCCGAGCAAGAGGCCAGGCGTCTGGAGGAGGAACGAGCGGAGAAGCTCCAGGCACAGCGGCAGGTGCGGGAAGCAAAGGCGGAGGCAGTGCTGGCGGTGCTGGCGGCGCGGGGGCTCAAGGTGAGCGAGGCGCAGGCGGCCAGGATCCGAGGTTGCGAGGATCTCGCGGCGCTGGATCGCTGGTTCCAGGGCGCCCTCACCACACCGGGCGCCGCCGCGTTGCTCTCCGAAAAATCCACCTCCGCCAGCAAAAAGAAGGCACCCCGGCGCTGAAGTACCCGCCGTGGTCACCGTCCTTGGTTGCGTCCGGATTCGCATGGGGTCTCAAATGACCCTTCCTGGCTACCAGATCTCGATCCCAGGGGATTCTTGGACCGGTTGCGGTGCTGGTTTACCCTGGCGACCACCTCCATGGAGCGCACCTTCCGCGCGGCGTACAACGCCGCCTACACCCCGGACCTTTACCGCCGCTACCTGGGACGCCTCGAAGCCCGCATGGGCCATCCGATCCCCTTCCGGGTCGCCGAGACGCCGCTGTTCTTGCCCCGCCCGTTCCGCGAGCGCGTCGCCCGGTACGCCGGGGAGATCGTGGATCAGCTCTGCGATCCGGCGCTGATCGCCCGCACCACGAGGGCCATCCCGCCGGAGCTGAACGTGCCGGGGCAGGACGACCTGGCGAGCTGCATCCAGGTGGATTTCGCCATCAGCCGGGACGACCAGGGGGAGTGGACCGGTCAGCTGGTGGAGCTGCAAGGGTTCCCCTCGCTCTACGCGTTGATCCCGATCCAGGCGCAGATTCTCGGGGAGGAGCTCCAGGGGTTGCCGGGGCTCGATCGCCCCTGGACCACCCTCTTCGGCGGCCGCACCCTGGAGCAGTACGTCGCCCGGCTGCGGGACGCGCTGCTGGACGGCCACGCCCCGGAGGAGGTCGTGCTGCTGGACCTGGATCCACCCTCGCAGAAGACCTACCCGGACTTCATCGCCACCCGGCAACTCACCGGCATCGAGCCGGTGTGCCCGACGGCGCTGGAGCGGGAGGGTCGACGGCTGTTCCGGGTGCGGGGCGGCAAGCGGGTGCAGGTGAAGAGGATCTTCAACCGGATCGTCTTCGACGAGCTGGAGAAGAAGCAGACCCCCCTGCCCTTCCGCTTCACCGACGACCTGGACGTGAGCTGGTGCCCTCACCCCAACTGGTACTGGATCTGGTCCAAGTTCACCCTGCCCTTCCTGGACCACCCGGCGATCCCGAAGGCGCAGTTCGTGAGCGAGGTCCGGGAGCCCCCGCCGGACCTGGAGAACTACGTGCTCAAGCCGCTCTTTTCCTTCGCAGGGACCGGGGTCAAGGTGGACGTGACCCGGGCGGACCTGGAGGTCATCCCGGACGAGCAGCGGAGCGGCTGGCTCCTCCAGCGGAAGATCAGCTACGCCCACGCGCTGGAGACGCCGGAGGGGCACGGGGTCAAGGCGGAGATCCGGATGATGTTCCTCCGGGGGCGAGGTGAGGCGAGGCCGGAGCTGGCGATGAACCTGGTGCGCCTGTCCCGCGGCAAGATGCTCGGCGTCGACCACAACAAGGACCTCGACTGGGTCGGCGGCACCGTCGGCATCTGGCCCGAGGACGACTGACCTTCCCACGATGAGCCCGCGCCTCGACTGCACCGCCTGCGGCGCCTGCTGCACCAACCCGGAGGAGAACCGCTCCGAGGGGTTTTTGTACTACGTCGAGGTCGACCGGGGCTGCTCGCTGCTGGCCCGCGCGGACCTGCGCAAACGCTACGTGGTCGAGGATCCGGAGGGCGTGCCGCACCTGCGCCTGGACCCGGCCCAGCGCTGCGCCGCCCTGGTGGGGAAGCTGGGCAAGCGGGTCCACTGCGCCATCTACGAGCACCGCCCTCGGGGGTGCCGCCTGGTCGAGGCCGGAAGCCCTCGCTGCCTCCAGGCGCGGAGCGAGCGGGGGATCCTGCCGTGAGCGGCGAGCTACGGGCTGGCCTCCCGGGTGGTCGCGGAGAGACCGCCGTGCTAGAAAAATCCGGATGGATCGACCTGCCGCGATCACCCCGAAGCAAGAGGTTCAAAACCTTCTCCTTGCCTTCGAGCTGTTCGAAGCTGGCGTGGCGATCATGCGGCAGAACCTGAAACGAGCCTACCCCGAGGAGGCAGAGGAGGACCGGGAGAGGCGGCTCTCCGCCTGGCTGGCGCAGGAGCGCTCTTGAGTGCCCTTGAACGGGCATTGAGGCGCGTCCTCGATGAGCTGGGGCGGCTCGGCTGTGCTCCGTGCCTGGTTGGTGGCCTCGCCGTGTCGGCGCGCGCGGAACCCCGGTTCACCCGTGACATCGACCTTGCCATCGCGGTCACCAGCGATCAGGAAGCGGAACGGATCGTCGGAACCCTCGGCGCCAACGGCTACCAGGTGCTCGCCACCGTGGAGCAGCAAGAGAGCCAGCGCCTTGCAACCGTGCGGCTGATCCTTCCGGCCGAACGAGGCGTCGTGACCGATCTGCTGTTTGCCTCTTCCGGCATCGAGCCGGAGATCGTGGCGCAGGGAGAATCCATGGAGATCCTCCCGGGGCTCTCCCTCCGCGTCGCAACCACAGGACACCTGCTGGCGCTCAAAGTCCTGGCACGCGACGATGCTCGTCGTCCGCAGGATCGTGTCGATCTTCGGTCTCTCCTCCTTGTAGCGGACGAGCAGGAGCGGCAACGCACCCGGGAGGCGTTGGTTCTCATCCACAACCGAGGCTACCACCGAGGGCGCGATCTCCTGAGCGCGTGGGAGCAATTGCTGGAGGAGCACCGGTGAGAAGCCAGAATTGGTGCTGCCTCCAGGCGCGGCGCGAGCGGGGGATCCTGCCGTGAGCGGCGAGCTACGGGTCGAGCGCCGCGGTGGGTACGAGCTGTGGTTGCTCGACCGCCCTGCCCGCCGCAACGCCATCGGCCTCGGCCTGCTGGACGAGCTGAACCGGGCCCGCCACCGCGCCGTCGAGGAGGGCGTGACCACCGTGGTCCTCGGGGCGACCGGCGAGATCTTCTGCGCCGGCTTCGACCTCGACGACCTGAAGCGACTCGGGGCCGAGGCGGGCCAGCTCCCTCGCTCCCCGCTCCACGAACTGCTCGACCGCTTCGAGCCGCCGCCGTTCACGCTGATCACGGCGATCCAGGGTCCCGCCTTCGGAGGCGGCGTCGAGGTGGCGCTGCTGGGGGATGTCCGGATCGCCTCCCCCGCGGCGACCTTCCTGCTCCCTCCGGCGCGCCTCGGCATCGTCTACCCGGAGCGGGGCCTGCGCCGCCTGCAGCGGGCCCTGGGCCCTTCCCTGCTCCGGGCCATGCTGGTCACGGCGCAGCCGATCAGCGCCCCCCGGCTCCACCAGCAGGGGGCCCTCTGGTCCCTGGAGGATCAACCGCTGGAGGCCGCCCGCGCCCTCGCCGCCCGCATCGACGCGCTCCCCGCCCACGCGCGGCTGGGCAACG
>CAZSDX010000038.1:0-21714 GCA_964605685.1 uncultured Polyangiaceae bacterium
GGCGGCGCTGCGGGCGCGCCTCCTGGCGGCCGTCCGCCGGGGGTGCTGAAGCTCCCCGGCAAGAAGTTACCGGGGCTGGCTGCCGCGGGATCGAGCCCGGCGAGCGTTTTGCTCTGCCGGGCTCGTCAATTTCGTGGCAGAGCGCGGGGCCATGATCCCCCGGTACAGCCCCCGTGAGTTTGTCGAGATCTGGTCCACCGAGGCCCGCTACGCGGCGTGGCTGGAGGTCGAGCTGTGCGCCTGCGAGGCGATGGAAGCCCAGGGGCTGGTGCCGGTCGGTACCGCGTCATCGCTGCGGCAGATGGACCTGGCGCGGCGGCTGGACGCGGCGCGGATCGACGAGATCGAGCGCACCGTCAAGCACGACGTCATCGCGTTCCTGACCCACGTGGAGGAGCTGGCGGGGCCGCCGGCGCGGTGGCTCCACCGGGGGATGACCAGCAGCGACGTGCTGGACACGAGCCTGGCGCTGCTGCTGGTGCGAGCCACGGACGCGCTGATCCGGCGGCAGCAGGCGTACCACGACGCGCTGGCGGCCCGGGCCCGGGAGCATGCGGCGACGGCGATGATCGGGCGATCCCACGGGATCCACGCGGAGCCGGTGACCTTCGGGCTGGCGCTGGCGGGCCACGCCGCGGAGGCGCGGCGGGGGGTGCAGCGGCTCCAGCAGGCGAGGGCCGAGGTGGCGGTGGGGAAGATCGCCGGGGCGGTGGGCACCTACGCCCACCTCTCCCCCGGGATCGAGGCGGAGGCCCTGGGGCGGCTGGGGCTGACCCCGGAGACGATCTCGACGCAGGTGGTGGCCCGCGACCGCCACGCCAGCTACTTCACCGCGCTGGCGGTGGTGGGCGCCGGGATCGAGCGGCTGGCGACCAACGTGCGCCACTGGCAGCGGACCGAGGTCGGTGAAGCCGAAGAGCCCTTCACCGCCGGGCAGAAGGGGTCATCCGCGATGCCCCACAAGCGCAACCCCATCCTGAGCGAGAATCTGACCGGGCTGGCCCGCATGCTCCGGGGCTACGCGATCCCGGCACTGGAGGACGTGGCCCTCTGGCACGAGCGTGACATCTCCCACTCCAGCGTGGAGCGCTTCATCGCCCCCGACGCCACCACCACCCTCGGCTTTATGCAGGAGCGCGCCCGGGGCATGGTCGAGGGCATGGTGGTGTATCCGGAGCGGCTCAAGGCCAACCTGGAGCGCACCGGGGGGCTGTTCTTCAGCGAGGCGCTGCTCCTGTCACTGGTGGAGAAGGGCGTGGCAAGGCAGCAAGGGTACGTGCTGGTGCAGCGCAACGCGATGAAGGCCATCCAGGGGCAGGGGACGTTCCTCGACAACCTGCTGGCGGATGACGAGGTGCGTGGGCTCCTGGGCGAGGAGGGGATCCGGCGGGCCTTCGATCAGGAGCACGCCCTCCGGTACGCCCGGGAGCTGGTGGAGCGGGCGCTGGGCTGACCCACCCCGGTCGGTTCAAATTCTTTACGGTCGTTCAGGATCTGAACCGCGGGGAAGGTTCAAGATCCGAACAGGTCCCGGAGAGTGGGAAAATTCCAGGAAAATTCGTGGCACCAAGGGCCTGGTATGTAACTTGAACGAGGCGGGGGTATGCGCCGTTTCGTTGCCCTTTTGACTGCTGCTGTTGCTGCCCTGGGGATCACCACCACCGTCGCTCCTGCGGAGGCGGCGACCTACTCGCTGTGGGTACACGGGCGGAACACGTCGAAGGACACCCAGGTGGGGAACTACCACGACTGGAAGTACTGGGGGCCCTCGACGACGGCGGCGGGGGCGAACAAGCGGTCAGTGAACTGGGATGGGGTGTCGTACCTGGGGGTGAGCAACGTGGCGATCCGTGCTGCGTTCGACCGGTACTGCACCGGAGCGAACTGGTGCAACGTGGCGACCCACAGCACCGGCGGCCCGCACGTGGGCTACGCGATGGCGCTCTGGGGCGGGTCGCAGCGCCCCATCCACGACGCGGCGTCGGGGGTGGCGACCGGCGGGACGCAGACCGGCTGGAACATCAACTGGATCGACGACGGGGCGAGCGCGGCGGGCGGCACCGAGCTGGCCAACATGGGCTACTGGGCGGTGTCGGACTACATCACCAACGACCTGCGCACCGGCACCATCCGGCCGATGTACAACCACAACGAGACCCGGGGGAAGTGGCACTACCTGTTCGCGGGGGCCAGCGGCACGCTCTACTCGGGGACGCTGCCCGGGCAGGACGACGAGGTGATCGCGTACCACTCCGCCGGCGGCGTCAGTTACGGCATCATGGACGGGTCGTACAACGCGACGGGGAGCTACTGCAACCCCGGGGACTCCTTCTGCGACACCACCCTTTCGACCGGCTCCGGTTCGATGAGCTGGAGCTGGTCCTGCGGATTTCTGTGGCTGTCGACCTGCTATGGCAACGCCTACAAGTGGTCCAACCACACGGTGTATTTCCGGGACAGCAACGAGAGCTTCAACCACTACACCAACGGCAACTGGGGCGGCATCATCTCCAAGGTGCGGGAGGACATGGCTGCCTTCAGCTACGGGACCGAGACGCCGGACAGCAGCTCGGCGGTGGTCGGCTCCTGCGCCCAGGAGACCTGTAGCCACTCCCTCACCGCCACTGGTTCGCCTCTGACCTACAGCGCCGGGGTCAACAACTCCAACCCGACGCCGGCCTGCTCTCCGTGTGCGCAGCGGGTCTGCGAGCGCGACTCCTACTGCTGCACCACGAGCTGGGATAGCATCTGCGTGAGCGAGGCTCGTAGCTGGTGCGGCTGCTCCTGAGGCGAGCTACGCCGCGCGGCGTACCATGAAGCCTCCTCCTCCCGAGCGCCCCAGGCAGCCCTTCCCGTGGGCTGTCCTGGGGCTTCTGGTTGTCCCCATCGCGCTGACGCTCCTGTTCCTGCCGGGGCTCGGCTCGCGCGGGGTGGAGGAGCCCCCGGCCCCGTCGGCGCGTCCCTCGTCGCCGCCCCGCGGTGGAGCGTCCCGGGGTCGCCCTGGGACGGCGTTCTCCGCAGGGGATCCTCGCGCCCCGGGGTCGACGGATCCTGCCTCCTCGTCGCCGGAGGAGCCGCGGGAGCCTCCGGTGCTGGAGGGGCTGGCAGAGCACACGCTCGCGGGGAAGACCCTGTGGGAGAAGCGGTTGATCCGGGCGCAGCGCACGCTGGAGAACTACCTGGAGGCGACGAAGTACCCGTTCTCGTCGCAGCCGATGAGCCGCCACCGGGACATGGAGAAGCCGAACTTCGTCGGCGCCGTCAGGCTGCCGCTGGTGACGGCGGACCAGAAGAAGACGACGGACGCGAAGGTGACGCTGAACCAGGACCGGGCGATCCTCCAGGGAGACGAGGCGGTGGTGCTGCGGGTGTCCTGCGAGAACAGCGAGGGGCCCCAGCCGTGCACCTTCCAGCAGCCGCCGGTGGCGTTCCCGCCGAAGGACATGCGCAACGCGGAGAAGATCACCCCGGCCTCGGTGCCGTTTTCCCCGGAGAATGGCGATCCAACCAGCATGATCGCCGTCTTCGCCCCGGCCAAGCAGGGCTTCGCCGGCTACGAGGGAACCATCGTGATCGAGGGGCACCTGAAGATCGGCGCCGAGGAGGGGTCCACCTCCTGGCAGGTGACCTACACCCCGGCTGCTCCGGCGATCTTCACCAAGAAATTCCGGGAGGCCATGGAGCAGGGATCGCTGTCGATCTACGCGGGCATCCAGGTGGACAAGCCGGGGCGTTACGTGGTCACCGCCCGGGGGGTTTCGAAGGAGGGCAAGGTCTTCGCGTTCCTTCAGTTCAACGAGGAGCTACCCCGGGGGATCGTCGAGGCGAAGCTCCAGATCTTCGGCAAGCTGGTCCACGACGCCAAGGCCAGCTCTCCCTTCGTGCTACGGGACGTGGAGGGGTTCCTGCTCCGGGACGGAGGTCACCCGGATCGGGAGCTGATGGCGATGCTCCCGGGCGACGTCTACACCACCAAGAGCTACCCCCTGAGTGCCTTCTCCGACGCCGAGTGGCAGAGCGAGGAGAAGGCGCGCCACGTCGAGCACTACAAGGAGGAGATCAAGAACGCCCAGGAGGGGCTCGAAAAGGAGAAAGCAGGGGAGCACGGTCCGGAGAAGGTGCCTGGCGACAAGTAGCTTTGCTATACCGTCCCCACCGTACCGTTGAAGTTTCTCCAGGGTGGCCCGTGGTGACGTCGTAGGGGCGCAACAGGTTGCGCCCCTACCCCCGCGGACGTTCCGGAATAACTTCAACGGTGTGGTTGGCGCGGTATAAAAGGAGATGACGCGGGGGGGCCCTCGCGGGCAGGGAGGTACCGCGGTGAAGATCGTGATCGGTGTGTTGGTGGGTGCGCTGGCGCTGGGGCTGCTCTGGTGCACGCTCGCCTACTTTGCCATCCCCGCGTGGCGCGTCTTCCTCGGCTGGTCCAGCTTCTGGGGGACGATGGCCTTCCTGATGCTTGGCCTCCCGGCGGCGGCCTCCATCAACCTGCCCACTGGCCTCCGTATCCGGGGCCTTGCCTTGCGGCTGAACGTGTTGGGTTTTTTTGGACCCATCGCCGTCGCCACCTACGCTCACGGCCGGATCGCCCCCTTGTTCTCCTGGATGCACCTGGTTCCGGCGCTGGTCGGGCTGGTGGCCTACGGGCTCGGCGCCGGGGTCAACGAGCGGGGGGTGGTGCTTCCTTCCTGGTTGCTCTCCGTGATGGCGATCGGCGACGTTGTGTACTTCCACAGCGCCCTGGGCCTGCCGCTGCGGGAGGTGATGTGGTGGAGCTGGGTGATCCAGTACGGCACCATCCTTGTCCCGGACCTGTTCCTGGCGATCACCAAGGTGCCGGATGTGGCCCCCGAGGCTCCTTACGCCTCGGTGGGCGGGGCCGGGGCGAACGATGCCCTGTGGATCGGGCCGATGTCCGGGGTGAGCTACGCGTTCCTCGCCCAGTGGTTCTTCTGGGGTGGTCACGACCCCGGCGTGTTTGCTCGCTGAGGATTGCCATGGAAATCAAGCCATCTTTCCTGGATAGGGGTGCCGCGAGGGCGGCGTCCGCGCTGCTCGAGAAATGGGAGGAGGGAGGGCTATCGCCGGGCCAGGTCCGCGCGGTGCGGCTGGCGCTGCGTTACTACCTCGCGCCCTGGGATCTGCTTCCGGATCTGCTGCCCGGCGTCGGGCTTCTGGATGACTGGATGCTGCTGGTGACGCTGGCCAGCCTGGTCGGCGCTGACAGGAAGAAGATCCCGGAGGACGTCAACATTCCCGCGCTGCAGAGGAGGATCCAGGGGAGGCTGGAGCGGGCCAGTTGAGCCCGGGTTCAGGGAGGGAGCGATGTCACAGAACCCCCCTCGCAGCGTGGTGAGGTACATCCTCTCGACGGAGCGCTGGAAGCATGCGGAGCTGCTGGTCCTGGTGCTGGGGTCCATCGGGTTGAGCCTGGTGCCGGTGCACCTGCTTCGTATCTTCGTGGACGAGGTGATCCCCCGGAGGGAGACGGAGAGGCTGGGGGTTCTGGCGGGGATCCTGGTCGCGTCAGCGCTGGTGCGGGTTGGGGTAGAGTACCGGCGGACGGTGGTGGGCGAGGGGCTGAGGCAGGCGGTGATAACGCGGCTTCGCTCCGAGCTACACGGGCACCTGCTGCGGCTCTCGCCGTCCTTCTTCGCCTCGCGCTCGGTGGGGGATCTGATGAACCGGGTCCAGAACGAGACGGGGCGCCTGGGGATGAGCGTCGGCTGGATCTTCCTCGACCCGCTGGTGGAAGGGGCCACCGCCCTGCTGTTCTCCGGGTACCTGCTGCTGCTGGATCCTAGGCTCTTTGTCCTTGCGCTGGCGGCGACTCCGGTGGCACTGCTGGTGGCGCCCCGGATCAACGCCCGGCTCGGGGAGACCTCCCGGATCTTCACCGCCCGCATGGGGGCCTACGGGGCGAGGCTCCAGGAGTCCCTGTCCAGCGTGGGGGAGATCCAGGCCCACGGCACCTGGGCCCTGGAGTCTGCCCGCGTCGACCACGCCCAGCGGCAGGTGGTCGACGCCTGGATGCGGGTGACGAGGCTCACCGCGGCCCTGAGCGCGGCCTCCGATCTGACCCGGGGGCTGGGGCCGGTTCTGGTCTACGCGGTGGGGGGTCTGCTGGCGGTGCGCGGTGGGTTGCCGGTGGGGAGGATCGTCGCCTTCGGGGGGCTCCTCGGGGGGCTCTACGCGGCCCTCGACAAGCTGCTCAAGTACCCGCCCCAGCTCCGTGTAGCCGAGGATCGTTACACGGAGCTCCTCGCCCTGCTCGACACCCCTGCGACCTTCCTGGATCCGCCCGGAGCCGCCGCGTCGCCGGGGCCCTCGGGGGCGGTCTCCCTCGCCCTGGAGCGCGTCACCTTCCTGCACGACGCGGATCATCCGGTGGTCGACGAGCTCGATCTCACGATCGAGGCGGGCGAGCACGTCGTCATCGTGGGCCCCTCGGGATCCGGAAAATCGACGGCGCTGGGGCTGCTGGGCGGCCGGTTGAGGCCCGCCAGGGGGGTGGTCAAGGTCGGCGGCGTCGACCTCTGGAGCATGCCCCTCGCTCGCCGCTCGGATCTCCTCGGGATCGCGAGCCAGCATGCGGTGATCTTCTCGGGGACCTTGCGGGAGAACCTGCTCTACGCCCTGCTGCGGCGCTCCGCGGACTCATCGACCCCTCTCGCCTGGGTCGATCGCGAGGCCACCGAGGCTCCCTTGGACGACGAGGGGCTCGTGGCGCTCTGCTGCGAGGTCGGCCTAGGGGAGGATCTCGTGGAGATCGGCCTGCAGTGTAGCTGTTCGGGGGATGAGGGGGCCCGGTACGAGCCGGTGCGCGCCTCGATGGGGACCCCGCCGTCGCCGTGGGATCCGACGCGTCCACTGAGGGAGAACCTGCTCCCGGCCGGGTGGGACGAGGGGGACGCGGCGGAGGACGCCGCGGTGCTGGCGAGGCTGAGGGCTTGCCTGGAGGAGCAAGGGCTTGCGGGGGCGGTGAGGCGCCTGGCGATGGACCGGGACGTGGGCGAGCGTGGGGCGCGGCTCTCCGGGGGGCAGCGGCAGAAGATCGCCCTGGCCAGGGTCCTGCTCAAGCGGCCCGCGGTTTTGCTGCTGGACGAGGTCACGGCCAGCCTCGACGAGGCGTCCAGCCGGCGCGTGGTGGGGCTGGTACGGGGGCGGCTCCGGGGGGTGACCGTGGTGGCGGTGACCCACGATCTGAAGATCACCGAGGCGTATGATAGGATCGTGGTGATGGAGCGAGGGCGCGTGGTGGAGGTGGGTACCCGGGAGAAGCTGCTGGAGCGCGAGGGGTTGTTCGCCCGGCTCGCGGGCTCCTCGCCGGGGATCACCGAGGCCGCCGCCGGAGGAGACCAGCGATGAGCGACCCTCTGGCGGATATCCCCGGGTTCCTGGCCAGCGTGGGGCTTTTCTCCGCGCTGAGCGACGACGACCGGCGCCACCTGGCGTCGGTGGCGGAGGTGGTGCGCGCCGCCCCCAACAGCACGGTGTTCTCCGAGGGAGACCCGGGGGACGCGATGTTCGTGGTAGTGTTCGGGCAGGTGCGGGTGGAGCGGGTGGCCCCGGACGGGGCGGCGGTCGAGCTGGCGGTCATCCAGCCGCGAGGGGTCTTCGGTGAGATGGCGCTCTACGGGATGGATCCCCGGCGCTCCGCCTCGGTCCGGGTGGGGAACCGCGCCGCGGTGATGCTGTCGATCCACCGCTCCAGCTTCGAGCGCCTGCTCCGGGAGCACGTCGAGATCGGGTTGCACATGCTCGCCGCACAGAGCCGTCGGCTCCGGGAGGCCAACGATCGCCTGGTCCTCGCGGATCACGAGGCTCGCAAGCATGCCCCGAGCTTCGAGGAGCGGGTCATCGAGGACTACCCTCACCCCATCGCTCAGGTGTTCCAGGATGCGAGCGCGCTCTCGGATCCAAGGGCGCGCCTCCAGCGTTATCTGGAGGTGTTCGAGGTGTCGCTGCTCTACCCGTCGGCGGTGGCGAGGGCGCTCTACCTCCACGCAGGGCTGTACGCTCCGGAGATTGATCGAGACCTCTTCCTCGGGGCCCGAGGGCAGACGCTGGGCCAGCACGTCCGGTCGGTGCGCTCGGTGGCGAAGCACCTCGCGGAGACCCACGGTCGCGGTGGCCTGGCGGCGGATCTTCACCGCTGGCTCGTCGAGCGGAGGCGAAACAAGCAGGAGACCCTGGCGACCATCGACCGGCTCCTCGAGTACCGGAACGAGCTGAAACACGGGGCGGAGAGCGCCCTCGATGTACCCGAGATCGAGCGGATGCTGGGGGAGTTCGAGCCCCGCGTCCTAGGCGTGCTCGCTTCGATGGAATTCCTCTGCCACCATCCTCTCTTCTACCTCGACGGGATGAACTTCATCGAGGGGACGTTTCGCTACAGCGCCCAGCGTTGCAAGGGGGCCTTCCGCACGTTCCGCAGCGAGTTTATCGAGAACCCAGCCCCCCGGGAGCTGGACAGGCTCTACCTCCTCGATCCCGCGGATCACGCCCTCGTCCCGCTCTTCCCGTGGATGGGGATGTTCCGCTGCAACACCTGCGGCGACCGGGATATTTTCTTCGGCCGCTCGGTGTTCCCCAACCGCGTCGAGTGGATCGAGTTCGAGCGAGGACACACCCAGACGCTCACCTCCGTGCCGTCCTCCCTCGGGGCGCTCCTCGAAGGGTGCCGGGACCGTATCCGGGGCACCCCGGCGGACCTGCCTCCTCCTCAGTCAAAGCGCTCGGAGTGAACCCTGTCCCGGGGGACCCCGAGCTGCTTCCTCATCAGGTCGCGCACCGCCTTCACCATGCGCTCCAGGCCGCAGACGAAGAGGTGCGGCGCCTGCTCCCCGGCGCGCTCCGTCAGCGCGGACCACAGCGGCGAGGCGTGCTCTTGCACGTAGCCTCGGAGCCCCGCCCACCCCTCGCCGGGGCGCGACAGCGTGACGTGGACCCGCAGGTTCGGGTGCTGCCGCTGGAGCCCCTCCAGCTCGTCCCGGTAGAGGATGTCCTCCTCGTGGCGGACGCCGAGAAGCACCACCATCGGCTCCATGGCCCCGGCGCGCAGGGAGCCATGGATCATGCTGCGGAGCGGGGTGAAGCCGGTGCCTGTGGCGACGAAGAGCGAGGGGATCCCCGCCGGTCGGGTGAAGAACCCCTGGGGTCCGGTGGCCTGGAGCACGGCGCCGGGGGCGAGGGCGTGGAGCAGCGTGGAGCCAGGGCCGCCCTGCACCAGGGTCACCGCCAGCTCGAAGCGCCCGGTTCCGTCCGGGGCCGAGGCGATGGAGTAAGAGCGACGGAGCGGCGGTCCCGCCGGGTCCACCGGGAGCGCCAGGCTGATCCACTGCCCCGGCTCGAAATCCAGGGGCGCGTCCTCCCGCAGGAACACCAGCTCCCGGACCGAGGGGGTGAGCATGCGCGTCGAGAGCAGGCGGACGGGGAAGGTCGGGGGAAGGGTCATGGTTCCTTTCGTGGGGGGGTGGCGCGGCGGTCGAGCCCCTCGGGGCGGAAGGCCACCTGCGGTTTGATGCGCGACCGGGTGGCCAGCGCGTGCTCCATGCGCAGCAGTGCCTCGGCCACCTCGTCGACCCCGAGCCCCCGGGCGCGCGCCGCGCGGAAGATCGGCGGCAGCAGCGGCAGCGCCTCTTCCGGGAGCCACACGCGCCCCGGCAGCACCGCGCACCCGTCCGCCCCCGCCACCAGACGCCCCACAAAGGGGACCCCCTGGACCTCCCGCAGCGCTCGCCCGATGTCGTCCCGGACCAGCAGCAGGAACGCGCCGCCCCCCCAGAGATCCCGGAGGCAAGGTGCCTGACCCTGCAGGAAGGGTACAAAAATACCCCGATGGGCCCTGGCGAAGACCTGGACCAGGGAGCGCTCGGCGGGGTCATCAAAGGAAGGGGCGAGGAGGAGCGCGAGGCCGCCGGAGACGAGGGCATCTTCCCAGGAGGCGTCGTCGCGGGCGGAGCGTGCGGGGTGGTCCTGGGGGAAGAGGCCAGAGCGCTGCTCGAAGGCAGAGCGGAGCTGGTGGGCGCGGGTGTCGAAGGGGGGGGAGGCGGCCCGGAGCAGCAGCTCGTCGTAGACGGCGGAGAGGGCGGGGGTCAGGGGTGAACCTCGTGGGGTCGGTATACGACAGGGAAGCGCGGAGGGGAGAGGTGTGTGTGCTAGGATGAGGAGAGCACATGGCGAAAAATCGCGTCTTCTTCCCCCAGGAGGCCCTGGATCTCTGGCTATCGGAGGGGCGCGTCGATCTGACCGGCGACGAGCTGACGTTGAAGGCCGAAGGTCGCACGTTCAAGATCACCGAGGCGGTGCGGGTGCTGCGGGAGGTGACCGGGACGCCGGACGCCTACGATCTGGTGGGGCGGGTGAAGAGCCGTGTGTTCCTGGAGGCGCTGGAGTCGGAGCTGCTGGAGACCAGCATGCTGATCGGGGACAACGCCTACGACGTGGTGCCGGGGTTTCTAGGGATCCCCCAGGGGACGTTCGCGGAGCACATGGCCCGGTCGGAGCGCTCGTCGTCGCCGAACCTGAAGCCAGCGACGACGGACGAGGAGCTGCTGGCGCAGTTTCTGTCGCGGGAGCTGTAGGCGATGACGGCGTGGGCCGAGCTGGTCTCGTTTCTGTTGGGGACGCTGGCTTACCTCGCGGCGGCGGTGATCTTTTTTGTGCAGATCCTCCGGCGAGAGGGGGCGCCGAGGGGGGGGCCGTGGCTGCTGGCGGGCGGGGCGCTGGCGCATTTCCTCTACGTGACGCTGGCGAGCGCGGTGGCCCGGGTGTGCCCTGTGGAGAGCGTGAATTTCGCTCTCTCGGTGGCGGCGCCGGTGGCGGCGGCGGGGTGCCGTCTGGCGAGGCTCCGCTGGCCGCTGGACGCGCTGGGGGTGGTGGTCGCGCCGCTGGGGCTGGTGCCGCTGCTGGGGACGAGGCTCGCGGGGCTGGACGCCGCCGGGCAGCGGCTCCCTCCGGTGTTCCTGACGCTGCACGTGGCGGCGAACCTGGTGGGGCTGGCGCTGTTCTCCCTGGCGGGCGCTGCGGCCGCTTTTTACCTGTTCGTCGAGCGAAGGTTGAAGCAGAAGCGGTTCGCGTCGGTAGCCGGGAGGTTGCCTCCGCTGGACACGCTGGACCAGGCGGAGCACCGCTTCCTGATGACGGGCTTTCCGCTGTTGACCCTGGGGATCGTCACCGGGACGGTGTGGGCCCACCGGCTCCACGTCGGCGCTGGCAGCGAGCTGTGGAGGGCGGCCCTCTCCCTGCTGACCTGGCTGGTGCTGGGCGGGGTGCTGCTGCTACGGGTGGCCGCCGGGTGGCGGGGCCGCCGGGCCGCGGTGGGGACGCTCGCCGGTTTCCTGTTCGCGCTGCTGGTGCTGGTGGGGTACCTGGTGCGTCCGGCGCATGCGGAGGGGCCTCTGAAACCCCGCGGCGAGGTGAGCGCATGATGGTCGTGGTGGGGCTTTCGCACCGGACCGCGCCGCTGGAGGTGCGCGAGCGGCTGGCGCTCCCCCGGGAGCAGCTCGGCGACCTGCTGAGGCAGCTGGCGGGGCGCCCCGAGCTGGGCGAGGTGCTCTGCGTGTCGACCTGCAACCGGGTCGAGGTGGTGGCGGCCCCCCGGGAGAACGACCCCCAGGGGCTGTCGCGGGCGAGCGATGCGCTCCGGCGGTTCTTGGAGGAGATCGCCCGGAGCAACGGGGGAGGTGAGATCCAGAAGCACCTCTACGCGCACCGGGGCCACGACGCGGCGCTGCACCTGTTTCGGGTGGCGTCGTCGCTGGATTCCATCGTGGTGGGGGAGCCGCAGATCCTCGGGCAGGTGAAGGAGGCGTTCGAGGCGGCGCAGGCGGCGGGCACCGCGGGCACGGTGCTCACCCGGGTGGTGAGCCGTGCGCTCCATGCGGCCAAGCGGGTCCGCTCCGAGACCGCCATCGGCGAGGGGCAGGTGTCGATCTCCAGCGTGGCGATCGACCTGGCGCACCAGATCTTCGGGGCCCTCGCCGGACGCGTGGTGCTGCTGGTGGGCGCGGGCGAGATGGCCGAGGCCGCGGCCCAGTCGCTGGAGCATGCGGGCGCACGCCTGGTGGTCGTCAACCGGAGCCACGAGCGGGGCGTCGAGCTGGCGCAGCGGGTGGGCGGGGCGCACCGCCCCTGGTCCGAGCTGGACGCCGCGGTGCTGGAGGCCGACGTGGTGATCTCCAGCACGTCGAGCCGCGGCTTCGTGCTATCCCGCGAGCTGGTGGCCCGGTCGGTGCGGCACCGCCGGGGTCGCGCGCTGTTCCTCATCGACATCGCTGTCCCCCGCGACATCGACCCGGACGTGAACTCCCTCGATAACGTGTTCCTCTACGACATCGACGACCTGGAAGGTATCGTCCAGGAGACCCGCAAGGGCCGCGCCGCCGAGGCCAAGAAGGCCGAGGGCATCGTGGCCGAGGAGGTCCGCGCCCTGGACGCCTGGGTCGAGGCCCGCGGCGTCACCCCCACCATCGTCGCGCTGCGCACCAAGGCCCGCTCCACGCTGCAGGCCGAGCTGGAGCGCTCCCTCGCCGGCCGCCTCCGCCACCTCAACGAGGCCGACCGCGCCGCCCTCGGCGCCATGCTGGATGCCGCGGTCAACAAGCTGCTCCACGCCCCCACCACCCACCTGCGGAAGGCCGCCTCCGAGCCTCGTGGCGAGCAGATGGCCCAGACGCTCCGTGACCTCTTCGAGCTGCCCGAGGTATCCATCGTCGCCGATCCGCCCGCCGACGCCAGGAACAGCAAGAAGAATCCATGACCGCTCTCACCCTCGCCACCCGGAAATCCCAGCTCGCCCTCGCCCAGGCCCGTGCCTGGTGCTCCTCGCTCCGCGGCGCTCACCCGGGCCTCCAGGTCGACGAGCTCCACGTCGTCACCACTGGCGACCGCGTCACGGATCGGCCCCTCCAGGAGATCGGCGGCAAGGGCCTCTTCCTCAAGGAGATCGAGGAGGCCCTCCTCGAAGGGCGCGCTCACCTCGCCGTCCACTCCATCAAGGACGTCCCCGCCTCCCTCGCCCCGGGCCTCGTCCTCGCCGCCATCCCCCGCCGCGAGGATCCCCGCGACGCCCTGGTCTCCCGCTCCGGCGCCTCGCTCCTCGACCTCCCCCCGGGCGCCCGCGTCGGTACCTCCAGCCTCCGCCGCTCCTCTCTCCTCCGCCGCGTCCGTCCGGATCTTCTCTACATCCCGATCCGGGGTAACGTTGACACCAGGTTGCGCAAGGTGCGCGAGGGCGAGGTGGACGCTGCCATCCTGGCCCTCGCCGGGCTCCGGAGGCTGGGCCTTGCCGGGGAGGTCACCCAGATCCTCGACCCGGAGATCTGCCTGCCCGCCGCGGGCCAGGGCGCCCTCGGCATCGAGTGCCGCGCCGAGGACCACGAGGTTCGCGCCCTGCTGAGGGCCACCCATGACCCGGAGACGGCGGTGGCGGTGGCCTGCGAGCGGGGGGTGCTGCTGGCGGCGGAGGGCTCCTGCCAGCTTCCCATCGCGGCCTTCGCCCGGCGGGAGGGGAGCGAGCTGCGGCTGCGGGCGATGGTGGCGGATCCGGATGGCTCTCGCATGCGCTTCGCCGACGAGCGGAGCCCCTGGCCCGCCGACGAGGACGAGGCCCAGCGGATCGGGTCCGAGGTCGGGGGTCGACTGCGGTAGGGGGCGGCGCTGCGCGGGGCTCGCGCTGTCGCCCGGTATCCCTCCGTGGTAACTTGAGACCATGTCCTCGGTCGCCCAGAAACCTGCTCACCGCGCCCTTCTCCCTGCGGTTGACGAGCTCCTTGTGGCGTCCGGGGCGGGGTACGAGATCATCGACGGAAAGGTCTTCGAGGTGCCTCCTTCCCACGAACCCCACGCGGATCGGAACAGCAAGCTGGCGGCGCTGCTCGAAGCCCACGTCACCGCTGACTTCAACGCCGCCGTCGACATGCTCACCCGCACCGCGCCGCTCACCAACTTCGCCCCGGACGCCAGCGTCTACCCCGCCGCTCGCGATCCGGAGACCGGCGGGCGTCAGCTCGAGCACCTCGCCTTCGAGGTGGTGAACACCGAGACGCTGGGACACGCCGCCACCAAGGCCACGCTGCTGGTCGAACGAGGGGTGCGGCGGGTGTTCGCGCTGGATGTGGAGGGCCAGCGGGTGCTGGAGTGGTCGAGCAAGAAGGGAGCGTGGCGGAACCTCAAGGCCGGCAGCGCCATCGCGGACCCTTGCTTCGTGGTTCCCCTTCCGGTGGATGCGCTGTGCCTCGCGGCCAAGGCCGACGACGCGGTGGCAGCCGCCTTGCTGGCGAAGAAGAACCCGGTGCTGGTGAGCGCCTTGCAGCAGGCCGAGACCCATGGACTGGCCAAGGGTAAGGCCGAGGGGCTGCGAGAAGGCGAGGCCCGAGGTATGCGGAGTGGCAAGATCGAGGCGCTGCTGCTGTTGCTGGGGAGCCGGGGTCTCCAGATCAGCAAGGCGCAGGCGGAGCAGATCCGTGCCTGCACGGACCTGGCGCAGCTTGACGGCTGGCTCCAGGCCGCGCTGACGGCGGAGTCGGTGGCGGCGCTCTTGGGCTCCCCCAGGCCCCGGCGTCCCCGGCGCCCTTGACCGCGCCAGGGAGGCTCAGGGAGCCGTCGGCGGGGTGAGCCGGATCATGTCCATTTCCAGGTTCTGGCGGACGTAGTTCACCGTGCGCTCCCGGAGGATGGTTTTGGTCTTGGCGTAGGCGTCGCCAGGGAGCGCGGCGAGGCGGGCGGCTTCCCGGGTGGCCTCTTCGAGCAGGGTGGCCTCTCCGACCACGCGGTCCAGGTAGCCCGCCTCGACCGCCTCGTCCGGGGCGTAGATGCGGGCGAAGAGGGTGGCCTCCTGGAGAGCGCGGTGGGCGAGGCGGTCGCGGGCCAGCTCCATGGCCAGGATCGGGACCGGCATGCCGATCTGCACCTCGTTGAGCCCCACACGGAAGGCTCCTTGGGCGCCGATCCGCAGGTCGCCGGTGAGCACGGTGAGGGCGCCTCCGGCCAGCGCGTGGCCCGAGCAGGCGACGACGAGGGGCCGGGGGAACAGGTAGAGCCGCAGGAGGAAATCCGCCCCCCGGGTCACCAGGGCGCGGGCGCTCTCGGCTCCCTTCATCATCTCCCGCAGGTCGAAGCCGGCGCAGAAGCGCCCGGGGCGCCCGGTGAGCACCACCGCGGAGGCCTCCTGCTCGGCGCGGGTCAGCGCCTCTTGTACCTCGTCCATCATCGCGTAGCTGAGGGCGTTGGCCTTGCCGTCATCCATGCGGATGATCGCGGTCTTGTCGCTGAGGGTGTAGTCGATCACGGTCATGGTTTGCTCCGGTCCTGGTACCGTACAGCAACGCTCTCCGGGGGGCGCCGTCGATGATCCGGACGCTCAGGGATCGAGGGACCAGGCGAGGGCCGAGAGCAGCCGGGCGCGGCCCTCCAGGGCGGGGCCGCGGGCCTCCCGGAGCAGCGGCGCCAGGGCCTGCTGCTGCCACGCCACCAGGCGGCGCATGCCCTCGGGCTGCTCTGCGGCGTCGCCGAAGAGACCACGGTCGAGCCGCTGCACCATCGTCAGCGCGGAGGCGTAGGCGAGGACATCGCCGCTCCGCTCCCGGGAGAGCGCCTCGATGTCGTCGGTGTAGCGGAGGACCAGCCGGTGCGACGCGGTGACCAGGGCCCCGGTGACCGCGTCCCTGGCCTCGACCCGCACCGACAGCCGGTAGGTCTCCCCCTGGACGAAGGGCGGCACCGTCACCCGGAGCAGCTCCGTGCGCCCCTGCCCCGCGGTGAGCCCGTCCAGGTACAGCTCGTCCTCGTCGAGCAGCGCGCCGATCTTCCCGGCGGTCGCCTCGATCACGTGCGCCGGGGCCGGCGAGGACGAGATCACCACCTTCACCTCCTTGAGCGACGCCCCTCTCGGCTCGGGCAGCGCCGGATCCAGCGCCGCCCCGCGCCCCGACCGGAGCGCCTCTGGGTCCGCCACCGCCACCCGCGCCCCCGCCGCCTTCAGCCCGCGGAGCGTCTCCTCCTCGGCTCCCTGCTCGGTCACCACCAGGACCGCCGTCGCGGCGTTTGGGGCAGGATCCTGCTCGATCCAGCGCTGTGCCAGCGCCAGCGCCCCGGGGAGATCCCGCCCCGCGGAGCCCCGGGGCTTCATGGCCACCCGCCGCCGCAGCGCCCCGTCGATGAGGCTCCGGTGGTCGTAGGGCAGGAACGGCAGGATCGCCTGCGCCCCTCGGCTGTCGATCACCGCCACCTGATCCTCGCCGCCCAGGCCGGCCAGCGCCTCGCAGGCCAGCTCCGCGGTGGCCTCGCTCACGTCGTCCGCCACCAGCAGCAGCCTCAGCGGGGGGCGATCCTCCACCCGCGCCGCCACCGGGAGCGCCCCGAGGACGCCTCGCTCCGCGGAGGAAGCCCTCCGGCGCGCGACCAGGGTGGCCGGGGTGTCGCTGGAGGCGAGGGAGAGCTCCACCAGGAGCTCCCCGCCCCACGCGGGCACCAGCGCGTCGCCGGTCCGGAGCGTCACCGCCAGGGGTTCGGCCCGGAAGCGCACCGGCTGGGCGATCCGGTGCCAGCGCCCGTCCGACGGCACCAGGAACCCGGTCGCCGGCCGGTAAGGCTCGTAAGGGCTCTTGCGGGCCACCGGTTGAGGTCGCTCCGTCCGGTCGCGGAACTCGACGCCGCTGGCCGTGAGCATCGAGGCGCCGCGGCGGGCACCCGGGGTCCAGACGAGCTGACCGTCGGAGGTGAGCGCCGGCATCGAGCAGCCGGCCAGCGACGCGCCAAGGAGACCAGGGAGTAGACCTCGGAGCAGGGCCATGCTGGGAGATAGGCCCTCGCGGGCCGCCGCGCCAGGGGGCGGCTACTTTCCGATGCGGATCCCCCCCGGCGGGCGCCCCCCTGGCGGCTTGGAGGTGGGCTGCCCGCCTGGCTGTCCGGTGGGTTGCGTGGTGGGCTGGGTTCCTGGCTGGATACCGCCGGGGCCGATACGGATGGGGCGCCCGCCCGGCGGAGGCGTGGTCGTCGTCCCCGGGACCGCGGTGGGTTGCCCGGTAGGCTGGGTAGTGGGCTGGGTTCCGGGGCCGATCTTCGGGGGCTTTCCGTTGCCGGTGGAGGTGCCCGTAGGCTGGGTGGTCGGGGGCTTGGTCCCTGTGTTCGTGGGGGGAGGCGGGGCCGTCGTGGTGGGGGGCAGCTCCGGGGTGAAGGTCGGGGTCGGGATCGCCGGAGGCAGCGTGTCCGTGGGAGGCGCTGCGGGGGTGGTTGCCTCCGGGGGGCTGGTGGGGACGACGATGGGACCGTGGTCGTCGTCCTTATCGCGCCCGACAAAGCGCGCAGCCAGCACAATCGTCGGAATGCCAATGGCGAAGACGGCCACGGCGCCCATCAGCAGCTTGATCGTGGAATTGCCGCCACCGCCGCCACCGGAGCGTGGCGTGTACGCCGGAGCTGGGGGAACCCCGGGGGACGGGATCATCGCCGGGGCCGCCATCGGGGCCGGGGTCATCACCGGCGCCGGTGACCAGCCGGGTTGGTGGGCCGCCGGAGGGGTCCAAGCTGCGGCGGCAGGTTGCGGCGAAAAGGGTACTACTTGACCCACCTGAGTTGCTCCGGGGGGAGCGAAGCCACCGGCGAGGCCGACCATGGGCATGGGGGAGCCGATCTCGGTGCGCTGGGGCTGGCGCTGGGCGGCGGGGTTGGCTCCGGAGGTGACGGCGCGGGCGACGGCGTTGCCGTCGGGGAGGCGATCCTCGACCTTGAGGGCGAGGGAGCCCTGGAGGGCGGCGGACCAGCGGTGGCCTGGGGGGACAGAAGGCCAGGCCTCGCCGGAGCGGGAGACGGCGCGGTAGCGCTCGGCGTAGGTGGAGAGGGTGCCGTCGTCCTCGACGCCGGCGGGGTGGCGACCGAAGAGGGTCTCGTAGGCCACGACGCCGAGGGAGAAGACATCCTCGCAGGGGAGGCCCTTGGCCATCTGCCAGAACATCGGGTCGATGCGCTCGGGGGGCATGTAGGCCGGGGTGCCGATGACCGTGCCGACCTCGGTGAGGGGCTTGGGGTTGCCCTTGGGGGTGGCGATGCCGAAGTCGACGAGCTTGACGCCGGAGGGGTCGGAGGGGTTCTGGAAGAACGAGTGCTTGACCAGGATGTTGGCGGGCTTGATATCCCGGTGGACAAGGCCGTTGTCGTGGAGGTAGCCGAGGGCCTGGGCGACGTGGAGGAGGATGGCCTCGCGGGCGGGGCCATCGCAGCGGGGGTCGCGGAGGGCGTCCTGGAGGTCGACGCCTTCGACCAGCTCCATGGCGACGGCGAGGACGCCGAGGGAAGGATCCTCGTGGACGCCGTGGCAGGTGACCACCGAGGGGTGCCCGTGGGAGAGGCGAGAGAGGGCCTCGGCCTCCCGCCGGACCCGCTCGACCATGGTGGTGGGCGTCCCCCGCACCGGGATGATCTTCAGCGCGACCGGCCCCCCCGCGGGTTGACCGGCCCCCTCCAGCGCATACGCCTTCCACACCGAGCCCTGGCCGCCCTGGCCGAGCTGCTTGTCCAGCGAGAATTGCGCAATCCTGGTTCCCTTGTTTAGCCCGTACATGGTGGCTCTTGTGGCTGAGACGTTTGCGCCGACGGAAGGGTCTACTGGGCCATGAGCACCCGAACCCCGCACGAGTCTAGCCCAAACCGCGGCGCGGCGCTCCCTTCCTGTCCGGCAGAACCCCCCTACCCCTCCGGGGCCCCGCCGGAGTAGGCTTCCCGCCACGATGGAGCCCAAGAGTCCCCGCGACACCCTGGAAGAAGTTCTGCGCTCGATCCAGGGCGAGCCCCTCGTCATTTTGATCTCTGGCCATCCGGATCCGGACGCCATCGGGAGCGCGATGGCTCACCAGCGTATCTGCGAGTTCCTCGGCGTCCCGGCCACCATCGCCCATGTGCTGCCGCTCTCCCACCGGGAGAACCGGGCGCTGGTGAAGCTGCTCCATGTGGACATGCTCCAGATCAGCAGCCGGGACGATCTGGCCCGCTTCAAGTTCCTTTCGCTGGTGGACACTCACACCCACGAGCCCTCCGTCGAGCTGCCGGCGGACCTCAAGCTGCTGAGCGTCGTCGATCACCACCGCTCCCCGCGCCCCATCTCCGCACCTTTCATCGAGATGCGCCCAGACATCGGCGCCACCTGCACCCTCTACACGGGCTACCTCCAGCAGGGCCTTGCCCCGCTGAGCAGCGAGCGCCGCGAGGACGTCCGGGTCGCCACCGCCCTGGTCTTTGGCATCCAGACGGACACCGACGACTTCAGTCTCGCCACCCCCACCGACTTCCTTGCCGCCGCCTACGCCAAGGCCCACTGCGACACCGACCTGCTCGCCCGCGTCGGCCGCCGCACCATGGGGGCCAGCGCCATGGATATCCTTGGCCGTGCCCTCGAGGACCTCCGTGTCATCCGTGACTTCGCCTTTGCTGGCGTTGGCTTTGTCCCTGCCGGCGACCGTGACTCCATCGCCACCGCCGCCGACTTCATCCTCCGCCGCGAGGACATCGACACCGTCGTCGTCTACGGCATCGTCGAGGATCGCATCGACGGCTCCCTCCGCACCCGCAGCGCCGCCATTGACCCTGCCAACTTCCTCCAGACCGCCTTCGGCAAGGACCGCGCGGGCCGTCCCTACGGCGGAGGTCGCGCCGACAAAGGCGGCTTCCAGATCCCCCTCGGCATGCTTGCCGAGTGCGAGGATACCGAGGCCCTCTGGCGTATCTCCCAGCAGGTCGTCCGCTCCGCCATCGCCAAGGTCATCCCCGAAATCGCCAAGTGATGACGGCGCCGGATGTCCCCTCGAACTCGCCGGTCGTCGCGTATCTCACCGACGTCGAGGGGCTCTGGCCCAAGATCGAGAGCTTCGTCCAGGGAAATCCGTGGGTATCTCTTGACCACGAGGGGCGCCTCCAGGTCGCCCCGGGGGCCCTTTTTGTCTTCGGGGGTGACGCCATCGACCGGGGCACCCACGGGCGCCGCATCGTCGCGGCCCTGCTGGAGGCGAAGCTCCGTCAACCGGATCAGGTGATCTTGCTGGCCGGCAACCGGGACATCAATAAGCTCCGGTTGCTGCGGGAGCTGAGCGGCTTCCCTCCCCCGCGGACGCCGGACGAGATCCGGCGCGCGCCGCGCCCCGAGCTGCTCCGGTGGATCCTCTCCAACACCATGGGGGCGGCGCTGGCCTTCGAGGGGCGCCAGAGGGAGCTGATCGACGGCGGGGGCGACGGCGACGGGGAGGCGGTGGTCGAGAGTTTCCTCGCGGATCTCACCCCCCGGGGTGACCTGACCCGGTACCTGGCCTGCTGCCAGCTCGCCTTCCGCTGCGGCCTCAACCTCTTCGTCCACGGGAGCGTGACCCCGGAGAACCTGGGTCGCGTCCCCGGGCTCCCCTCGCCGGTCGACGGCGTGGACGCCTGGGTCGACGCCCTCAACCGCTGGTACCGCCAGCAGATCGACGCCTACCTCGACCCGCCCGCCTCGCTCCAGGGAGACCCCCCGTGGTCGCCGCTGGTCGCCTACCAGGCTCCTCTCCCTGGCACCAAGCTCAACCAGACCAGCGTCGTCTACGCCCGCCCCACCGACGACGCCGGCAACCCAGCCCTGCCTCCTCGCGCCGTGGTCGAGGGCCTGCGGCGGGACGGAATCCACCGGGTGATCGTGGGGCATTCGCCGGTGGGCGACTGCCCGGCGCTGCTCCGGGCGGAGGGCTTCGAGTTCCTGATCGCCGATAACTCCTACAGCCCGGTGGAGAGCGGCTCCCGGGTGCTGATCCGCGGGGAGCAGGTCGAGAGCGAGGGGCCCTCCCGGATCGGCGGCGGCGAGCGGGTCCGGATCGCCCTGCGCCTCGGGGAGCCTTCCCCCGTCGGGCTCCGCCTCGTCGACGGCGGCCACCTCGTCAAGGGGCAGCTCTCCAGCGGCGACTTCCTGCTCCACCGTAGCTTCCCCGGGTTCCGGGTCGAGCACCGGATCCTCCCTGCCCGCGAGCTCCACCACCTTGCGCTCCGGGAGCCCTGGGGGGACGCTTCCGGGGGTCCCCCATGAACCCCCTCGTCGCCCTCCTCACCCTCGCGGCCTCCCTCGCCGTCGGCCTCGGCGCGGGCGCCGTGGAGGCCCAGCCCCTCGACCTGCTCGCCCTCGTCCCTCTGCTGCTCACCCTCCTCTTCCCCTGGCGTGCGCTCCGCCACGGCCTCGTCCCGCTCGGCCAGGTCCGCGCCGCCCACCTCACCGCTCGCCTCGTCGATGTCGGCTTCGGCAACGACGGCCCCGGCGGCGCCGCCATGGCCGCCGCCATGGCCCTCCTCCACAAGACCAACGCCTCCGAGGACGACCTCCGCTGGGTCGAGGAGCAGCTCGCCCAGGCCGCCCCTCTCCGCGCCGCTGGCCTCGTTGCCGCTGCCCTGCTGCGCCTCCGCGTCGGCGACCGGGACGGCGCCCGCCTGCTCTTTCAGAGCGTCGAGCTGCTCCGCTTCCCGGACGCTCCTCCCCTCGCCTTCCGCGTCGCCCGCGAGTGGCTCGCCGCCGACGCCGCTGCCCGCGGCGACTGGCAGGGCGTCGTCGCTCACGCCTCCCGGAGCGGGTCTCTCTTGACCTCAAGAGGGACGCTGTTCCTGGGGGCCGCCGCCCGGCGCCTGCTGGGGCGCGAGGATGCCCCCTCCGACGAGCGGCTCTGGGCGCTGTGGCTGTTGGCTCCGGCCCGCGCTCGCACGCGGCCGCTG
>CAZSDX010000039.1:0-21688 GCA_964605685.1 uncultured Polyangiaceae bacterium
TGCCACAAGGTAGGAGAGATCCGGGCAAAGCGTAGCTCAAGGGCAGAGGGGGGAGGAGAGGAGAGAGGAGAGGGAGGAGGTCCAGCGCGCCGCGAGGAGGCAGGCGGCGGCCACCGGGAGCATCAGCGCGGCGGCGAGGAGCGGGGACCAGAGCGCAGCCGGGAGCAGGGGGAGCTTGGCGGCGCGAGGAGCCACGTCGCCGCGGAGGAGCCACCAGCCCGCGAGGAACACGAGGAGCGAGAGCGCCGCCCGGAGGCGGCGATCCGGGCGGGCGGCGAGGGAGAAGATCAGGGAGACGACGCCGCCGAGGGCGATGGCGAGGGCGACGCCGTAGAGCGCGGAGACCAGCAGCACCCGGGGGCTCGGGGAGACCACCCGGGCGACAAGGACGCAGGCGTCGACGACGGCGATCGTCAGGAAGCCGAGGACCGGGCGCGCATCGATGGCATCGCGGGGGGGGGCCTCCGGGGCGGGGCAGTCACTCAAGTGGCGAGAGCGTCGGCGGGGGCGTCGGCGGGGGCGTCGGCGGGAGGCTCGGGGGCGGGCTCGCAGGCGAAGGTGAGTTTTTCCCCGTCGTGGTCCACGAGGACGTGGCCGCCGTGCTCGAGCTTTCCGAAGAGGAGCTCGTCGCTGAGGGGGCGCTTGATCTCGGTCTCGATGAGGCGCGCCATGGGGCGGGCCCCGTAGAGCTTGTCGTAGCCCTTGTCCGCCAGGTAGGCGCGGGCGGCGTCGGAGAGGTCGATGGTGACGTTGCGGTCGGCGAGCTGGGCGCGGAGCTCCCGGAGGAACTTGTCGACCACGCTCTTCATGGTCACCGGGTCGAGGGCGCGGAAGGGGATGCGGGCGTCGAGGCGGTTGCGGAACTCGGGGCTGAAGAGGTTCTTGTAGGCCTTGTCGTCCTCGCCCACGGACGAGCGCTCCCCGAAGCCGACCTTGCTCTGCGCCATGTCGCGGGCGCCGACGTTGCTGGTCATGATGAGGATGACGTGGCGGAAGTCCGCGTGCTTGCCCGTGTTGTCGGTCAAGGTGCCGTGGTCCATGATCTGGAGCAGGACGTTGAAGACCTCCGGGTGGGCTTTTTCGATCTCGTCGAGGAGGAGCACCGCGTGGGGGGTCTTGGCCACCGCCTCGGTGAGCTGGCCGCCCTGGTCGAAGCCCACGTAGCCAGGGGGTGCCCCGATGAAGCGGGAGACCGAGTGTTTTTCCATGTACTCGCTCATGTCGAAGCGGAGGAAGCCTATCCCGAGGTGCTTGGCGAGCTGCTTGGCGAGCTCGGTCTTGCCGACGCCGGTGGGGCCGGTGAAGAGGAAGCAGCCGATGGGCCTGTCCGGGGAGCGGAGCCCGGCGCGGGACATCTTGATGACCGAGGCGAGGGCGTCGACCGCCTCGTCCTGGCCGTAGATGACCTTCTTCAGCCCGGCGTCGAGGCCCCGGAGCTGGGCCTTGGCGTCGACGCTGACGTTCTTCGGGGGGATCTGCGCCATCTTGGCCACGACCGCCTCGATCTCGGGGACGTCGACCTTCGCCCCCTTGCCGTGGGCGAGCTTGGCGGCGGCGCCGGCCTCGTCCACGAGGTCGATGGCCTTGTCCGGGAGCTTGCGGTCCTGGAGGTAGCGGCCCGAGAGCTGGGAGGCCGCGTCGAGGGACTCGTCGGTGTAGGTGACCCCGTGGAACTCCTCGAATTTCGGGCGGAGGCCCCGGAGGATCAGGGTGGTCTCGGCGACGCTGGGCTCGTTGACGTCGATCTTCTGGAAGCGGCGGGCCAAGGCCCGATCCTTCTCGATGTGCTGGCGGAACTCCTGGAACGTCGTGGAGCCGATGCAGCGGATCTTGCCGGAGGCCAGCGCGGGCTTGAGGAGGTTGGAGGCGTCGAGGGTGCCGCCGCTCACCTGGCCCGCGCCCATGATGGTGTGGAGCTCGTCGATGAAGAGGATGGCGCCGGGCTTCTTCTCCAGGGCCTTGATGACGCCCTTGAGGCGGTTCTCGAAGTCGCCGCGGAACTTGGTGCCGGCGATGAGGGCGCCCAGGTCGAGGGAGTAGATGGTGGCGCCCTTGATGGCGTCGGGCACCTCGCCGCGGACCACCTTCCAGGCGAGACCCTCGGCGATGGCGGTCTTGCCGACGCCCGCGTCGCCCACCAGCATCGGGTTATTCTTCCGGCGGCGGGCGAGGATCTGGATGCTGCGGGTGATCTCCAGCTCGCGGCCCACCAGCGGGTCGACCCGGCCCTCCTCGGCCTCCTTGTTGAGGTTGACGGTGAACTGGGCGAGGGGGTCGCGTATCGGTTCGCCCTCGCCCTCCTCGTCGCCCTCGCCGCGCCTGCTGTCGGTGTCGGGGTTGATGTCCGGGTCATCCTGGCCAAGCTTGGAGACCCCGTGGGAGATGTAGTTCACCACGTCGAAGCGGGTGACGCCGGAGGAGGTGAGCGCCTGCACCGCGAAGCTGTCCCGCTCGGCGAACAGGGCCACGATGATGTTCTTGCCCTTGAGCTCGCCCTTGCCCGACGACTGGACGTGGGTGGCAGCCCGCTGCACCACCCGCTGGAACCCCAGCGAAGGGGTCGGCGAGGTGTCGTGCATCAGCGCCTCCACGTCGTCTTCGAGGTGCTTCTCCAGCTTCCGCTTGATGGCCTCCGGATCGCCGCCGGAGTGCTTGACCACCTTGCGGGTCTCCTCGTCAAAGAGGAGGGCGTAGAGCAGGTGCTCGGCGCTGATGTACTCGTGGCGCCGCCGCGCGGCTTCGCGGGCGGCCAGGGAGAGGGCGACCTCGACCTCGGGGCTAATTCTCATAATTCCGGCTCCGATGTGACCTTGAGAGGCATGCCGTGTTCCTGGGCGAAGCTGGTCACCTGCTCCACCTTGGTCTCGGCGATATCGCGGCTGTAGACGCCGGCGATCGCGTTTCCCTTGTGGTGGATCGTCAGCATCAGGTGCGTCGCCTCGGTCTCGCTCTTGTGGAAGAATTGCATGAGCACCAGCACGACGAACTCCATGGTGGTGTAGTCGTCGTTGTGGAAGATGACCTTGTACTTCCGCGGTTTTTCGACCCGCGGACGCTGGACCGTCTCGATGTCCCCCTCGCGTTGAGGGTTTCCTTGCTTGGGCTGCTGACTCATGGGGGCTTGCAAGGGTAGCAAGCTAAACACCGCCCCTCAAACCACAAGCCCTCCCTCGCGCCAGCCCCCGCCGCTCCGGGGCCCGTTTGCCGCAGGATTGCGTGGCACCTGGCCTCTCCCTGACCTTCTGGTACCCTTGGTTTCATGAGGGCACAAAGATCTTTTGCGGCACAAATCACAGGGGTTGTCGCGCTGACGGTGCTGGGTGCATCCGGGTGCGGTGCTGATTCGGGAGCCATGGATGGCTCCCCGGCGAGCTGGTCCCCGGGGGGGTACACCGGCGGGAGCGGAGGCTCCTGGGGGGCCGGAGGGAGCGTTGCGGCGGGGGGCTCCGGCGGGAGCAAACCCGTGGGGGGGGCCTCGGGCTCGTCGGGCTCGACCGCGGGGAAGCCGACCCCCCCCGGGAACGGGATGGAGCCTCCGCTGCGGATCATCCAGGAGGCGGACATCGTGAAGCTGGAAGGAGAGCGGCTCTACGCGCTCTCGCGCTTCAGCGGCCTCTCGGTGGTGGATGTCTCCGACCCGGATCAGCTCCGGGTGATCGGGCACCACCCGATGTACGGCGAACCCTTCGAGATGTACGTCCAGGGGGGGCGGGTGATCGTGCTGATCCAGGGCTGGGAAGACCCGGACTGCTGGAAGGGAGGCTTCTGCTCGAAGAACTCCCTGGCTCGCGTCGAGATCCTGGATGCGTCGAACCCCCAGGCCGTCGCCGAGCAAGGGGGCGTCGTGCTCCCGGGGGAGGTGGCCGACTCCCGGCTGGTCGGGAGCGTGCTCTACGTGGCCTCCCACGAGAAGCCTGGCTGCAAGCTGTGCAACGGCCAGCACCGAACCTCCCTCTCGTCGGTGGCCACGGCCCCCGGGGGGCAGGTCAAGATCCTCGACCAGCGGTCGTTCTTGAGCGAGAAGACGGCTGGCCCCAAGAGCCTGATCTTCCAGGGAGGGCGCTTCTTCCTGGCAGGCGGCGAGGAGCTTCGCTCGCGGGTGCAGGTGGTGGACGCCAGCGACCCGTCGGGCAAGCTGGCACTGGGCGCCTCCGTCGATGTCGAGGGGCGGGTGGAGAGCCGCTGGCAGATGGATGTCCATGCCGGGGTGCTCCGGGTCATCAGCCAGCCGGCGTTCACCGACGAGCCACCGGCGGTGGAGACCTTCCAGGTGGAGAGCAGCCAGGCGCTGAAACCGCTGGCGAAGCTCCCGTTCTCGCTGCCCCCGGGCGAGCGGCTGCGGACCGTTCGCTTCGACGGCGACCGTGCCTTCGCCATCACCGTGCGGGAGACGGATCCGCTGTTCACCTTCGACCTGAGCGACCCGGTGGAGCCGAAGCAGCGAGGTGAGCTGGTGATCCCGGGGTGGGTCTACCACATCGAGCCCCGGGGCGACCGGCTCCTGGCGCTCGGTTTCGACAACCTCAACGATGTCGGTCCGCTCAACGTATCGCTCTTCGATGTCGCCCAGCTCGACAAGCCCGTGCTGCTGGATCGGGTCCACTTCGCCAAGATCGGGACGTTCGTGGAGGACCGGGATCGGATCCACAAGGCCTTCCACATCGCCGAGGAGGAAGGGCTGCTGATGGTGCCGTTCTCGGGCTCGTTCCTGGGGGCCAACGGGTGCACCTTCGAGAGCGGGATCCAGCTCATCGACTACGCGGGGGATGGGCTCAAGAAGCGAGGCGTCGTGCCGGAGCACGGCCAGGCCCGGCGCGCCCTGCTCAAGGGGCAGCGGCTGCTGGCCCTCGCCGAGGACAAGCTGCGGACCTTCGATATCTCCGACCGGGATCAGCCGGTGGAGACCAGCCAGGCGACGCTGGCCAAGAAGGTCGCCCGGACCGCGGTGGTCAACGGTCGCGTGGTGCAGCTCTCCGGGGACTGGTGGGACGGGACGCCGAGGCTCGACGCCGTGTCCCTGAAGGCCCCCGAGTGGCTCGACGCGAAGGTCTCGGTGGCGGAGGTGGCCGGGAAGATCCCGGCGTATCTCCAGTGCGAGGATTCCTCCTTTCCTGCGGGGATCCAGTTCCTCCCGAGGGAGGACGCGCTGGTGGCCTACTGGCCCCGTCCCGAGGGGACCCACGTCGTGATCTTCACCTTCGTCGACGGGGCGCCGAAGGTGGCGGGGGATGCGGTGCTGGACTTCCAGGCACAAGGGAAGATCCCCGGGCTCTCGGAGCTGATCGCCGGCCCCGCTGCCGCCGCGGTGAACGCGGGGCGCTGGCTGGTCTTCCGGGAGGACATCAAGCAAGGCGCGACCACCCAGCGGCTTCATTTCATCGACCTGCTGGATCCGACCTCGCCCAAGCTCGGACCCGAGATCGTGCTCCCCGCGGGGCCCCTGGTCTCGCCCCTGTTCTTCGCGGGGAGCTCCCTCTACACGTCGCACCAGTTCGAGCCCGACAAGACCCCCGACGAGGCGACGTTCTTCCTCGATGAGATCGATCTGTCCAGCCCGGAACCCCCCAAGGCCAAGGCCCCGGCGGAGCTGCCGGGGCTCCTGGTGCAGCCGGATCCGGGCGCAGGCTCCGCGCTGGTGGTTGGGTTCCGCCAAGAGACCGCCACGATCGGGCCCTGGGAGCAGTGCAGCTCCCTCGCCAAGGAGGGGAATTATGGTCCCTGGGGCATCAAGCCTCACTGGCTCTACAACGAGGTCTGTACCTGGGTTGTCCGCGAGATGCGCCAGGTCTCCTTCAAGAGCACCAACCTCGTCGTGCAGGATACCCTCTCCATCGAGGACACCCAGCACATCCCGACCGGGATCGGCTCCGGAGCGTCGGGCCTGCTGGTGCTCCAGAACGCCTCCCTCCAATCCGGTCTTCCCCCCCGGACGCTCCGGGTCCGCACCGTGGACGGGAAGCTCTCGGTCGAGGAGCTGGCGCTCCCGGACCTCGGGCCCAGCAAAGCCTACAAGATCGCCCTGTCCCGGGCGGATCGGATGATCCTCTTGCACCCGACCTCGGCGAACGTGCTCCTGGTGTCGCGGCGCATCTCCGGGCCCTCCCTGGCCTTCGATTCGTTCCTCCTGCGGGGGAAACCGGAGCAGCTCTTCCTGGGAGACTCCTACCTGCTCGCCTCCCTGGGGGCGAGAGGGGTGCAGCACATCCCGCTGCCGTGAGCCGGTGTCCGGAACCACTTGGCGCTCCGCGGAGGCAGGGGTAGACCTCCACGCCATGGGCGTGAGCATCCAGGAGCAGTACGCTCCCCACAACACCTGCTTCGGCTGCGGGCCGTCCAACCCGAAGGGGCTCCGCATCCGGAGCTTCGTCGAGGGGGACGGGCTCGTCGCCGACTGGACCCCCGAGGAGCATCACCAGGCGTTCCCCGGGATGGTCAACGGCGGGATCCTCGGCGCGCTGCTCGACTGCCACTCCAACTGGTGCGCTGCTCATGCGTTGATGGTCGCCCGGGGCGAGGCGAACCCTCCCTGCACCGTGACCGCGGACTTTCACGTCAAGCTCCGGCGCCCCACCCCCCTCGGCCCGCTGCACCTGCGCGCGAAGCCCGCCTCCATCGAGGGCGACCGGGTCGTCGTCGAGGCCACCCTGGAAGCTGGCGGCAAGGTCACCGCCACCTGCCTCGGTACCTTCGTCGCCGTCCGGGAGGGCCACCCAGCCTACCACCGATGGTGAGACCTCACCCCCCCCAACCCCCCTCTCCCTCAAGGGCAGAGGGGGGAGCTACCCCAGCCGTCGCAGAGGGGACCTCACCCCCCCGGCCCCCCTCTCCCTCAAGGGCAGAGGGGGGAGAGCCTCCGGCAGTCACGGAGGGGACCTCACCCCCCCAGCCTCCCTCTCCCTCAAGGGCAGAGGGGGGAGCGATCCTTCTTGGGGTCGCCTTGGGAGCGTTGCTCCTCGCTTGCTCGGCGTCCTCGCCGCCTTCGCCGCCCCCGCCGGCTCCTGCTCCCGTCGCCGTCGAGGCCCCGGTCGCTGCTGACGCCGATGCGGCCGAAACCGGAACCGAAGCTCCGGTCGCCGCCGAGACCGAGGTCGAGGCTGGGGCTCCCGCCGAAGTTGCAGCCCCGGCAGACACGCGCCCGCGCCTCGGGAGCGTCGCCTGGTACACCTACATCTGGGAAGAGCCGAGGCGGCCCAAGGGGACGATGCCGGTGGGGTCCGTGCGGATCGGGACGACGGTGCCGCTGAAGACGAAGGATCCGGTGTCCGGCGGGGACTGCCGGGGGAAGTGGTACGCCGTCGAGCCCCGGGGGTACGTGTGCACGGACGCGACGACGACCTTCGACTTCGAGGCGCCGTACTTCAAGGCGCTGGCAGCAGTGGCGCCGGGGGAGGGTCCGTACCCGTACCGGTACGCGTTCTCCACGGGGGCGCCGATGTACTCGCGGATCCCGACGCCGGAGGAGCAGGAGCGGGCCGAGCTGGAGTTTGGCCCGAAGTACACCTTCAAGACGCTGGGGAAATGGTCCGAAGGCCACGAGTGGCTCGTGGACAAGGCCGGGAAGATCGAGGCGACGGACGAGGTTCCCCCGTTTTACAAGGGGAACGAGCCGATCCCGGGGAGCCCCTGGCACCCGCACCTCGCCAAGGTCCGGGTGATCCCGGCGGGGAGCGGGTTCTCCTACGCCCGGGCGTTCAAGCACTCCGGGCGCGTGTGGCTGCTGACGCCGGAGCTCTTCCTGATCCCGGCGGACAGGGCGTTTCCCTACAAGAAGAGCGACTTCAAGGGCGTCGAGCTGGGCAAGGAGGTGTCGCTCCCGCTGGCGTGGGTGCGCGCCCACGAGGGGGCGGTGAAGCTCCAGCGCAAGGCCGACGGAACCTTCGCGGAGCAGCAGGCCCGGTGGTCCAAGCATGCGTACGTGCAGCTCACCGGCGAGTCCGCCACGGAAGGGAAGACCGTCTACCTGAAGACCCGCGAGGGCGACGCCTGGATCGCCGAGGGGCCCGCGATCAGCGTGGTGCGGGGCGTGGAGAAGCTCCACCAGGCCATCGGGGAGGACGAGAAGTGGATCGAGGCGAAGATCCTCCCCGGGACGATGACCGCGTACCGCGGGAAGAAGGCGCTGTGGACCACCCTCTGGTCCGCGGGCAAGGGGGGGATCCCGGTACCCGGGAAGGATCCGAAGAAGTACGCGACGACGGAGCTGGGCGTCTTCCCGTTCCAGTGGAAGGACAGGCTCTCAACCATGTCGCCGGACGGAGGCGCCCCCACGGTGTTCTGGTTCGGGGACGTGCCGCATATCCAGTACGTGAAGGCGCCGCTGGCGATGCACGTCGCCTACTGGCACGACCGGTTCGGGTACCTGATGAGCGCCGAGTGCCTGAACATCTCCGCGTCGGATGGAGAGTGGCTGTTCAACTTCACCGATCCTCCGCTGCCGCCCGGGTGGGGTGCCATCCGACCCAGCAAGAAGAACGGCCCGTCGACGAGGATCCACATCAAGGCGTACTGAGCTTGCGGGGACGAGCACGTCGGGGGAGGACATGAGTGAGGTGGCCATCGAGGCGAGGGCGTTGCGCAAGGAGTTTCCGGGGCAGGTGGCGCTGCGGGGGCTGACGCTGGCGGTACGCCGGGGAGAGAGCTTCGGGCTGATCGGGCTGAACGGGGCGGGGAAGACCACCTTCATCAAGCTGATGCTGGGGATCGCGAGGCCAAGCGGAGGCGAGGTGAAGGTGCTGGGGGGCGATCCGGAGGAGCCAGGGGTGCGGGCGAGGATCGGGTACCTGCCGGAGCGGCTGGCGCTGCCGGCGTCCTACACGCCGCCGATGTTTCTGGGGAGCGTGGCGAGGCTGAAGGGGCTCGGCGGTGCGAAGGAGGAGATCGAGCGGCAGATCGAGCGGGTGGGGCTGAAGGGGGCGCGGGGGCAGAAGATCGGAGGGTTCTCCAAGGGGATGAAGCAGCGGCTGGGGCTGGCGGCGGCGCTGCTGGGGTCGCCGGAGCTGCTGGTGCTGGACGAGCCGACGGATGGGGTGGATCCGCTGGGTCGGGTGGAGATCCGGGAGATCCTGAGGGAAGAGAACGGGCGGGGAGCGACGGTTTTCCTGAACTCGCACCTGCTGGCGGAGACCGAGCGGGTGTGCCGCCGGGTGGGGATCCTGGTGGGGGGCGAGCTGGCCCGGGAAGGGGCGCTGGGGGAGCTCGGGCAGGGGCAGGGGTGGCGGGTCCGGTTCGCCGGGGGAAGCGCGGAGAGGCTGGCAGCGCTGGGGTTCGTGGCGCAGGAAGGGGAGGGGAACTTCCGGATCGAGGCGCTGTCGCCGGAGGCGCTCAACGAGCGGCTGGACCAGGCGCGGGCCGCCGGGGCGCTGCTGGTGGGGCTGGAGCAGGAAGGCGCGGACCTGGAGCAGGCGCTGGCGCAGGCGGTGAGGCAGCCATGAGGGTGGTGCTGGCGGTGGCGCTGGACGTGCTGCGGGAGGCGGCGGCGCGGCGGTGGTTCCAGGGGCTCGGGGCGGCGATCTCGCTGGTGGTGCTGGCGCTGGGGGCGGGGCTCCAGATGGAAGTGATCGACGGAGCCCTGGCGGCGACCCGTCTCTTCGGGTCGTTGCTGTCGTCCAGGGAGATGTCGACGACGCATGCGGCGCTGGAGCCGGTGTTCAAGGCGGTGTCCTACGTGATGTTCTACGGCGGCCTGACCTTCGGGTGCCTGTCCTGCGCCGACTTCGGTCCAGAGCTTCTGGCGCCGGGGCGCATCGAGCACCTGCTGTCGCTTCCGGTGCGCCGGTGGGAGCTGCTCGTGGGCACTTTTTTGGGAGTGTTCGTCCTCGGGACGCTGCTTGGGCTCTACGGGGCGCTGTGCTGCGTGGCGCTGTTCTCCTGGAAGGCGGGGGTGTGGGGCGCCGGGCTGCTGGGGGCGGCGGCGCTGGCCAGCGTGTCCTTCGCGGCGATCTACGCGGTGATGCTGGCGGGGGCGGTGTTCGTCCGCAGCAGCGCGCTGTCGGCGGCGCTGGGCGGGGCGCTGCTCATCGCCGGGATCGTCGCCGGCTACCGGGAAGATATCGCTCCGGCGTTCTCCCCGGGGCTGGGCCGCTCGGCCTTCGAGCTGGTGACGGCGCCGCTCCCCCGGCTCTCGCGCATCGCGGATCTTGCGGCGCTGGTGGCGGTCGGCAAGGGGAAGACGACCACGGAGCTGTTCCGGTTGCTGGCGGGCACGGGCCTCTTCGCGGGGGCGGCGCTGGCGCTGGGGTTGTGGCGCTTCGAGCAGAAGGATTTTTGACCATGAAACAGGCGCGATGGCTGGTGCTGGCGGCGGTGCTCCTGGGGCTGGGAGCCTGGCTCACGTCCGGGAAGACAAAGCCCACCCCCAAACCCGTATCCAGGTCGTTTCCGACCTCGCAGCGCTCCGAGGAGTACCAGCGGATGGAGGCGAGGCGCACCTTCGTGCTCCCGCCGGTGGCGAGCGCCGTGGCCTCGGCGTCCGCCGGGCCGGAGGCGGCGCCTGCGCCGAGGGATCCGCTGTTGGTGGCCTTCGCAGCGCCGGCGGACGTGGCCATGGTGGTGGAAGCGAGGGCGCTGCTGGACACGCCGGTGGCGGGGCTGCTGCTGGACTGCCTGAGCGACCAGGAGAAGGAACGGTTCGACCGGAAGATGGCGGAGCACGGGCTCGACTGGAGGCAAGCCATCGAGCGGGTGGCGCTGTTCAAGGAAGAAGGACAGGACCGGGAGGTGATGGCGTTCCAGGGGAAGTTTGCCAGCGTGGACTGGAAGAAGATCGCGCCGAGGGCAGAGGTCCGGGCGGTGGGGCCCCACGGTCGCCTGCTGAGCGAGCCAGGGTCGACGAGGGAAGTGGTGGGGGTGTGGCGGGAAGAACTGGTGCTGGTGGGGCAGGCGGAGGCGGTGGAGCGGGCGATGAAGCGGCTGTCGGGGGAGCTTCCCCCGGGGAAACCGCCGCTGACGGAGAGCGAGACCTACGGGGAGATCTACGGGGTGGTGGGGGGCGAGGCGCTGGCGAAGCTGGCGCCTCCGGAGATGGAGGAGAAGATGAGGAAGGCGCTCTCCAGGATGGAGCTGCACGTGGACGCGCTGGACGACATCCTGCTGGTGATGGACGGGACGGGGCACCAGGACGAGCACGGGCACGGCTCGCAGGAGGTGGTGGAGCTGGCGAAGTCGATGGCGGCGGCGGTGGCGGTGGCGCGGGTGAAGGCGCGGGCGGACGGGGATGAGGCGCTGGTGGACCTGCTGGATCGGTCGCGGGTGAGGCCGTTCCAGGGGGGGATGCGGGCGGAGGTGGCGGTGCCGCTGGAGACGGTGAAGAAGCACCTCAAGGGGTGCAAGAAGGGGAAATAATCCGCCGGAGCCGGCTGCTCCCCCGGAGCCTGCGGCGCCGCCGGAGCCGACGGGGGGAGGGCACTCGACGAGGTCGGGTCCGTCGACGAGCTTGCCTACGTTGGCCTGCCGGGCGGAGAAGACGACGCCGAGGGAGAGGGCGTCGCAGGGGGCGTCGGAGGAGGCATCCGGCTCGCTGGCGATGTCGAGGTTGGCCTGGACGGAGGATTTGGCGATGGGGAGCAGCGGGTCCCCCTCGCAGAGTCCGACCCAGCGGAAGCTCTGGAGGACGTCCTCGCTGGTGACGCGGCCCCCGATCACGCCATCGCCGAGGCGGAAAGTACCATCGCTGGCGCGGAAGAGGCGGGCGGAGACGAGGCCGTGGGTGAGGAGCAGGGGGAAGGTGGTGGTGTCGAGGTACTGACCCGGGAACCAGATCAGAGCCTTCTTGGGGAAGCGCGCGATGAGGTAGCCGTCGCGGACAAAGGCGGCCGGGTCGGCGATCTGGGCGGCGGCGAGGGAGGTCGCCTGGGGATCGGTGGTGGATTTCCGGTCGACGGTCCAGGGAGTGTCGGCGACCCACCAGCAGAGGCGGGTGGTCGGGTCGCCGTCGCAGCTCGTGAGGGGGAGGTCGACCTCCAGGCCCGGAGAGCGGTAGAGATCGACGCGGACCTCGTCGTCGTTGGCGGTACCGTTGTAGCCGGAGATGCGGATGAGGATGTTGTACTTGCCGTAGCAGAGGCCGCAGTTGAAGGAGCCGTCGTTGAGCCCGTAGCGGCCGCCGACGTCGGCGCTCCCCGAGACGATGTTCTGGAGCTTGCCGAAGTTGTTGTCGCGGCAGTGGTTGCCATCGGGGACGAGGCCCGCCTGGGTGCGCTTGCAGGAGGTGGCGGTCTGCTCCTCGCAGGTGGGGGAGGCGGTGCAGGTGCCGTCGAGGTCGAAGCCGAAATCCCTCCAGGCGTCCTTGTCGACGGTGCCGTCGAGGCGCTGGCCGCCGAGCCAGAGCTGGTCCACGCCGAGGAAGATGGGGTCGAGGTCCGGGGCGTCGGAGGGAGGTGGGCGGAACTCCTCCGTGGGTTGCCGCGCGGAAAAGCAGGCTCCGTCGCCCTCGCCAGACCAGAAGCCGACGCCGGTGGCCGGCTCGACGGTGGGGGCGCCGCCAGGGAGCGGATCCAGGAGCGAGTCGGGGTACACCTTGCAGGTGGCCGGCAAGGCGAGCAACACGACCCCGAGGAGTCCCAGGAGCGATCGGCGCGGCACCCGGGAAGAGTGCCGGGCCCCGGGGCCGACCGCAAGTCCCCCCGACGCCCGGGGTTGACGTAGGCGGCCCCGGGCTGGAACATCGCCCGGTGCGAGCCCGTTCGGTGGTGATGGCGCTGGTGGCCGGGGCCCTGGTGGCGGCGGCGGTGCGGGCCGAGGAGCCCGATCCGCAGCGGCTCCAGAAGGCCGCGGACGCCTTCGACGAGGGCTCGCGGGCCTTCAAGAGCGGGCGCTTCGAGGAGGCCGCGGATCTCTTCGAGACCGCCGACCGGCTGGCGCCGAACCCGGCGGCGCTCAACAACGCCATCCGGGCCAGGAGGGCGGCCAAGCAGGGGGCCAAGGCGGCCACGCTGGCGGCCTCTGCCCTGGTCCGGTTCCCCGACGAGGCCACCCTGCGCGATCTCGCCCAGGGCGTGCTCAAGGCCAACGAGAAGCTCTACCACCGGGTCAAGGTGAGCTGCCAGCCGGCCTGCTCCCTGGTGATCGACGACAAGGTATTCGGCGCCGATCCGCTGCCCACGGCGGTGATCTTCCTGGAGCCGGGGGCCCACACGGTGGTGGCCGGGTGGTCCGAGGGGCGCACCCGCTCCGCCAGCGTGCAGGCGCAAAAAAGCGGGAGCGAGACGTTGAACTTCGAGGCGCCGCCGCTGCCACCGCCTCCTCCAGCGAGCTCCAGCGAGCCTCTGCCGCCTCCGCCGCCCCCGCCCCCGGTGGTGGTCCCGCCCTCCGCGGGGCTGTCGCCGTGGTTTTTCCTGGCGGGGGCGGGGGCGACGCTGGTGGCCGGAGGGCTGGCGACCTGGAGCGGGCTGGATACGCTCTCCAACCCGGGGCCGGATCGGGTGAGGGAGCTGTGCGCGGGCAAGAGCCGGAGTTGCCCGGCGTTCCAGGAGGGGCTGTCGAAGGAGCGGCGGACCAACACGCTGCTGGTGGTGACCGGGGTGGTGGGGGTGGCGACGGGGGTGGTGGCGCTCTTCACCGACTGGAAGGCGCCCCCGCTGGGGGGGAAGAAGCCCGCCGACAGCGCCCGGGTGGCGCCCTGGATCGCGCCGGAGGTCGCCGGGAAAGGTGTGGCGCTGGGGGTAAATGGACTATTCTAGACGGATGGTTGCCCCTTTGTCGCAGGTTGTTCTTCTGCTGGTTGCCGCGGGAGCGGAGCCCCGCTAGGGGAGACGGCGGGCATGTCGTCGGAGTCCTCGGTCGCGCGGCGTCAGAAGGTGGGCCGCTATGAGATCCTGGCGGAGATCGCGTCAGGGGGCATGGCGACGGTGTACCTTGGCCGGCTGGCGACGGCGCCCGGGTTCGAGCGGCAGGTGGCGATCAAGAAGCTGCACCCGCACCTGGAGCGGCAGCAGGACTTCGTGGAGATGTTCCTGGATGAGGCGCGGATCGTGGCGCGGCTTCATCACCCCAACGTGGTGCAGACCCTGGAGTTCGGCGCCGACGAGGGGGGGCACTTTTTGGTGATGGATTACGTCGAGGGGCCGACGCTGGCGAAGATGCTGGCGAAGGCGGCGACGATGGGGGACAGGATCCCGGCGTCGATCGCGGTGCGGGTCGCGCTCGACGCGCTGGCGGGGCTGCATGCGGCGCACGAGCTGGTTGGCGAGGACGGGCGGCTGCTGAACGTGGTGCACCGGGACGTGAGCCCGCAGAACATCCTGGTGAGCGTCGACGGGAGCGCTCGCATCACCGATTTCGGCGTGGCCCGGGCCAACGAGCGGCTGGCGGTCACCCGCACGGGGCAACTCAAGGGGAAGCTCTCCTACATGGCGCCGGAGCAGGCCCGCGGCGAGCCCACCGACCGCCGCGCCGACGTCTTCGCCATGGGGGTGATCCTGTGGGAGATGCTCGCCGGGCGGCGCCTCTTCCGGGGGAAGGCGGACACCGAGGCCGAGACCCTGACCAAGGTGCTCTACGGCGACATCACCCGGGTCTCGGCGGTCCACCCGGAGATCCACCCGCTCCTCGACGCCATCTGCGCCCGCGCCCTGGAGAGGCCTCTCGACGCCCGCTACCCCACCTGCGCCGACTTCGCCGAGGCCCTGGAGCAAGCCGCCCGCTCCGGCGTGGAGGTCGCCACCCCCCGGGAGGTGGCCCGCTACATCGAGCAGATGCACGGGGAGGAGATCGCTCAGCGCCGCGCGGCGGTCCGGAACCTCCGGCCTTCCGGGTCGATCCCCCCCGACGAACCCACCGCCGCCGAGACGCCCGCGCAGCTCTCCAGCGTGTCGTCGGCGGCGCTCTCCTACGAGGCGTCCACCGGATCGCGCTCCGGTTTCACACCGCCGCCCCCGCCCGTCTCCGCCTCCAGGACCAACGGCGTGCTGCTGGGGGTGCTGGGGGTGGCGCTGGTGGTGACCACAGCGGCGGTGGGTGTACTGGTGTGGGTTGTGACCCGTCCCCCTCCGGTGGCGGTGGTGGTTCCGGTGGCGAGCGTGGTCGTCGCGGCGAGTGCGGCACCGTCGTCCGCCGAGCCTGGGCCGTCGGCGACCACGATCCCATCGGCGGTGGCGTCGGCACCGGTGTCGGCGGCGTCGTCCGCGCCGGTGCCCCGGGCGGTGCCCACGGGGTTCAAGAAGGTTCCGGCGGGGGACGACGGGCTCTCGTCGAACCCGTACCGGCGTTGATCACGGGACGTCGACGCCGAGGGCCTTGAGGGCCTTGGTGGCGTCGGTGCGGTAGGGAGAGTCGAGAGGGGCGAGGCTGAGGAAGCGCTGGAGGTGCTCGATGGCCAGATCCTTCTTGCCGGCGGCGCGCTCGACCTCGCCAAGGAGGAGGCAGGCGTCGGCCATCCAGGGCGCAGGGATCTGGGACTGGGAGGCGAGCTGGACGGCTTTGGTGAGGGGGTCAAGGGCGGCGGGCTTGGCGCCGTGCTGGTAGATGAGCTTGCCGAGGCGGAATTGCCAGAGAGCGCGCTTGCTGTCGGCGGCGAGGGCCTTGAGCCAGGCGGCCTGGGCGGCGGGCCATTTCTGCTGCTCCTCGTAGACCTCGGCGAGGGTGGCGTGGGCCTCGTAGCGGGAAGGGCGTAGCTCGAGGGCCTTGAGGAGATCCTGCTCGGCCTCGGCGAGGGCGCGCTGCCTGCGGCGGAGCACGCCGCGCTGCCAGTAGGCGTCCGCGAGGCTGCGGTCGAGTTCGAGGGCCTTGGCGAGGGAGGTGCTGGCGAGCTGCTGGTCGTCCGCCTCGTTGGCGGCCCAGCCGACGTAGAGGAAGAACTCGGCGCGGTTGGGGTCGAGGTCCGTGGCGCGGCGGAGGTAGCGGAGGGCCTCGGCGAGGTTGGTGCCCTTGACCAGGAGCGCGCGGCCGAGGAAGTGGTTGGCCTCGGCGCTGTTCTGGCGGAGCTGGAGCACCTTGCGCAGCAGCTCCTCGGCGCGGGGGCCGGGCTGCTGGGCGGCGAGGAGCGCGGCGGCGACGCGGAGCATCAGGTCCGGGTCGTTGGGGGCCTTGGCGAGGGCGGACTCGTAGAGCTCCACGGCCTTGGCGGACTGGCCGGAGGCCTCGTAGAGGACGGCGCGTTCCAGGGACAGGCCGGGGTAGTCCTTGTCCGCCTCGGTGACCTTGTCGAAGGCCTCGGAGGCGGCGTCGAACTTGGCGAGGCGGCGGAGGGTGATGCCGAGGACGAAGCGGGTGCTGATGTCCTGGGGGTCCATCTGGAGGGCGTTGCGGTAGTGGGCCTCCGCCTCGGTGTAGCGCCCGGCCTGGGAGGCCAGGTCGCCGAGGGCCTTGAATAGGGGGACCGAGCGGGGGAGCTTTGCCCTGGCCTCATCCAGCTTGCTCTGGGCCTCGGCGGAGCGCCCTTGGCTGTAGAGGAGCTGGGCCAGGGTGATGTAGGTGTCGACGACGCCCGGGTCATCGCCCGCGAGCTTGAGGGCCTCGTTGTAGTCGGTCTCGGCGGCGGTCTTGTCGCCGAGAGCCTCGCTGACGCGGCCCTTCCAGTGGAGCACGCGGAAGTCCGGCTTTTTCTCGTCGCGGAGCTTCTTGTCCAGGGAGCGCATCAGCTCCTTGGCCTCCTGGAGGCGCTCCAGGGCGAGCTTGGTCTTGGCGACGCCGATCTTGGGTTCCACGGCCTCGGGGTCCGCCTCCATGGCGGAGCCGAAGCGGGCCAGGGCCTCGGCGAAGCGTCCGGCCCGGAAGAGCGCCTCGCCCATCCCGTCGAGGGCGCCGGATGCCTTGGGGCTGATCTTGAGCGCCTCGCCGAAGGAGGCCTCGGCGGCGCTCACCCGCGAGCGCGTCAGGTGGATGTGGCCCGCGAGGGTGTAGGCCTGGATCAGCTCCTCCTGGCTGGCGGCGTCCCGGTTGCCCTTGAGGATGGTGTCGAGGTTCTTGGTGGTGGCCGCCTCGTCGCGCTGGGTGGTCCAGGTGATGTTGGCCAGCAGCAGCAGCGCGCCCACGTGCTTCGGCTCCAGGGCCAGGGTCTTCTGGGCCGCCTCCCTGGCTGCGTTGGTGTCCTTCTTGAGCAGGTGGGCCCGCGCCAGGCCGAAGAGGCTGCGAGGGGAGGGCGCGTCGGTGGCGAGCTTGGTCCAGTGGGCGGTGGCGCGCTCGCTGTCCCTGGCCAGCAGGGCGATCTCCGCGGCGAGGGCCAGCGCGTCCTCGTCGTTCGGGTTCCGGCGCAGGTGCGCTTCGATCTGGTTCTGTCCCCGGGCGAGTTGATCCGAGGCCGCCGCCTGGGCCGCCTTGGCCAACTCGTAGCCAGGAGGAGGCGCGTCCACAGGGACCGTCGCCAGCAGGGTGTTTGCGTGGGCGTGCTGGGCCGAGTCGCGGCCGAAGCGCAGCTCCTTGGCGTAGGCCGCGTAGACCGCCAGCACCGTGACCCCGGTGGCCCGCGGCATGCTTGCGTGGTTGGCCTCCGCCATCTGGAGCGCCGCGGCCGCCTCCGTCGCCAGATCCTTCGCGAAGTGCTGCCGGAGCGCCGTCAGGGTGGAGACCCGGAGCGCCTCGTAGTCCTTGGCCTTGACCGCGTCGGTGATGGCGTTGACCCCGAAGGCCCCGAAGGGCGTGAAGGTGAGGGAGCCCCCGCCCAGCAGCACCACCAGCCCCAGGAGCGCCACCGTGCGCAGCGCCTTCCCGGAGGACTTGGGGGGGGCGATGATCGGGGCTGCCTGGATCCTGGTGCGGCCCTCGGCCACCTTGCTCGTCCCGCTGGGGGGAGCCACGCTGGCGGAGGCGTCGACCTCCGCGGATTGCTCCTTGGGCGCGTCCCCCTTCTCCTGGGGGATCGCCTCGAACTCCATGTCGTCATCGCCGCCGCCGAGGTCACGCTCCCCCCAGCCGGGGGCCTCGGGGGCGCTTACTGCGGCTCCCTTCGGGGGCGCCTTGGGGAGATCCCTGGCCACGCTGAGGTCTCCCGCGTCGCCTCCCAGATCGACCTCGCCGAAATCGGTCCCTCCGCCCGCCTGGCGAGAGGGCGCCTGCGGTTTGGGGGGCGGGGCTGCTGCGGCTTGGGGAGGGGCTATCCCGAAGGGATCCGCCCCGACAGGTCCGGAGCCGAAGGGGTCTTCCTCCGCGGGGTCACCGAAGGGCGAGGCGGGGGGCTTGACGGCTCCGAAATCCGGGAGGCTCGGGGCGCGGGGGATACCGATTCCTCCAAACTCGCTCTTCCCTGCGGGCGCCTTGGGCGGCGCCTCCGGGATGGAGTCGAAACCAAAATCCTCCCCGAAGCCCGCGTCCGGCGGGGGTTGGACCGGGGGAGCGTTCGGGGTGAGGTCGCTGGCGCCGAAGGGCGCGGGGAGCCCCGCTCCCACCTCCGGAAGGTCGATCTCGCCGAACCCTCCGCCGCCCTTGATCGCCGGGAGATCCGCGCCCATCTTGATCGCCGGTAGTGCCGCGTCGCCCTTGATCGCCGGGAGATCCACGCGCCGCGCCTCCGGGAGATCGGCGCCAACCCCCGGGAGATCGATGTCGTCAAAGAGGACCCCCCCCGTGATCTGCCGGCCTGATTTCGCCAGCGGCTGCGCAGGAGCGCCGCCGCGGACCGTGGGCAGATCGATCTCTCCCCGGACCGCGGGCAGGTCAGCGCCTCCGTGGATCACGGGGGAGCTCCCGCCTCGCACCGCCGGGAGATCCGCCGCCTCGCGGCGAACCGCCGGGAGATCGGCCCCGACGGGCGCGGGGAGATCGAGGTCCAGGTCGGGGACGGCGAGACCCCCGGTGGGCGGCGCAGCGGTCCGGGCGCGAGCTCCGCGGGTCGGAACCGCCGCGGGGAGATCCGCCGCCACCACCGGCAGATCCAGCTCGTCGATGGCCGACGGAGAGGGAGAGGGCGCAGGCGCAGGAGCGCGCGCGGCCGGGGCTGCTCCCTTGGGCATCACCACCGCCGGGAGCAAATCTTCCTCCCCGGAGCCTGGGTCGGTGGGCGTCGGCGCCCCCGGGAGCCCGGGGGCGAGCCCGCCCAGCCCGATCACGGTGGCCTTGCGGGGTCGAGGTGCGGCGGGCTTGGGCGGCGGGGCGGCGGGGGCGATGGGGGTGGCGCCGGAGGCTTCCTCGGGTCGCTTGACCTGGAAGGTGGTCGTGCACTTGGGGCACCGCATCTTCATGCCCGTGCTCGCCGGCACGCGGCGCTCATCCACGTTGTAGCTAGCCTTGCAGCCAGGACACTCGACCTTGAACATTCGCTCGTCTCTCCCGGGAGGGGGCAGCGCCCGCGGGGGGCCCAGGGAAAGGTTGTAGCAGGGGCGACGCCCCGCTGTCCTCAAATCTGGTCCCTGCGCGGGGAGGCACGGCGTTCTGTTGCGGTCCTCCGTTCCGGGGTAAAACGCCCCGGTGCAGCGGTCGACGACCATCGCCCTCGGGGCCCTCGTGGTGGGGGCCGTCGGTGTCCTGCTTGTCCGGGGGGGGCCCCGGCCTCGGGCCGGGGCCTGGCCTTCCTGGTCCGCCGCGCTCTCGGCCACCGCGCTGGTGTCGATCCCTCCACGGAGCGCGCCGAGCCTCCTCCCGCCTGAGCCCCCACCCTTGCCTTCTGCCGAGCGCAGGCTGTCCGCCAACGCACCCAGGACCGTTCGCTTCGGGGTCGTCCTGGTGCAGTACCGCGGCGCCCAGTTCGCCCCCGAGAATGCCCCCTACAAGCCGGACGCCCTCCAGCGGGCCCGCCAGCTCGCCGAGCTGGCGCGCAAGGACTTCAAGGCCGCGGTCAAGCAAGGCGACCCGGGCTCCGTGGAGGACGCCGGGCGCATGGGCCGCGGCATCCTGGAGCCCGCCCCGGAGGTCGAGCTGTTCTCCCTCGCCCCCGGCGCCGTCGGAGGGCCCGTCGATACCCCCCGCGGCTACTGGATCGTCCGCCGCATCGAGTGATCTCCGCTCACCGTCCGGCGGTCGATGACCACGCCCCGTCCGTCAGCAGATCCAGGGCGACTTCCGCGGCTTGCAGGGCGGCTTCGGCCTCGATCCGCTCCTCGTCGGTCAGCTCCGGGAGGGCGGCGCGGGCCGTGGCGCGGTGCCAGGCGCTCAGGAGCTCCGTCAGCCGGTGGGTGATCCGCTGGCGCTGCTGCTGGTGCTCCTGCTGGAGCCGCTCGATGGCGATCTCGTCGTCGGTGAAGATCAGCTGGTCCAGGCGGAAATCAAGGCGCACCTCGTAGACCGTCCCTGCCTGCCCGGTGGCCTGCGCCCGCAGATCGTCCTCGTTGAGCGGCGTGTACCGGAGCGTCTGTCCGTTGCTCTGGAGGCCCCGGAGCCGCACCTGAGGCAGCAGCGCCGCGTAGCGGGCCCGGGCGGCGAGGCGATCCCGGTGGAAGTCCTCCAGCCCCGCGCTCCGCCAGGCGGCCCGCTGGAGCTGCCTCAACCGCGCCGCCGGGATCCCCAGGCGCCGCTCTCCTGACTCGGCCCGCGGCGCCTGCTCCGGGGGGAGCGAGGCCAGCGCCGTGCGCGTTGTGCCGGGGTCCTGTAGACGGAGCCAGGCTCCTCGTTCTCCCTGGGAAGACCCCCAGGCGCCCAGGGAAAACAGCAAGGGGCCCCCCACGAGGAACCCCGGGGAAGAGCCTTCCGCGAGGGCCCGGGAGGGCAGAAACAGCAGCAGGAGGGAGAGGAGCAGGGGCCGAGGAGGAGGCGACATGCACCTCCATCGGCCCACGCCATCGCCGGTTGTGCGCTCAGACTTTTTCCCCGAGCTGCTCGAGGAAGGTGCGGGCCTCGGTGAGGGAGGGATCCTCCTGGAGGCCACGCTTGACCATGACGACGGCCTTGCGCTGGTCGCCCTGGTGGTAGCTGAGGAGGCCCTGGCGGTAGAAGGCCATGCCCTTGGACATGGGGCCCGGGTTCTTGGCGACGGTGATGGCGCGGAGCGCCTTGTGGGCGAGGTCGAGCTGGCCGATCTCGGTGGCGGCGTCGGCGAGCTCGGCGGCGACCTGGGTGTTCTGGGCGTCGGAGTCGAGGGCCGCGTTGAGCCACTGGACCTCGATGCTGCGGTCGCCGGCGGCGAGGGCGACGCGGGCCATGCGGTGCTGGAGGACCGAGAGGGCCGGGGAGCGCTTGTTCTTGTGGCCCGCGATGGTGGCGTCGAGGAGGTTGGTGGCCTGCTCGAGCTGGTTCATGGCGATGTAGCAGTCGGCGAGGAGCACCGTGCAGTCGTGGTCGCCCGGCTTGGCGTGGAGGGCGGCCTCGAGGACCGGGATGGCGTTGGGAGCAAAGCCGGTGGCGAGGTAGAGCTCGGCGGCGCGGCGGTAGGGGGCGAAGCGGTCAGCCTCGTTCTCCATGTCGGCGGCCTCGTGGAGCAGGATGTCGGCCAGCTCGCGCTGGGCGCCGAGCTGCTCGTAGAGCTGCTTGAGGGCGGAGCGGACGGGGGCGTTCCTGGGGAAGGAGGCGAAGGCCAGCTCCAGGCCAGGGCGGGCGTCGGCGGGGTGGCCGGCGCGGGTGCAGGCGTCGAGGAGGCGGAGGGCGGCCTCGGTCTTGGTCTCGTCCGGGTCAGCGGCGATGAGGCGGTTGCTGAGGTCGATGACCGCAGGCCAGTTGCCGGCGGCGGCCTCCAGGTCCAGGAGGGTGCGGAGCGCGGCGAGGTCGCCGGGCTGGCGGGAAGTCCACTGGCGGAGCAGGTCGAGCCCCTGCTCGGTGGCGCCGCTCTGGAGGTGCAGCTCGGCCAGGCGCAGGGTCGCCGCGCGCTCCGCCTCGCCGTCGCCCCGGCGGG
>CAZSDX010000040.1:0-21245 GCA_964605685.1 uncultured Polyangiaceae bacterium
CGTAGGACATCGGAAGAGGAACGTACCACGGGGGACCTCACCCCCCCAGCCCCCCCTCTCCCTCGCGGGCAGAGGGGGGAGCACTGCCTGCAAGGCCCGGTGTGGCGGTGAGGAGTTCAACGACGGCGATCCATCGGGTCGACGGGGGGAGAGGGGTCGACCGGAGGAGGGGGCTTCTCGGGAGCCGCCGTCTTCCCGGGAGCCGCGGGCTTCTCGGTCGGAGCCGAAGGACGGGAGGTTTTTTTCTTGCTGGCCCGGCTGGCCTGGAGGCTGACCTGGAGGGTCTCTCCGGGGTCGATGTGAACCTTCTGTTCCAGGACGCGCTCCCTGCGGAACTCGCACCGTAGCTCGTGCTCTCCTGGAGGAAGCTCGAAGGGATCGTGGGGCGCAGAGGCACGGATCTGCCCCCGATCCACCCCGTCGATGCTCAGCTCGCACTCTTCGTCATCAAGCTGAATGCGTAGCTTGCCTCGGGCCGGAGGCTCCAGGGTCGTGACCGCCGGAGCTGCGCTGCTCGCGCTCGGAAGCGCCACCGAAGGAACCGCGCTGACCGCCGTCGTTCGTTCCGGCTCGGAGGGACGAAAGGCAAGCACAACCCCCACAAGAACCACCCCCCCGCCGCAGCGAGCCCCAGCGCGACCCGCCGGCGAGGAGGCCGGATCGGCGCGGTGGCGGCGCTGGAGAGGAGTCCATCGGTGAAGGCGTTCGCGACCGGAGTCCCCGTGGTCGTTCCCACGGGAGGCGCCACCTCCACCGCCAGGTGAGGACGCTCGGTCGGGAACGGGGCCCCCGTGAGAGCCTGGTAGGTCTCGCGGAGGGCCGCCTGCATGGACAGCGCATCCGGCCAGCGGTCGTCCGGCGAAAACGCGAGGGAACGCGCCACGAAGGAGACCAGCGGAGCCGGCGCGGAGGGAAGGACCGTGACCAGGGAGGGCGCCGGGCGGGTCGCCGCCGCGATCATCATCGCGTTGGGGTTATCCGCCTCGTGAACGTGGCGTCCGGAGAGGAGGGTGAAGAGGGTGGCGCCGACGGCCCAGAGATCGGAGCGAGGGCCGATGGCGGAGGTCTGTCCCATCGCCTGCTCGGGGGCCATGAAGGCCGGCGTCCCCATGGTCATGCCCGTGCGGGTCGCCGTGGCGGAGCTGTCCCGGAGCCTGGCGATGCCAAAGTCCAGGAGTTTGAGCTCGCCGTTGACACGAAGAAAGAGATTTTCAGGCTTGATGTCGCGGTGAAGGATGTTCTTGGCGTGCGCCGCCGCCAGCACGGCGAGGAGCTGATCCATCAACAGCAGAGCCTCCTCCGCAGGGAGAACCCCGCCGAGACGACGCTGACGCGCGTCGAGGGATTCACCTTCGAGGAGCTCCATGACCAGGAAGACCGAACCATCCTCATCGCGGTCGTCATCGAGGACCCGGACAGCCCCGGGATGGTCGACGGCGTTGGCGACGTAGCCCTCCCGCAAGAACCGCTCGCGCATACGCGCATCGAGGGACAGCTCGAGATGGAGCACCTTGATGGCGCCGCGGGAGCCGTTACGGTGGGTGGCCTCGTAGACCGCGGCCATGCCGCCGACCCCCAGGAGCCGTTCCAGCTTCCACTTGTCACGGAGGAGCCGACCAACGCGCGCCCTCGCCCTTGTCTCGACGGGATCCTCGTTCATCACCGCGCGAACAAGGTAGAACGATTCGGGTTCCCGAACCAGCTTCAAGGCGCGGTGTCACCGGGGTTCCGTGGGGGATCTGTTGCTTGACGAGACAAGGTGGATGTCGAACAATGTTCGGGTTCTCGAACGTGGATGGCATGGACTTTTCCGATCCAATCGTGGCCCGCTCGCAGGCCCGCGTAGGTGGGTGGCTTCGCGGGAAGTGGCGCCTGGATCGCTTGGTCGGGGTCGGCGGCATGGCCGCGGTCTACGAGGCCACCCACCGTAACGGCTCCCGCGGCGCCATCAAGGTGCTCCACCGGGAGCTGTCTCTGGATGGCGAGATCCACCAGCGTTTTCTCCGGGAGGGCTACGTCGCCAACGCCGTCGACCATCCGAGCGTGGTGCGGGTCCTGGACGACGACGTGGCCGAGGATGGCTCGGTCTTCCTGGTCATGGAGCTCCTCGAAGGCGAATCCCTCGAAACGCGGTGGCTGCGCAAGGGGCGTCGGCTCCCTCCCGAGGAAGTGCTCTGTGCCCTCGACCCCATCCTGTCGGTGCTGGCGGCGGCGCACGCCAAGAACATCGTCCACCGCGACATCAAGCCCGAGAACATCTTCATCCTCGCGGACGGCACGCTCAAGCTTCTGGATTTTGGCATCGCCAGGCTCCGGGAAGGGGTGGGGAAGCTCACGCAAACCGGGACCACCATGGGGACGCCGGCCTTCATGGCCCCCGAGCAGGCGATGGGACAGACCTCCGCCATCGGCCCTCGCTCCGATCTCTGGGCCGTCGGCGCCACCCTCTTCACCCTCCTCTCCGGGCGCCACGTTCATCCAGGGGAAACCCCGAACGCTCAGCTCATCGCCACCGCCACCCGCCCGGCGCCCTCCCTGGCCACGGTCCTTCCCTCTGCGCCGGCTTCGCTGGTCCGTCTGGTGGACACAGCCCTTCGCTTCGAGGCGACCGACCGCTGGCCGGATGCGCTGTCCATGCAGGCGGCTCTCCGCGAGACCTACCACGCGCTCGCTGGCTCTCCGGTGCAAACCGCGCCGAGGCTCCACGTCCCGGGGAATGAACGTTCGGGGCATCCGCAGCTCGCAACAAACCCCTCCGAGGAGGAAACCGACGAGGACGAGATGGTCACCCGCGTGAGCACGCCCCAGGCCGCGCTGGCGTTCCTGAACCGGCCCGGGGAGATGCATCCTCCCGACGTCCCCAGGGTGTCCCATCCTGTGCTCTCTCAGGGGGTGGCTCGAACCGTCCCGATGACGCCCTCGATCGACGCCTTTTCGGAGCCATCGGGCTCGTACAGCACCCCGGGGATAGCTCCCCTTTCAGGAGGCGCGGGGGGCACCCTGCTTGTGGAGCCTCCGCCCTCACGCCGCATGGTCATCCTGACCGGGAGCCTGGTGGTCCTGGCCTTGCTGGTAGGGGTTCTGCTGGTGGCGACCCTCCTGCAGCGAAACCAGACGACCTCATCCCCTCCTGCGGGGGGAGCCTCCGCCGTGTCGTCCTGAAGGCAAGTGGATCCCGAGCGCCAACCACGAGCACAAGCACAGCCACGGGCACGGGTACTCACCCGGAGCCGATGACGCCGAACTTCTTGCCGGCCTTCTCGAAGGCTTCGAGGCCGCGGTCGAGGTGCTCGCGGGTGTGGGTGGCCATGTAGCTGGTGCGGAGCATCGCCTGGCGAGGGGGGACGCCGGGGGAGATGAAGGGGTTGGTGTAGACGCCGTGCTCCTCCAGGAGCTCCTTCCAGAGGAGGATGGTGCGCAGGTCTTCCCGGATGTAGACCGGGACGATGCTGGTCTCCGATTTGCCGACGTCGAAGCCCAGCCGGCGCAGCTCCCGGCGCATGTAGTCGGCGTTCTCGTTGAGCTTGTCGATGCGCCAGGGTTCCTGCTGCATCACGTCGAGGGCGGCCATGGCGGCGGCGACGCAGGGGGGGGCCGCGCTGGCGGCGAACATGAAGGAGGGCGCGAAGTGCTTGATGTACTCCAGCACCTTGGGGTCGCCCACCAGCCAGCCGCCGATGGACGCGAGGGATTTGGAGAAGGTCCCGCCGATGAGGTCCACCTGGTCCGCCAGGCCGAAGTGGTGGGCGGTGCCGCGGCCTCCGGGGCCGATGACGCCGAGGGCGTGGGCGTCGTCGATGAAGAGGCGGGCGCCGTGCTTCTTCAGCAGGGGGAGCATCTCCGGCAGCCGCAGGATCTCCCCCTCGGTGCTGAACACCCCGTCGGAGATGACCAGGGCGCCCTCGTCCGGGGCCAGGTCGTTGAGGCAGCGCTCCAGGCTCTGGGGGTCGTTGTGCTTGTAGCGGGCCATGCGGGCGCCCGCCGCCTGCCCCAGCCGCACGCCGTCGTAGATGCTGGCGTGGTCGTTCCGGTCGATGACCGCGACGGACTTTTTGTTCGACAGCAGCGCCGCCAGCGTCGCCAGGTTCACCTGGTAGCCGGCGGTGAAGACCAGGGCCGCCTCCTTGTTCAGGAAGGCGGCGAGCTTCTCCTCCAGCTCCCGGTGCATCTTCATCGAGCCGTTCACCAGCCGCGAGCCGGTCATGCTGGTGCCGTACTCCCGGATGGCCTGCTCCGCCGCCTCCCGCACCTTCGGGTGGGTGGTGAGCCCCAGGTAGTTGTTGGAGCCCAGCATCAGCACCCGCCGCCCGTCGAGGATCGCCTCCGGGCCGTCGTTCTTGTCGAGGGGCCGGAAGTACGGGTAGACGCCCATCTTGCGGGCGTTCTCCGTGGTGGTGAACTGGAAGCATTTCTCGAAGACGTCGCGGCCCCCGAGGCCCGCCAGCGACGTGCGCGAAGCGATCGATGCGGCCAGGTCTTCCCCCTGCGAAGTGGCCTTCCTGGCGGGGGTGTGCGCCCCGTTCACGGGTGTGGCCTCGGGGCTCGCTCCGGCGGGGGCCGGGGGCTTCGGGGCTGGGGAGTTCTCGGCGGAGATCGTGGGGATCTGCTCGTCCAGCGCGGGCTCCGTCGCCGGGAGAGACCGCCCGTTGATCAGCAGGAACCAGGCCTCCCGCAGCTTCTCCGAGGCGTCCTGGACGCGCTGCTGCCCGTCGAGCAGGCCGTTGACGGTGCGCATGACCCGGTCGTCGGTCATCCACCGGAGCAGCTTGGGGTGAGAGACCAGGCGCTTGCCCTGGCTCGCGAGCACGTCTTTCAAGATCATGGATCTTCGGGGCGCGGAGGGGTGGCCCGCTGGAAGCCCGGCAAGCAAGCGCGGGGCCAGCGGCGGGCGGCGCCGGGCCCGGGGTTCAGATCACCTGCGGTTGGCGCAGTAGAGGCGGGCCTTGCGGGCCTTGTACTTGGCCTTGAGCTTGGCGCGCAGGCGGTTGGTCCGGCTTCGGTTGGTCTTGCGGGATTTCTTGGAGATCATGAGGAACATGGGGGCGTCTCCTCCTAAGGGGGCGCGTTGTGTACGGCAAAACCCCTCCCTTGGCAACCTCTCCCGGAGACCCACGGCGACAATTGCCGGAGGGCAGGTGGACCGCTAGGGTGCAGGCCATGGCCTTTCCCGTGGAACGTCCGAGGCGGCTGCGGAGATCCTCCGCGATCCGGGCGCTGGTGCGCGAGACCGCGCTCCGCCCCGACGACCTCATCCTGCCGCTATTCTTCTCGGCGACGCTGGCCGAGCCCCGGCCCATCGCCTCCATGCCGGGGGTGTTCCAGCTCCCGGTGAGCGCCGCCGCCGAGCAGGCCCGGCAGGCCCAGGCCCTGGGCCTGGGCGGGGTGCTCCTCTTCGGGCTCCCGGCGCACAAGGATGCGCGGGGCGAGTGCGGCGCCGACCCCAACGGCCCCGTTCCCCGCGCCATCGCTGCCATGAAGGACGCGGCGCCGGAGCTCCTGGTGATGGCGGACGTCTGCGTCGACGAGTACACGGAGCACGGCCACTGCGGGGTGCTCCACACGCGCCCCGACGGCAGCCGCGACGTGGACAACGACGCCACCCTGGAGATCCTCGCGCGGATCGCCCTGGCCTACGCCGCCGCCGGCGCCGACGTGGTGGCGCCCAGCGACATGATGGATGGCCGCGTCGGCGTGCTGCGGGGGGCGCTGGACCGGAGCGGTCACCGGGAGGTGAGCATCCTCTCCTACGCGGTGAAGTACGCCTCGGCCTTCTACGGTCCGTTCCGGGACGCCGCCGACTGCGCCCCGCAGTTCGGCGACCGCGCCTCCTACCAGATGGATCCGGCCAACGCCCGGGAGGCGCTCCGCGAGGTCCGCCTCGACGAGGAGGAGGGCGCCGATATGCTGATGGTCAAGCCCGCCCTCGCCTACCTGGACGTGATCCGGGCGGTGCGCGCCGCCTCCCCGCTGCCGCTGGGCGCCTACAACGTCAGCGGCGAGTACGCGATGATCAAGGCCGCCGCCGCCGCCGGGATGATCGACGAGCGCAAGGCCACGATGGAAGTGCTCACCAGCATCCGCCGGGCGGGCGCCGACTTCCTCCTCACCTACCACGCGACCGATGCGGCGAAGATCCTCGGCTTACCTGCCGCTCGCGGCGCTCCTCCTCGCGGCGGCGGGCTGCGAGGCGTCCACCTGCGACGTCTCCACCGAGTCCAACCCTCCCGCGGACTTCCGCGGAGGCGCGCTGGTGACGACCGCCGACGGCGCGAAGGTCTACGAGACCTCCGCCGCGGACGGCCAGCACCTCAACTTCAGCGCCGGCACCCAGTACCGGATCTTCCACCGGCTCGGCGCCCGCCCCCTGCTGGTGCAGCCCTGGGTCTCCTTCAGCCCGACCGGCGTCAAGGGCGGCAACGAGGCGCCGCCCGCCGGGAACATGCTCGAGATCCTCGACGTCAACGATGAGTTCATTCACGTCCGCAACGATAGCTGCGGCGACTACTGGCTCCGGGTCGTGGCCGCTCACCCGGTGGCCCGCTAGCCCCACCGGCTCCTCAGGAAATTGCCCTCTCTCCCGTCGATCCTCGACACCTCCAAAAACCCTCATGACTGACTTCCACGACCCGAGCGAGGCGCTCCGCCCGCTCTTCCGCGCGGCGCTCCAGGCCGCCTTTGGCCCTGAATTCGCGGACGAAGATCCGATCCTCCGATCTTCCACCCACGCCGACCTCCAGGCCAACCTGGCCATGGGGCTGGCCAAGCGGCTCAGGATGCAGCCCCGCGCGGTGGGCGAGGCCATCGCCGCCGCGCTGCCCACCGGCGAGGTGCTGGCCCGGGTCGAGGTGGCGGGCCCGGGGTTCCTCAACCTGACCCTCGCCGGGAGCTGGGTGGCGGCGGCCGCCACCGCGATGCTCCACGACCCGCGCTTCGGCGTCCCGCGTGCCTCCTCCCCGGAGCGCGTCGTCATCGACTACTCCGCCCCCAACGTCGCCAAGGAGATGCACGTCGGCCACCTCCGCAGCACCGTCATCGGCGACGCCCTGGCCAGGCTCCTCGCCTTCCGCGGCCACGAGGTCATCCGCCAGAACCACGTCGGCGACTGGGGTACCCCCTTCGGCATGCTCATCGAGCACCTCCTCGATCTGGGCGAGGCGGAGGCCAGCAACGAGCTGGGGGTGGGGGAGCTCTCCTCGTTCTACAAGGCCGCCCGCGGCAAGTTCGAGGGCGACCCGTCCTTCGCCGAGCGCGCCCGGAGCCGCGTGGTCAAGCTCCAGGGGGGCGACCCGGAGACGCTGCGCCTCTGGGGCATCCTGGTGGAGCTCTCCCGCCGCTACTTCTCCGAGGTCTACCGCCGCCTCGATGTCACCCTCACCCCCGACGACATCAAGGGGGAGAGCTTCTACAACCCGGCCCTCGCCCCCCTCTGCGACGAGCTGGAGCGGCTGGGCAAGGCCGTCGTCAACGAGGAGGCGCTCTGCCTCTTCCCGCCGGGGTTCCTCAACCGCCAGAAGGAGCCGCTGCCCCTGATGATCCGCAAGAAGGACGGCGGGTTTGGCTACGCCACCACGGATCTCGCCGCCATCCGTCACCGCGTCGACGAGCTGAAGGCGACCCGCCTCCTCTACGTCGTCGGTGCCCCCCAGGAGCAGCACCTGGCCATGGTCTTCGCCGCCGCGAAGGAGCTCGGCTGGCTCGCGCCGCCGGCCCGCGCCGAGCACGTGAAGTTCGGCTCGGTCCTCGGTACCGACAAACGCATGTTCAAGTCGCGCCAGGGCGACACCGTACGCCTGGTCGATCTCATCGACGAGGCGGTCGAGGCCGCCGAGAAGGAGGTGCGCGAGAACTGCACCGATGTCGCGGACGAGGAGACCATCCTGGAGCTGAGCCGCAGCGTCGGCGTCGGCGCCATCAAGTTCGCGGACCTCTCCAGCGACCGCATCAAGGATTACGTCTTCGACGTGGAGCGCATGGTCAAGTTCCAGGGGCGCACCGGGGGCTACGTGCAGTACGCTCATGCCCGGACCCAGTCGATCTTCCGCAAGACGGAGAAGGAGCTGGGGGAGCTGAGCTTCGCCGACGTGCTCACCCTCACCTCCGAGGACCAGGAGCAGCAGGAAGCGGAGCGCGCCCTGATGCTGCGCCTGCTGGGCTTCCGGGAGGCGGTGGTCGCTGTCGAGTCCTCCTTGCAGCCCCACCTGCTCTGCACCTTCCTCTCGGACACCGCCGAGGCGTTCTCGACCTTCTACCAGAGGTGTCCGGTGAAGAACGCGACCCCGGAGCGCCGCGCGGTCAGGCTCTCCCTCTGCAAGCTTACCGCCGGGGTGCTGTCCACCGGCCTGTCGCTCCTCGGCATCCAGGCGCCGCCGCGGATGTGAGCCCACGGCTCCCCCGGACGTCGCGCCTGGGCGTGACCTCGCCACCCTGCGGCGCTACCTTCCTTCCTCGCCATGCGCCCCGTGTTTGCGGACCCCAAGACCGACTTCGTCTTCAAGCGCCTCTTCGCCTCCGAGCCTCGTCTCCATCTCCTCCTCGCGCTGCTCAACGACCTCCTCGAAACCGACGACGCCCACCAGATCGTCTCCGTCCAGCTCTTGCCAGCGGAGCTACGGCCCTCGGTCCAGGAGGCCAAGCTCAGCATCGTCGACGTCAAGTGCACCGACGCTCAGGGGACTTCCTACGTCATCGAGATGCAGGTGCTCCCTGTCGAGGGCTTTGACAAGCGCGTCGTCTACAACGCCTGCAAGTCCTACACGGGGCAGCTCCGCGGCGGCGAGGAGTACCCCAGGCTCAACGACGTGGTGGCCGTCAGCATCTGCGACTTCGAGCTGTGGCCCCGCGACACTGGCAGCACCGTGCCCCTGCTGAGCCGGTGGAAGATGCGCGAGACCCACTCGGGTACCGAGGGCATGGGGCACATCCAGTACGTGTTCCTGGAGCTTCCGAAGTACGATCCGGCCCTGGACCCGCAGAATAACGTGGAGCGGTGGGCCTACTTCTTCCGGGAGGCGAGCGAGCTGACGGGGGTGCCGAGGGTGCTGCGGGGGACCGTGGTGGGCAAAGCGCTGGAGGAGGCGAGGACGGCGGCCTTCACGCTGGAGGAGTGGGAATCCTACGAACGAGACCGGATCGCGCTGCAGGATGCGCGAGGGGCGCTGACGCTGGCGCACCGGCTGGGGCTGGAGCGCGGTCGGCGCGAGGGCGAGGCCAGGGGCAAGGCAGAGGCGGTGCTGGCGGTGCTGGCGGCGCGGGGGCTGGAGGTGACGCAAGCGCAGCGTGAGCGCATCCTGTCGGAGACCAACACGAACTCGCTCGGTGGGTGGCTGAGCCAGGCCATCTCCGTGGCCAGCACCGCCGACCTCTTCTCCTGAACCCGACGGGAGCAACCTCCTTCGACGCCCGGCACGGCCTTGCGGACGGCAGCCTTCACGCGGGAGGCGTGAGGGCTTCCGTGGAATGGCGCGCCGTCGCGGGTCAGGTCGTGGTGGCAGCAGGCGGGGTGCGGGGCTTGTGCTTGCGGGCGTACTCGCGGACCTCACCGCGGAGCGGGGAGGTGCCGCTCCAGGAAGGCGAAGGTGTCGCGCCAGTGGCGCCTCGCGCTCTTCCGGAAGAGGAAGGCGTGGAAGGCGTGGTGCTCGTCCAGGTAGTAGCGCGCCTCGGCGGGCGCCCCCTTGCGCCGAAGCGCCTCGTGGAGCCGCTCCGTATCCGGCAGCAGCGGGTCCGCGGTCCCGCAGGTGAGGAAGAAGGGCGGCAGGGGCCTCGCGGGGGGAGGGGCGGTCTCCAGGAAGCGGAGGGGATCCGCCAGGTCGAGGGCCGGATGCTGGTGGTCGTCGAGGTGGCCCAGGTAAGCGTGGGTCACCTCCTCCAGGCGATCCTGGATGAACCGGGGCAGTCGTTGAGTTCGTCCGAAGCGCTGCGGATCGGTCACCTGATGCATCCCGCAGGCGGGGAGCACCGCCTTCGGCGTCACCCCGGTGCGGAAGACCGTCTGCGCGTGGGGCTCGGGGCGCTCGTAGCAGGCGGCGACGGTCAGCGCCGTCACCAGGTTGGCCCCCGCGGATTCCCCCGCCAGCACCAGGTGTTCCGCGGAGGCTCCGTGGAGGTGCGCGTTCTCCGTCACCCAGGCGTAGGCCTTGGCCGTGTCCTCGACCGCCGCCGGGAAGGGGTGCTCCGGCGCCAGGCGGTAGTCGACGTTGAAGACGACGTACCCCTTGCGGGCGAACAGCAGCGCCATGATCCAGTGGGAGTCCTTGGACAGGATGCGGAACCCGCCGCCATGCACGTAGAGCACCGCCGGGCGGGGGCGATCCGCGTGGGTAGATGGGCTCCATACATCTAGGCGCAACCGTGGATCCCCGGCGTCGTAAGGGACGTCGCGGAGCACCCGGACGCCGTGGGCCTCGGGGCGGGCGCGAGGGTGGAGGCGGCCGAGGCGAGAGGCGCCTCGGAAGAAGCCGTCGGCGACGGCGGCGCCGGCGCTGCGGCGGAGCTGGTCGATGGAGGGCCAACGTCTCATTTTCGGTACACCGCGACGTGATCGAAGGTCACCTTGCCGGGGTAGTGAGCCGATAGCCAGAGGAGGATACGACGGGCCTGAGGGGGGGCGGTGAGCTCCCACTCCAGAACCTTCCAGTCGTGGTCGTTCTCGACCGCGCTGGTGGTCTTGGGGTTCTTCTCGTCACCAAAGAAGGTGTCCTTGTCGTCGAGCCACTGAGCTCCGAGGAGGAACCAGGCAGCCGGGTTGACGCTGTTGCCTTCGCTCCTGACCACCGCGCGAACCACGTAGGTCGCTCCTCCTTCGATACTGTTGTAGGGGGAGACGGTCTGAACTGCGTAGCAATCCCATTCGCCCCGGGCATCGACGACGATGGACTTCCCGCTGCAACCGGGGGCTGGAGGCTCCTCGTAGAGGTGCTCCCCGGGGGGGCCACAGGAGGCCTTCTTCCCCGGGTCGCGTACCTCCCAGCCCACCGGGGCGTCGTTCGAGATTCCGCCATCCAAGGCCCCATGCTCGATGATGTTTTTCTCCGGGGCGCACAGGGAACCCGAGGGTGCTCCGGCCTGACCTGCAGCGCCCGCAGCCTCCTGTCCGGCGCCTCCGCCCTGCGTCTCGACGGAGGTACCTCCCTGACCTCCGAGCCCGCCAGCGCCTGCGGTAGATGCCCCGGCGCTTCCGCTCGCTCCGGCGCTTCCGCTTGCCCCGGCGCCAGCTTTCCCCGTAGCCCCTGCCTGCCCTGCGGTTCCTGCGCCTCCCCCGGGGGAAGTTGTTGTTTCGGAGCAGCTCAAGACGAGGGACAAAAGCCAGACCGGGAAGGGCTTGCGTCGCATCGGACCATGATAACCCAGGCACCCGGGTTGCGTGAGGGGCCGTGGCCACGGTGACCTTGTTCAGATCCCCGTCCACGAAGCCCGTCCACGTGGACGGGAACCGTGGCCGTGGCCGTGGACGGGCTCGTGGACGGCCTTGGGAACAAGGCCGCTGGGCCGTCACGCTCGCCGAGACGCTGCCCTCCAAGCCCAAGTCCGTGCGTTGACCTGTCAAGGTAGCTCGCGCTTGCGCACCACCTGCAGGCCGCCATGGGACCGTTCAGGGGGATGCCAAAAGCCCGAAAAATCGTTGAGTTGAGATCGTGAGAAGGTGTTGAGGCTCCAAGACGAGCAAATGACGCACCCCGGAGAGGTGGAGAGGCCCTCTGTCGGCGCCGGCTCAGCAACTTCTATCCTAAAATTTGGCTGGTTCGTGAACATCCAAAAAAGTGACCCAGGGCTCCCAGGAGTTCGTGGATGCACGCGATGCGTCATATGCCTTTTTGCCGAATTTCAGGCTCGCTTGCCTGGCTTGACCTTCTCACGATCTTTGAACGGTCCCGCCGCCCGACTGGGGCGCCATCGCCGACCGGGCCGAAATGACGCGGAAGCTGAGGCTCATGCGGGCGCGAGTGGCGTAGCTCCTCGACCTCTTGATCCTGGCGTCGGATCTTCAGGATACCGTGCTGGTTCTCGAAGCCGTCGACGGCACCGAGCCGATGACCGAGCGGACGCTGCGGGCGGTGGCCCACGCCGGGACGTGGCCGAGCAGCAGGCAGCGCGGGCCAAGTTGATGACCAGGAAATCGTGGCAGCCTGGCTTTTCGACTTGCACTTCCACTCACATGAGTGGTATTGCTCCTCCCGTGGAACACGAACCTCTCACCCCAGCTCAGGCCGGACTGCTCGCGACGATTCGCGACCGCGCCAGCCGTGGTGAGCCAGCCCCTTCGTACCGAGACCTGTGCGAGGAGTTCGGCTGGGCTTCCACCGGAACCGCGCGAGACCATCTCCGAGCATTGGCGCGCAAGGGGTACATCACGCTAGGCGGTGGGCGGGCGCGCCAGGTTCGGTTGGTAGAGGCGCCTGTACCTGTTGCGCGCGTGCGAATGCTTAGGCGCGTCGTTGCTGAGCTTCCCACGACAGCCGTCGAAATTGACGAAGGATGGATCGCGGTGCCTGCGGCATGGCTCGGTCGTGGACACCACTTCGCGCTCACCGTTGACGGTGACAGCATGCGTGATGCAGCCATCCTCGACGGCGACACCGTTGTTGTTCGTGAACAGTCCACTGCCAAAGACGGCGAGATCGTAGTGGTGACAATGGAAAGCGAGACAACGGTCAAGCGCCTCAGGATCCTTGCCGATGGCCTCTACCTGGTGGCCGAGAACCCACGCTACGTACCGATTCGAGTGAGTGGCGATGTAATCATCCACGGCGTAGTGGTCGCAGTGATGCGCTCGCTCGCAACGCAAGCAACGACGAGTGGGCGGTGACACCACCGTTTACCGCGCGATCGGCGACAGCCGGAAAGGACCCGACATGGATGAAATGACGAGCGACACGCAGCCAGCGAAGCGCGCCTTGCGCGCCGCGCCGACCAGCACCGTCGGGCGCGGAAAGGCGGTCATCCTCGACACGGTGCCCAAGTCGAACCTGTACCAAGCGGAAGGGGTCTCGCTGTATTTCGGGGACTCGCTCAAGTTCTACTCGTCCTGGGACCGCCCGATGACGATCGTCTCTGATGGTGCGTACGGCGTCCTCGGGTTCGAAGGCGACACTTCGGATCATCTGGACGTACCGACGTGGTACGAGCCCCACGTAAAAGCGTGGGCGGAAGCGGCTCGACCGAACACAACGCTCTGGTTCTGGAATTCGGAGATTGGATGGGCAGCAGCTCATCCGATCCTCGAGAAGTACGGCTGGCGCTACGTCAACTGCAACATCTGGAACAAGGGTGTTGGTCACATCGCCGGAAATGTGAACACACAGAGGATCCGTCGATTCCCTGTCGTGACCGAGGTGTGCGTCCAATACGTGTTTGAGGCGAAGATCGGTGGCATGTCGCTAAAGCAGTGGCTCCTCTCTGAATGGAAGAGGTCTGGCCTGACGCTGCGGCGCGCCAATGAAGCTTGCGGCGTCAAAGACGCCGCCGTACGGAAGTACTTGGACCAAGGACACCTCTGGTACTTCCCGCCGGCCGAGATGATGCAGAAGCTCACGAACTACGCGAACGAGCACGGACGTCCCGAGGGACGTCCGTATTTCTCCGTGGACGGGAAGAAGCCGATCACTGGCGTCGAGTGGGAGAGCATGCGCTCAAAGTTCTCATGCCCTCACGGCGTCACGAATGTCTGGGACCGCAATGCCGTTCGCGGTGAGGAGCGAGTGAAGACGGAGGAAGGGCGAGCCGTGCATCTCAATCAGAAACCGCTCGACCTGATGACGCGGATCATTGAGGCAACGACGGATGAGGGTGACGTCGTGTGGGAGCCCTTCGGTGGATTGTTCACCGCATCACTCGCGTCGCAGCGCCTACGGCGTTACGCCTTCAGCGCAGAGATCGATCCGACGTATTATCAATACGGTGTGCGCCGATTCGTGGAGGCCACGCGACAGGTGCCGCTGCTCGCTTCTCTCGGCGGCTGAGGGTCTGTCCGCCCTTGTTGGGGGGCCTTGCCCATCGTTTGGTCCGCCCGTGGGGCTGATGTCTGGGTTGACCTTGCCAGAGCCCCCGCGAGGTTGCCTTGCGACCTGAACGCCCGACCAGGGTGAAGGCCGTGAGTGGACCAAACGATGGGCAAGACCTGTTGGGGGAGGGGTGGGAAGCGGACTCAACCTGCCAGGGTTGCCCTTGCGAGTCTTTTTCGACACCAAAGAAGAGCCGAGAGATTCCTGCTCCCTTCCGCCGGCGTCCCCTTCCCCAACCACCGCAGACGGACCCCCCTGAAGAATGGCGGACAGACCCGGGGCGGCGGACCAACGCACCTCGCGTCGGAGCGCTGTCAGCACGTTTCTGAGTGGCGTTGGCGTCGACCGCGTGAGTCGCTTTCATTCCACCAAGGGCTTGTCCCACGCAATCTTGACATGCTCGCGCAGGGCATTTTCAATTTTCGCCTCGTCGTCACTGCAAAGGATTCGAGCCCACTCCTGCACGCTCATCCCATGCATCTTGCTCGACAACACGCGCTTCTTGAAGGCCTCGATCTCCGTATGAACGATGCGATCAATCTTGGCGAAGTTCGTGTCCAGACGATACGGAAACCTCGACATCAACTCCTGTACACAGAGCTGATAATTCGGTTCATAGGAATAGTTTTTGAAGGCCGAACCCCACGAGGTAACGAGCTTCTCTGCGATCGCGAACTGCTGTGGTGTCCCCTGAAACTTGTAGCCGTTCGTGTTCGTCTGCTGGAGATTGCTCGTTCGGGCTGACGTATCATTGGGCTCAACCACAAGGTAGTCAGGCGGGTTGTAATAATGTGCATCCCGCGCTGCGGCAACAGAAGCACCGGAGACGATGCAGAGATCGAGAACAGCCGGTTTCCCATAGATTAGATGCTCGGGGAGCCAGGCGAGCAGCACCACGTAGGTCTGGTCATGGAGAAAGTGCTTCTGGCTATCCTTGAAGCGCGCCGTAATCTCCGTCGCAAGGGGGAACCACGCCTTGATCTCGAATCCAGGTGCGGGTGTGATCGCCCCTTCGAAGATCGCATCGGGAAAGCCCGGGTCCTGGCGCTTCCATTTGCCCAGCGATGAAAACTCTTTCTGGCGATTAAGGAACTCGACCGTGTTGAACTCGATCAAGTTACCGAGCATCGGCGACAACTTCGAGATCACCTTCGCAAGGTTGACCGCAGCCGCCGGCGAGATCGGCGGACTCACAGTCAGCAGGTCCAAGACATGCCCCCTGAGGCTGCCGAGGTGCTTGCTGGCGATCTTGATGGCCGTCTGCGTGTCCAACTTCGTCATCCCGAACGGCTCCCGTGGAAGTCCCTGAAGAGAGCCGAGGGCGCCACGCCGAGAGCGCGCGCGATCCGCAGTACGTTCAGCAGGCCAACGTTTCGCTCTCCGCGCTCCACGCCGCCCAAGTAGGTTCGGTGGAGCCCAGCACGGTCGGCGAGTTCCTCCTGCGACACGCCGAGCCGCTCTCGCTCTGCGCGGACGCGTGCTCCGAAGCGCTCGAGGTCCTTCTGGCCCACAGCAACCATCTTTCTCACTGATGATGCCTATCTGTCTACAGCCTATGAGTAGCGTTCGCTGCAAGACGAGACACCTGCCGGTTCCCGGCGCTCTTCGGTACCGGCGCGCGTCCTTCTGACTCGGCTTTCACCGTTTTGTGAGGGAGGCGTTCTGCAAAAACCTCGAAGAAACGGGGGAGACCCGATTCTTGGCCAGGTGGCCTTGTTACGACTCGACGTTCGCCGTTTGGTGACTCGTGGTTCGCCATGCTGAGTGGGAGGGCTCCGGCTCCCGGCCTCCGGGTCCCGTGAGCGGGTTCCGGACACGGACACGGGAACGTGAGCGTGCGAGCCACACCCCCAACGCCCTGCCGAGCCACCCACCCCCGGGCCGACGGGCTGGCCTTTCTGGCGGGGCGGAAACCGTCTGCGAGGGGAAAGGGAGCGTGTGGGGGAAACGTTGGGAAACGTTCGTTCGCGAGCCTTGTTCCCAAGCCCGTCCACGGCCACGGCCACGGTTCCCGTCCACGTGGACGGGCTCCGTAGACATGGACGTGGACGAGCTTCGTGGGCGGGGATCTGAACAAGGCCGGAGGGATCGCTAATTTTTGATGATCTTGAGTCCCTTGGCGGCGAGGCCACCGAGGGGGGAGAGGTCATCGATGGACGTCCCCTCGATGTAGAGGAACTTGAGCTTGGTGAGCCCGCGGAGGGGGGAGACGTCCTTGACGAGGGTGCGCTTGATGCTGAGCCGTTCGAGCTTGGTGCAGCCGGCCAGGGGCGTGATGTCGTTGACCTCGGTGTCGTCGATCTGGAGCTCGGTGAGGTTGGCGAGGGCGCCGATGGGCTTGAGGTCCCGGATGGCGGTGCGCCCGAGGTCGAGGCGGTCGAGCTTGTAGAGCTTCGACAGCGGGGTCAGGTCGCTGACCTTGTTGATGGAGGCCCGCAGCGATTCGAGGGTGGCGAGGGTGGAGAGGGGCGACAGGTCGTGGAGGTCGCCGGGGCCCAGGAAGAGATCCTTGAGGGAGGTGAAGTGGGGGAAGATGCAGGGGTCGAGCTCGTTGACCCGCCCTCCGGAGATGTTGAGGGTGCGCACGCCCTTGAGGTCCGCCTGGGAGATCGGTCCGGTGGGCTTGCTGAGCTTGCGGCGCACCTCGGTCTCCAGGGCCGCGTCGTGGAATTCCACGGTGGTTCCCTTGGGGCAGACGACCTCCTTGCGGGGCTTCGGGGCCTCGGCGGAGGGGGCGGGCGTCGTCTCGGGGGGAGCGCTGGTGGCCAGGGCCGCAGCGGAGGGCTGCGCGGGAGGGGTCGGCTTCTTGTCGTCGCAGCCGGCGGCGAGGGCGGCGATCAGGAGCAGGCCAGCGGCGCGGGAGGTAAGGGAGGTCATCGGGGTCACTGGACCGTGGTGGAGAGAGGCGAGAAGGCTCCGGAGGCGTCGATGCGCAGCGCCCGGACGCCGGTGGTCCCCCCGAGGAAGAGCACCGCGGAGGAGCCTGCGGGGATGAGCTGGAGCTCGGTGATCACCGAGAGCTTTTGCGGATTCTTCGGGTCGCGGGCGTCGACCAGCACCACGTCCTCGGCGTCCTTGATCTGGGCGGGCGGGGCCATCCTCATGCGGATCCCGCCCACGTAGCCGGCGTTCCAGACGACCAGGAGCTTGCCGTCGACGTCGACGGCGAGGACGCTCTTGTCGTCGATGGGCGCCGCCTCCACCAGCCCCGGGAGCAGATCCTTCATGGTCACGCTGGTCGCCGTGCAGCCGGCGAGGTTGCACCGGACGTGGCTGATGGCGGCCCAGTTCTTGTCTTGCTCCATGGCGGGCGTCGCCCGGGTCGAGGTGGCCTCGCCCTTGCGGCAGGTGAAGACGCCCCCGGCGGAGGGAGACTTGAGGGGAGGAGACCATTTCCCTGCCTGGAACAGCGACACCGCGTCGCCCTTCGGCCCCCGGAAGCGCACCGCGAGGGTCTCTCCGGCGGAGCAGGTGGCGGCGGCGCGCTCGTTCTCGGCGTCGGAGGAGGGCGGTGGGGCCTTCTTCCCGGGCCTGCGCATGGTGTCCAGAGGGGCCTCGCTGGGGGGAGCCTCGTCGATCTCCCCCACGTCGACGGCAGCGCCAGGCTCGCCGTTCTTCTCGGGGAGCTTGCGGAAGGAGAGCTGGAGCGGGGCCTTGGAGCCAGTGCGGTAGGCGATCCAGTCCCCGGCGAGGGCGGCGGAGGCCAGGGCGTCGCCGCCGAGGTTCTGGGGGCCAGGGCGCTCGGATTTGGCGCCGCCCGGGGAGACGTACAGCAGCTTTGCGTCGCGGGCTCCTCCGCGGAGCAGGGCCCAGAGGGAGCCGTCCTTGGCGGAGCGGGCGCCGAGGACAAAGGCGGAGGTGACCGGCTCGCCGGTGTCGGGGCGAAGCAGTCCGATCTGGCCGTGGTCGCCGGCGAAGAGGTAGGGGCGGGCGCCCTCCTCGACGTGGCCAAGGACCCGGAGCCCGGGGGAGAGCTTCTTCGCGGCAGCGGCGACCTTGCTGCACCGGGCGTTGCCGGTGGCGGCGACGGCGCAGACGTGGGGGCCCTCGGGGAGATCCTGCTGGTCGAGGATCAGGGTGGCCACCGCCTCGTGGGCGCCGGTCCGGATGCTGGAGGCGCTGAAGGAGCCGGAGAGGAACTTGGGGAGCGCCTGGAACGCCTCGAAGCCGAGAGCCGCGGCGGGCCTGGGGGCAGCGGTGTTGGAGGATGCCCCGGCCTTGAGCCTGGCCTTGCCGGCGTCGGCCCAGAGTTTTTCTGCCTGCTCGTGGAAGGTGGAGGAGGCGCTGGCGTCGGTGGTGATGGCCTTGACGAGGGCCTCGGCGGCGGGGTGGAGGGGGGCGTAGTCGCCGCCGGCGGCCCGGGCGTGCTCGGCGAGGTCGTGGGCGACGGGGGCGCAGCGGGAGGGCCACCCCGGCTCGCCAGGCTTGCTGCGGCGCTCGACCGGGGTGCCTACCACGGCGAGCTGGATGTTCCGGATGCGCTCGGCGACGGTCTCCCGGTCCTTGAGGGGCTCGCCGAGGAGGCAGGTGTGGAGCGCGGACCATCCCTGCTCGACGGCGGTCTTCTCCTTGGCGTCGAAGGCGCGCACCACGAGGATGGCGCCGATCAGCAGCCCCACGACGCCGCCCCCGATGATGCCGAAGAGCCGCTTCTTGCGCCCGGGGCTGTTGAGCTGGGCCATGAAGAACGCCGTCGGCAGGTTGATCATCGACGACTCGCTCTTCACGCCGGGGAAGACGAGCTGGCCGCCCTGGTTCTGCATGCGGGGCTGGGTGGTGGCCGCGGCGGAGGGCTGGATCGGCTGGCCGGTGGCCTGGGCCAACCCCTTGTCGGAGGCCTGAGCGGAGGCGAGCAGATCCGGGCGCTCGGGGCCCGGACGGCGGGCGGCGGGGGCCGAGGGGGTGGGAGGGGGAATCGGAGCCACCGCAGCCGGCGCCGGCGCCGGGCGGGGGGCCGGAGGCGCCATCGCCGCCATCGGCGACTGGAGCATCGTGGTGGGCATGTCGTCGATCTCCCGGGCTCCGGATGACGACTCGAGGGCGCTCAGCTCCTCCGGTTCGTCCTCCGGCAGCACCCCGCGGAGCTCGGCCACCGCGGAGATCGGCTGCCAGTCCCCCATGCCTTCGCGCCAGACAAAGGTGTTCGGGTGGATGGTCCCCTGGCGGTACAGCTCCGCGATTTGCTGCACCGTGACGGTTTTCTGCTCGCCCTGGCCCACGAGGACCATCCAGGAGCCACCCTGCGCGCCGGTTGTGCCTGTCACAAGTCGGGAAGGAACCCCCGATCAACCGTGGGAGTCAAGCCTTTCTAGCGCCCCTTGCCGGTCTTTGTCCGCTCGGCGACGAAGGAATAGACCCCCGATGCAGGCCGGGGTGGGGGTGCAGGAGCGTCGGCGCGGCTGCGCGTCGCGGAGGAAGGCGGGGGCTCGACAGGGTTGTTCAGCCGGCTGTTCTTGTAGCGAGCCCAGCACCCCGGGCAGCGCCACTCGAAGCTCACCTCGCCCTGCTCGTTCTGAAACCGGTGCAGCCGCCAGCCGTAGCGCGTGCTCAGGAAGGTGTCCCCCTCGTGGATGGGAGGAGAGAGCTCTCCGCAGTTGGTGCATCGGTGTTGGATTTGCTGCTCTTCGTACATGATCCCGGATGACCCCCGACCCCGCAGGATGGCACATCCTCAACCCGACTGCCACGTACCTCTTCCCTCAAAAAGCCCCTTCCTCCGCCCGCAGTTCTCCGTTCATCGAGAGCGGAATTCTCGGGACGCTGGCCTCGCCGCCCGCCAGGTAAGCGTACCGGGCCCAGTTGCCCAGCACCCGGGCCACGTAGGACCTTGTCTCGCCGTACGGGATCCGCGCCACCCAGAGATCCGCCTCGGGCTGGGGCGCGTGGGCCAGCCACCGGGAGACCGCCTGGGGCCCGGCGTTGTAGCTCGCCACCGCCAGCACCAGGTTCCCCTTCCACATCCCCTGGAGCATCGCCAGGTACCGGGCCCCCAGATCGATGTTCACCGAAGGCCGGAGCAGCGTCCCTTCCTCGTGGGGCACCTGCTCCCGGCGAGCGATCTCCCGGGCGGTCGTCGGCAGGAGCTGGAGCAACCCCTCCGCCAGCGCCGGCGACCGGGCGGACGGGTCGAAGGCGCTCTCCTGGCGCATCACCGCGTGGAGGATCCCCGCGGGGAGCTGGCTCCGCTCCTCCGCCTCCCGGACCAGCCCGGCGTAGGGCGCAGGGTACAGGCAGGACCAGGCCCAGCGGTTGCTGGCCCCCGGCGCCCTCTGGATCAGCTCCAGGCGCACCTTGCTCTGCCCCAGCCGGTAGCGGCGCTCCGCCTGGTCGAGCTGGCCGTAGGCCTCGCAGAGCGCCTCCGTGCCCCGAGCGGAGTGCGCCGCCTCCACCTGCTTCTCCTCCTTCCGGAGCGCGTCCTCGGCCTCGTCCTCCAGCCCGAGCTGGTGCAGGAACCGGGTCACCGGGGGCAGCCTCACGTCGAGGGCGGGAGCGGCGCCGTCCGGCGATGGATCCAGGGCCATGGACGGCGCCTCTCCGAGCTGCGCCAGGCGCTCCCGGGCCATCAAGGCGGGCCAGGAGAGAGGCTGCTCGCGGAGCACCGCCTGGAAGATCTGCCGCGCCCCCGCCTGGTCGCCGGCCTTGAGCGCGGCCACCCCTTCCAGCTCCCGGAGCCGGGCCGCCTCCGCCGGGCTGTCCTCGGCGCGGGCCAGGGCGCTGAAGGCCGCTCGTGCCTTGTTGTGGTGCCCGGTGGCCACCTGCGCCAGCGCCAGCTCGTAGCTCGCCGCCTTCTGGAATTTTCCCCGGCGAAAGCGCTTCAGGTAGCCGCTGTAGCCCCGCTCCGCCTCCTCGCTCCGGCCCAGCAGAAGCGCCAGCCGGGCGCTCAGGAACGTCGCCTCCTCGGCGTGGGCTCCCCGGGCATCCGCCTTCACCAGCGCCCGGTACGCCTGGATGGCCTCCGCGTCCTTGTGGGCCCGCGACAGCGCCCGCGCCGCCAGAAACGCGTCGTCCTGGGAGCGACTGTCGCGGGCCACCCGCCCCAGGACCTCCGCCGCCTCCCCGTAGCGCCGCAGCTTGTAGAGGATCTGACCCCGCTCTCGCTGGAGCTCTCGCGGGGGGGGAGGCTGCGGCGCCTTCGCCGCCTCGTCCAGCTCCGCCAGGGCCTCGGCGCGCCCCGCCTGGGCGAGCTTCCTCGCGCGCTCCAGCCGCTCTGTGGCCGACGGCACCCAGCCCCCGTCCAGGCGCCGGAGC
>CAZSDX010000041.1:0-21166 GCA_964605685.1 uncultured Polyangiaceae bacterium
CCCGAGCTGCCCGGCGAGGTCCGCGCCGGAGGGGGGCTGCTCGGGTCGGGGGACGGGCTCCCCCAGCCCGGACCACTCCCAGGTCAGCACCAGGGCAAAGCCGAAGCTCGGCGCCACACGCCCCCCGCCGAGGTCCACGCTGGCGCCGCGCCCAGGCCGCACCGTCACGCGCCGCAGGATGCCCCTCCGGGTCAGCGGCCCGAGCTGCACCAGGCACGAGCGCGCCCTGGCCTGGAGCGCCTCGAACAGGGCCAGGATCTGCTCCGCGTTGGTGGGCGGCACGGTCCCCACCACCGACAGGTCCCCGGGACGCAGGTGCGCCGGGTCCAGGGCGAGGGTCATCTCCGTCTTGTCGTAGGTGGTGCCGGTGACGCTCGAGTACCCCTCGCTAGCCCCCATGGGCGTGCGGGTCTCCCCCTTGGTCTCCGTGGTCCACTCGGCGCCCTCCTCAATCCCGAGGCCTCGCCGAAGCAAGATCGTGATCGGCCCGGGGCCCAGCTCCTGGACCACCAGCGTCACGCCAGAGGCTACCGACGGGAGCCCCCGTTCGACGACCAGGGCGTTGCCTCGCTGGTCGAAGCGCCGTCGCATGACCGCTTCGGCGAGCTGTTCCGGGGAGAGGCGCGCCGTGGCCATCAGAACCTCCCGGGCAGCGGGCCGCTACGGACGAAGGAGCGGGCGTTCTGAAGCGCCTCGGTGAGGTCGCGGCGGGTGCGGACGTAGATCGCCTCCTCGTTGCCCTCCCCGAGGTCCCACTTCAGCGTCACTTCCACCTGTTGCTTGCCGGAGGTCGAGGGGGGCTTCTTCGGGAGCGACGAGCCTCCGGCCATGGTCCCGGAGGTGGTGATGATCGGCGCTCCCATGCCGCCTGCGTCGAAGGCTCGCATCAGGTCTTCGTCGACCGGTGCGAGGGTCTTCTTCTTGAGGCCCAGCTTGTCCACGATCTCGTCCATGAGCTTGGTCAGCGGGCCGATCGCTTCGGTGGCGTAGCCTGCGAAGAGCTGGAGCGTTTGGGCGAGCCAGGTGAGCCCGTCGGCGGCGAGGGTTGCGCCCGTGACGATGACCTCGAACGCGACCGCGAGGGGGATTGCGTAGAGGCTGGCGAACAGGCCCAGGAGCGGCTTCATCGCCTCGTAGAGCTTCAGGCCGGCTTCCCACAGGGCCTCGAACTGGCGCCCGACCCCCTGGACGCTGCTCCAGAGGCGCTCGCCGGCCACCATGAGCTTGTCCCACTCGTCGCTGAGGAACCGGACAAACCCGAACGTATCCTGCTCGATCGCGAGGTACGTGGTGGCGAGGAACCCGGCGAAGCCCGCAGCGAGGGCGCCCCCAGCAAGCGCTCCTGCCCCCCCCAGGGTGCCACCAGCCGCAGCGGCGGCGGAGCTTCCCGAGGCCCCTGCCGCAGCGGCCCCTGCGCTGCCTGCTGCGGCCTCGGCGGCCCCTGCCGCCGCGGTCCCGCTACTGAAGAGCCCCATGGCCCACTTGCCCACCATCGCCGTACCCTGGACCATCTGCGCCGTGCCAAGAGCGATCTGTGCTGTGGGGGCGGCGACCTTGGCACCTCCGTAGAGCAGCGCCGCTCGCTCGATGCCTTTGGCGAGGTCACCGCCGCCGAGGGTGCGGACCAGATCGATGGCGCGATCTGCGGACTCGGAGACCCAGCCGGCGAAGGCCTTGGCGCCGCTGGTGATCTCGGGCCAGTGGCTCACCACCCAGGACGTCGCCGACACGACGCGGGCGAGGCCGTTGTCCACCAGGTGGTCGACCCACAGCACGGTGCTCTCGATCGAGCCGTTCAGGTCCGGGAAGAGCTTGCCGATCTCGGAAGTGATTTGCCCGAACCGATATCCTGCCGTGGCGCCGAGCTTTTCCAGCGCCCCCTTGACCGGGCCCCCTTCCCCGAGGCCCTCGATCAGGGTCTTGGTGATGCCGCCGAGGTTGCGCTTTAGCACGCCGAAGGCCGGCGACATGGCGAGGCCGCCCATGGTCATCATCAGGTCTTCCGCCGTGGCCCAGAGCCCCTTGAAGCTCTCCCCGGCGGCGTCGCTGGCCGCGAGGAAGGCCGGGTTCGTCAGGGCCTTCTTCAGCGTGTCGATGCGCTTCTCGGGAGAGAGCTTGTTGAACGCCTCGGCGCTCTCGATCCCCAGCGAGGGGATGGACTTCAGGGCCTGGAAGAAGGGCAATTCGGCACCGGCGCTGCCCTGAAGCATGCGCATGACGTCGGAGCCGGCCTGCTGGAACTCCACGCCGAGGGCCGGAGCCGTGGCGATCACGCCCTTGGTGATTTGCCGCAGCTCCTCCATGCTCCGTCCGGCGCCGACGATGGGGGCCGCGATCTTGCTCGCCGTGTCGACAAAATCGGCCATCCCACCGGCGCTCTGCACCGCGTCCATCTTGAACTGCGCGAACAACGCCCCGGTCTCGCCCTGGACGCTCGCGAAGCTCCGCTCCGTGGCGGCGGCGATGACGGAGGCAAGCTGGATGCTCTTGCCTTCGAGCATGGCGAGGTTTTGCCCGGTGGCGGCCATCGCCGCGGCAGACCCCACCGCCGCCGCCGTCACCGCCGCTGAGCCTACCGCGACGAACTTCCCCAGCACTCCTGCGGCCATGCCGCCGAGGGTCTGGAGCCCTCCCCAGGCCCGCTCGGCGCCGCCGTGGAGCTTGTCGAAGGCGCCCTGGAGCGCGTCGACGGAGCCGGCCGCGCGGCCCATGTCGTTGACAAAGCTCGCGCCGCCTGCGACCTTGAGCGTCGCGAACACGTCGTACTGGATTCCTTCGGCCACCGGCTACCTCTGTCTCCTGCCGCGCTCCGCTTCTTGACGCTGGCGCTCGGCGCGACGGTGGAGCGCGTCCGCAAATCGATCTCGGGTCAGCCGCGTCGAGCTCCAGTACACCTCCCAGGGCATGCCAGCCTCGACGAACCCGGCGGCATCGTCGTAGAGCCGCTCCAGGCGCTCCTCCGCCGAGATCGCTGCAAATCGCAGCGCGAACTGGAGCGCGTAGAGCGGGTCATGTGACCTGCCGAAACGAGGCCAGCGCGACCGCCCGCGCGGCAGCAGAGGGCGTATGAGCCAGGGTGTACGCCTGGGAGAAGATCGCACGGCCCATGCTGCCGATCTCCTCCCAGTAGGCTCGGACTTCGAGCGCCGGGATGGGGCGCCAGGGGCCGGGGACCGTGGACTCCTCCCCGTTTTCCTCGTCACGGGCCGTCATCGGATCCGCGATGGCCACGAGGGTTTTCCGGATGGTGTAGATCCCCACCAGCGCAGGCTTGCCCTCGCGATGAGACTCGACGACGGCCTCCTCCTCCTCGCTGGCCGTGAGGTAGATGCCCTTCAGCCACACCCCGGCCTCGCGCTGGGCGTCGGTCCAGTGGCGCGAGCCGCGCTTCAGCACCTCGCCGGGGAGGAAGATGGCGAAGCCCTCGCGCTGCGAGCGGGGCGGCAGTGAGGAGAGCCCTTTGAGGCCGGGGACTTCGGGAGCGTGGTCAGCCATCAGATCACCTGAATCTTGTAGAATTTGCCCTTCATCCGGTGGGTGCCGGTGAGAAATTCGGTGCGCCCCCCCAGCTCGAAAGGAAGCCCCTCGAAGTGACCGTCCCGGAAGGTGACCTGCAGGGTGCTACCGTCGGGGGAAGCGAACCGGAGCTGCACCGCAAACTCGTCCGTCGAGGTCCCCTCCGCCTTCGCCTTGATGGCGTTGACGTAGGCCACGATCTCCTCGGCGGCGGTGGGCTCGAACTTGAATTCCAGCTCCCAGCCGTTGGCAAACTCCCGGTAGTCCGGGCCGATCTCGCCGATGAACTGTTTTTGCGTCAGCTCGAAGGGGAAGCTGAAGCTCGTGGACTCCAGCCCGATCGACGGCAGGAGCTGGTCCTGCGTCGTGGTGTTGATCAGGGTCAGCGACCCCTCTTGTCCGGCGTATCGAAGGCCCATGGCTTACCTCACCCTCGGCTCAGCTCGACGGCGTTGGGGCCGACGCTGAGGTTGAACAGGATCACGTCGTCGCTCTGCACCGGCGTCACCGCCACGTCCCAGCGCAGGACCCCTGTGGCCTGGCCGTCCACCAGGCTCACCTGGTAGTCCTCGACGGTGTCACCCACCAGGCTGTCCAGGAACCCCTCGATGGCGGCGCGCTGGCGTTCGCGTCGGGCCACGGTCCCCTGGCGCTTGGCCTGCGGAAGCAAAAAGCTCGCGCAGGAGTCGCCGATGAAATCCGCCAGCGTCTTGCGGCTGATGTCGACCCGGGACGGATCCGCCGATGGATCGACAGAGGTCACCCCCTGCTCGAAGGTGACCCCGTTCTGGGCGTCGAAGAACGCTCCGCAGATTCCCGCCCGCTTGAAGGCTGCGTAGGTCGTGAGATCCCAGCTCTGCGCTACCGTCTCCAGGCCAGGGAAGAGCGAGGGCGAGTAGCGCAGCACCGGCTCCTCGGGGAGCTGCCCGGGGTTGTAGCCCGGCGTGAGGCTACCCCAGCGCGCGGCGAGGAGCGCGTCCGGGTGGCGGACAGCGACCCCGTCGGTGCTGTGCCCGCCGTCGATAAGCTCCTGGTAGAAGCACCGCACCCCGCCGGCGGCGTAGGCTACCTCCTCGGCGCGGGTCGCCCCGACGCCCGGGGCGGCGCTGCCGATGATCGTCGTGGCGCTGGTGCCGTTGGGCGGGCAGAGGAACGCTCGCCGGCCAAAATGCCCGTTGGCGCTGGCGTCGAGGGCGTTCTGCCGCAGACGGGCCCGGATGGCGTTCGATTGCCGGGCCGAGAGGATCCCGTTCGCCTTCTTCGTGGCGTCGTTGGTGATTCCGAGGGTGGCGTCGATGGCCGCGAGGTACCGGCTGTCGAGCTGCGAGGCGGTGAGCGCCGCGGTGAGGGCGTCGTTGTTGGTGACGCTCCACTCCAGGTCGCCGGGCTTGTCCTCCATGGTGTCAATGGCGTCCGCCGCCACCCCCGCGTAGGTACCGTCGTCGACGGCGGGGCGAACCTTGACGTTGATGCTGGCGGTGCTGCCCGCGGCGGCGCTCTTGGTCTGCATGGTGACGACGCGGGTGGCGTCCGCGCCGCCGTCGGAGCAGCGGAGCCCCGCCGGCAAGGAGATCGCGGAGGGCAGGGCGGCGGTCACCGCGTCGCCCGCAACGAACCCCAGAAGCGCCGCTGCGGTACCGCCGACGATCTGGACAGAGCCCGTGCCTGCGGCGGTGCTCACCAGCCGGGGGAACCCTGCGCTCCCGGTGGTCATGACGCGACCGGCGGCATCCACCTTGGCCTTCAGCTCGGCGAAGGTCATGAGCGAGATGTCCGCGGCGTCTCCGGTGCCGCTCACGTCCTCGTCGTCGGCGGGCGACGAAGAACCCGACGTGAGGCCCAGGGTAGCCGCGGTCGAGCTGGCCTTGACGTAGACACGGCTGGCGGTTCCCTTCCTCAGCGAGGTGATCCGGAGCTCGCCGCTGGCGTTGCTGGCGATGGTGGCGCCATAGGTCGCGTTGATCCGGGAGATGATCTCGGCAAGGGTGTCGTCTCCGGCCTGAAACACCACCTCGAAGGTCGCCCCGTCGTCGATGGCCAGCTCGAGCACCTCGCCGCCGGTGAAGGCGTTGTAGGTGCCGCTGGTGGCCGTATGCACCGCCGCCGTCGCGGCGAAGGTGACCGTGACGGTGCTGCCTCCGTTGATTTTGAACTGGAAGGTCAGCCCATCGTCGAGGGCAAAGGGCCCTTTGAGGGTGCCCTCGACGAAGGCCCGCGGGGTGAGGGTCACCTCGCCGATGGAGCTGTCGACCCGGCAGAACACCAGGCCCCCGCCAAACACCAGGCGCGCGGTCTGGAGCCAGCCGTTGCCGTTCCAGGGCTCGCTCCCGCCGCTCTGCTTGGCGCAGGGGTACTGGTGCTTCTGCGAGCCGTAGGTGTAGCCGAAAAGGCCAAACTTGGTGGCCTGGTCCGAGCTGGTGAGCAGCTCGGTAGGGACGTTGAACTCTCCGTCCTCAAACTCCCCCACGACGATGATTTTTCCGAAGGGGGCTGCGTTGACCGGACGGGCCGGTGGGGCGTCGACCAGCACCACACCGGACACGGCGAGGAGGACGGCAAGGGAGGGGAGTGCAGAAAAGCGACGGATGAACATCAGGCCTCCGAGGGAGCAACAGAGACGGTGACCTCGGCGCGGAGGTCGGGGAGACGGGGGCGGGCCACGAGCCGTGGAGCCTGCCAGCGAAAGGTCACGTCCGCGCGCCAGACGCCCCCGGCGGCGGCAACGCCGTCGTCGACGGGGACCGGGGCGCTGCTGAGGGCGACGCGAGCCAGGGGGAGCCGCTCGGGAGGCAGGACGCCCTGGAGTGGGCGAGGGAGGGCGGCCTCCGGCAGCGGCAGCCCGATGCCCTGAAGCGTATCCAGGTTGCCCGTGAGCGCGTCTGCGACGGCGTTGGCCAGCGCGTCGCGCTGGGGGGCATGAGAGGCCAGGACATGCACCACGCCCTCGCCGGTGTCCTCGCCCACACGCCAGAGCGCCCAGGCGTCGTCGAGGGAGATTACGTCCTGGCCGTCGACCTCGTAGGGAATGGCGAGAATCGTGTCCCGCTGGCTCACGGTGCGGCCCAGGACGACGAGCGAGGGGTAGGCGGAGGGCACCGTGCCCCGCGCCCACTCCTCGCCCACGTAGGCCGGGCGGAGCGGCTGCGACGAGCCCTCGACGTGGGCCTCGATGCGCTCCAGGTGCCAGGCCAGGGCGACCAGCACGGCCATCTCCGGTTCCAGTTCGCTGGCGTTGGGCAGCGGCAGGAGCCCGCGAGCGTCCGCGAGGGCCCGGGCCTGGAGGTCACGCGCTGACGGCCTCACAGGGCCCTCCGGAGCGCGTCCTGGAGCAGCCGTGGGAGGCGGGAGCGCAGGGCCTCGACGGCGCGGCGGAGCACCCACCGGGGCTCGATCCCGCGCTCGCCGATCTTCTTCTGGATGGCGAAGGCGGCGCTGGCCTCCGCCTGCTCGATGTCGACCTTGGTGGCGCGGCGCTGGCTTGCCTTCGCGGTGGCCTTGGCCTGCGCCTTGACGAAGCCCTTACGGCGCACCCACGCCAGGATCGGGCCGTAGGGGACCGGGCCCGGGGCGCGGCCTCGCTCGATCCAGAGCGCCTGCTTGCTGGCGTTGCCCACGAGCGCGCCGCCCGAAATGGGCTCGAACACCCAGGCGGCCTTGTACTGGCCCTGGTCCACGGGCTGCGGGTCCGTCGAGGCGATGGCCTTCTGGACCAGCGACCCCTGGAGCTGCATGGCGCCGTCGACCATGGCGTCTTCCAGGGCTTTGGGGGCCACCGTGGCCATCTTCCGCAGCGCCGTCGCCAGGCCCGCGGGCGTGGTCTTGACGCGCTTCATGGGGCCTCCTGAGCGGGCGTGAACACCCCCTGGGGCTCGACGCTCCGCAGCCGCATCGTCCACTGAAACCGCCGCGTGTCGCGCACCGGCGGGCCGTCGATCAAGAAGCGGCGCACCGGGCGCTCCGCGAGGCCGTCGCGCTCGTCCTGGACGATCTCCAGGAACGTTTCCTCGCCCTCGCCGCAGCGCCCGTAGTTGACGAGCTGAGCCTCGGTGTAGGTCGGGTCCAGCTCTTCCAGGACCGCCCGGCCCTGTTCCACGACGCCGTGCATGCTGCGAGCCCAGGTACCCTCCAGGAGCACGCGCGGAGGGGTGGGGTTGCCATTGCAGCCGGGGCCGCTCCGAAGCTCCACCCGGCGGTCGTCGGATACCTCGCCGCGTCCGGGGGCGCCGCCGGTCCAGGACCGCACGACGACGAAGACGCGGTAGGACCGGTCCCCCACCCACCCGTGGACGTCGCCACGGATGCAGGCAACGTCCGCCGCCAGCTCCTCGTGGAGCGTGCGGGGGTGCCGGGGTGGAGGGGTGGCGCCGGTCACCGGCTCCACCGCCCCTGGACGCCACCCCCCCCGCCGAGGCTTGGACGGTCGGGGTTGACGCAGAAGTCGACCAAGGCCGCGAGGCGCTCCCGGGCCCGGTCGAGCAACGCTTCGCGCTCCGTGCGCCCGAGGCGCGGGTCGAGGCGGATGTCCCCGACCTGGAGCACCGCCCCGCGGTTGCTGCCGCACCCACCCAGGGCGCCCGCGAGCAGCGCGTCCTCGCCGGCCTGGATCTGACGAGCGAGGGTCAAGGCGTCGGCCTTGGTGGCCGGGTCGAGCTGCTGGAGCCGACCGTCGAGCTGCCAGGCGATGGGCACGGCGCCGGAGTAGCCGACGACCACCGCCGCCACCCGGCTTCCCGGGTAGAGCAGGGCCTTGGCCACCGCGCCGTACTCCTCGTCGCTCCAGCTCGTCGTCGGCATGCAGGCATCACCAGTCGGAGCCGTACTCGAGGCCGACCGCGCGTTTGAACGGCGTCTGGTCGTTGGCGTTTGCCACGCTGAAGACGTCCGACGGCAGCACGAAGTCGAAGTAGTTGACCACGGTGATGCTGCACACCATCGCCCGCTCGTCCAGCGGCGGTCGAATCATCAGCACCCACCCGTCCAGGTTGCCCGCGAGGAAGGGACGCCCGTTGATGTCGTAGACAGCCATCTGGCCCAGCTCGTGGATGACCCTCGCGCCGCCCGCTTCGAGCACCTTGCGGTGGTCGATGAACGCTTCCGTGAGCACGTCCTCGCCGGTCAGGATGGCGCGGCGGATGGCAACGCCGGAGCTGTTGACCAGCGGCAGGCCGATGTCCTCCATCTGGACGCTGCTGCCGTGGGCCTTCCAGGAGACCTCGCGGCCCTTGCCGAGCCCGGGGGAGTCGTTGTTCTCCAGGATGGTGATGCCCTCGGCGCCGCTGAAGAACGAACCCGCGCCGAAGATCGGGGACATCCCCGCACCCTGGAACGCGGTGCGGTAGGCCGCGTCCTGGGTGATCTTCTCGCGGAAGGTTGCGTCGACGTGAAGGTGGTAGGTGCCGGTGCTGCGGTGGGGCCGCACGCCGCGGTCCACCAGGCGCTGGCGCATCTTGAGGATGTCGTTGTACGTCGGCAGGTCAGTGGACAGGATCGCCTGGGTGCTGGCGCGGTTGGCGGCGCGCACGATGAAGGGCGCCTGAAGCGGCACGCTGGCGTTGCGCTGGACGAAGCAGTAACTCCCCGCGGCGACCTCGGCGCCGAGCGCGCCGTCGAGGGTGAGGGTACCGGGTCCGTCCGGGTAGTTGGGATCCCGAGGGGTAACGCCGGTGACAGAGCGGTTGGTGATGTCGCTGGCGGCCCGGATGGTGATCTTGATCGGGTTGGCGGCGCTCACCGCCACTGGCAAGCCGTCGACGTACTTGAAGCGGAAGCCGGAGAGGCTGTCCACGTCGAGGATGGTGGCGCTGTCCGCATGCGTGGTGCGGATGACCGTGTGCCCGGCGAAGGCGCCGGAAAACAGCTTGCCGCGGGCCATGCGGGACGAGGTGCGCCCGGCCCACTCGGCGAGGCGGGTGACGGCCTGCTCGGGCTTCTTCCCGACGGTCTGGACGTAGGCGTCCATGGCGCTGAGGTCGATGGACTTGGCAAACGCCACGGGGTTGGCCGTGTAGCGCTCGACCTCGTAGCTGCCGCGGTCGGTGGCCCCCAGCGTCTCGGCGGCCTTCAGATCGACGTCAAGCAGGCCAAGACGGGAGAAATTCAGAGAAGTGCCGGTGCCCGGAGGCAGCTCCTCGCGCCTCGCGTCCGCGCGGTACCGCGCCTCGGGACGGAGAGCTTCGTCCGCCATCCGCACAAGGGCGTTCTGCTGGATCAGGTTGGCGAGGGAGGGAGGGGTGCCGACGGGGATCAGAGAAGGGGGCATGGGTAACTCCGAGGGGTCAAACGTTGTGTTCCTGGCGCCATTTCTTCCACTCCTCGGCGCTGAGCTTGCTCGCGTCGAAGGTGAGGCCGTTGCTCGCGCCGTTGCTGCCGTGGGAGGCGTTGCCCCCGAGTGCGCTGGTGCCGGTGGTGGCAGGCTGGGGGGCGTCCTTGGTGAAAAAGTAGGGGCGCCTCTCCCGGAGCTGCTTGAAGAACTTGGCCTCGTCGAAGGCCTGGCCTGCCTTCTTCGCGGCAGCCTCTGCGTCGCTCAGCTCGACCTGGACGAACTTTCGTTCGCCAGGGAGCACGCCCTGGGCGTCGAGCCGGTCACGGAGCGCAAGGGCGTCTTCCGCGGCTTTGCGCGCGGCTTTCTCCGCCTCGTACTTCGCCTCCGCTTTGCCGCGCGCGTCGAGGGCTTCGTTGTAAAGCTTCTTTTGCCTGTCCAGCTCAGAGAGCTTGGCGTCCTCGGCCTTCTTCTTCTCGTCGAGGTGGACCTTGTAGGCGTCCTCGCTGTCGAAACCGAGGTCCTTGAGCACCGCGAGACGGGCCTCTGCCTTGACCTTCTCCGGATCGACGGTAGGAGGAGGCGTCTTGGGTGGCGGCGAGGGAGCGGGAGGCGCAGGGGCGCTCCCACCAGCGCCACCGTCCTCTTCGACAGCGGCAAGGCAGGGCGCGAGCCCGAGGAGAGTACGACCGAACATGGTCAGCCGATCCCCGTGACGGTGGCGGCCAGGTCGCTGCCCGCGACTCCGTCGGCGTTCTTGGGCGGATCTGCGGTGAGGTAGACCACGTCCACCGTGCCGGCGCCGGTGGTCTCAGCGTTGAAGGCGATGCTGGTGCCGCCCGCGTTGGGGGCTGCCTGACCAGCGGAAGGGGTGGCGCCGTTGACCAGCGGGGTTTTTTCTCCAGCGGCGCCGGTACCCGTGGTCTTGGCGTGAAGCAGGTGCAGCACCGTGTAGCCAGGAGTCGCGGCAGCGGAGGCCACGGCCAGCGTCTCCCGCTGGAGGCGGACGCCGCCCGCGTGAAGTCGCTCGCCGAGGAGCGTCGACCGGAAAACAGCGGCCAGCTTGTTGAGCTCGCCGAGGTTGAGGAGTTCCTTGAGGGTCATGGTTGCCTTTCAGTTCGCCTTGCCGGCGACCCAGAATTTGGCGCCCTGCGCCGAGCCGCTCAGCTCCACCCGGCGAGGCAGGGCGCCCGCGGGGAAGGTCTTGGCGAAGAGGCCAGAACCGACGCGCTGATCGTCGCCCTGGCCGTAGGTGTCGCCCGCCACGAGCCCCAGGCCCGCGAGCGCGCTGCCGCTCACCACCCGGACGCGCCCGTAGGCGTACCCCTTGGCCGCGGCCCCTGCGTCGCCTGTGCGAAGGCTCCGGAGGCGGAGCTTGCCGTCGCTGTCCGTGTCGGCGACCTGGGCGCCCAGAGCCCAGTTGATCCGCTTCGCCGCGAGGGCCTGCGTGGTGTCGGTGGACTCGAAAGTGACGGTGACGTTGCCGCCGGCGTCGATGGCCAGCACCGCGGTCTCGCCGCCACTGAAGCCCGTGGCGGCGCTGGTGCCAAGCACCTCCGCCACCGCGCCGCCGAAGCGCAGCACGAGGTCCGTGCCAGCGGGCAGGTCCGCGACGAAACGCTCCACTTGGGCCACAGGGGTTTCGAGCTGCACGAAGGCCGCCCCGACCCCACCCGCGGTGCTGACGTTGCGAGGGGTCGGGTCGACGTAGTCGTGGCTGGTGGCTGCCGCGTCGCGGACGCTCGCCTCGCAGCCTGCGCCAGGGCGGGAAGGGTCACGGGTGGTGATCCCGAGGGCGAGGGCGAGGGTGGCGGTCACACGGGTAGTTTGACCCCGTGGCACAACTTGGCGCAACTGCTTGGAATCGTTGGCCACTTGACCGTCCTGTAATGACCATAGGATGGCTGTCCTTCGGCTACTGTGCCAAGATGTGCCTCATGGGCGAAGCCGAGAAAGAGACGGAAAAAGAGACCCTGCGGGTGCTGCTCGACGAGCAGCTTCGCCAGGACCTCGCCCGGGCCCGAGAGGTCACCGGAATCCGCAGCAACAGCGACCTGGTGAGGTACGCCTTGCGGCAGGTGGCGCGGAGGGCGCGTGAGGAGTTTCCCACGCCGGATCTCGGAAAACTCTGAGGGGCGACCAAGGTCTTCGCCAACACCGCCCTTCGCACGGGCCGCGAGTCGCGGTATTCGGTGCCTTCGCCGAAAGCGTTATCGAGCCCCTCGACGACACCACGATTAGGATTTTTCCGAAGCGCGGTACTGCTCTTCCAGGCGTCGCACCAGTTCCGTGTCGTCGTCCTGAAGCATCAGCAGCACGTGGGCCATGTCCGGCGGGATCGTCTGCCCCCGCTCCCGGTACCAGCGGTGGACCGCGAGGGCGCCCTCGATGTCGTTGCGATCCAGATCGGTGGTGGGTGGGGTCTCGGCGGTCATCGCAGGCTCCGGTCGGAGGCTACGGCATCCACGAAACGGCGTCGAGCCTCGCCGGCGAGGTCCAGGGCGTCCGCGAGGGCGTCCAGGTGCGCCTCGGGGGTGCTGATCGCGGGTCGGTCGACCGACCGGAGGCGCCGAAACGCCTCGACCAGACGCCGCGGGGCGTCCTCGGGGGTGTCGATGGCGCGGGCCGTGTGGGCCACAAGCGGCTCGACGTAGTGGTTGTAGGAGGAGATTGAGCTGTTCGCGGCGAACGTCACGATCTCCCCGCTCCGACTACGCCGCACCGTGGGCAGGGCGTAGGGGTGGCCCCCGGAGGGGGTGGTGACCCCCAGGAGCTTCGCCGCGGTGTCGCGGGCAAGAATCTCCGTCCCGGCTTCTTCCAGGCCTTTCCCGAAGGTCCGGTAGGCCCCTGGCGAGATGGGCGAGGCCCCGTGATATTCTTCGTGGAAGAAGGTCCGCAGCGCGTTGAGGGACTGGCGAGGGATCGAGGACTCCGTCTGCCCCCGGGCCATCGCCTGCATGGCCACCTGGGCCTCGACGGAGCGCTCTCGGGACACACGCACCCTGCCGTGCCAGCTGTGATCCGCATGGGCCCCGAGGATACCCTGGACTTTCTCTTCGTAGACCTCTGCCTGGGCGCGCCCCTGGACCACGTCCACGCTACGGGCGCCGTGGGCCTCGATCACGTCCCGGAGCACCCTCCGGACCCGAGCACCGTTGTCGGTCGCCCGCTCGGCAAGCGCTGCCTGGAGCTCAACGGCGAACGCCCGCGGGTCGGTGGCATGCGCCGCCCGGATCACCCGGGCCGGGATCTCCTTCGCGGCCCCCTGGGCGTCGCGGAGCGCGGCGGAGGCCATCAGCCGCAGCGCGTCCTCGTCGCTGGCCGGGAGGTACCGTCCTCCCCGGCTCACCAGGACCGGCGGCGCAGATCGACCGGCGGCGAGTTCCAGGGCCGCGGCCTGGAGCTGCTCCGGCGTGAACGTGTGGCGCTCGCTCAGGGCCAGCCACCCTCGCGGCACGCTCTCCGGGGCTCCCGCCCGGGTCAGGTCGACGAAGCGCCGCGCTTCGATGAATGGCTCCCGCTGACTGAGGGCCATCAGCCCCAGGCGCCAGGGGGAGACCGGGGCGCTTCCCCGGAGCGTGTGGGCGAGGGCCGCGAGTTGGTCCGGGGGCAAGGCCGGCGGGGGTGGCACCGGGGGGGGTGGAGGCGGTGCGGGAGGGGGCACAGGCGGCGCCACCACAGGGGCCGGAGCGACCACGGGAGCCGGTGGCGAGGCCTGGATCGAACGAGGAACCTCTGCGCCATCCTCCCAGGCGGCACGCCAGGGGATCTGCACCCCGCGGTCGTTGGGGCGCCCTGGGGGGTGGAGGTAGCGACGCCCGGCGCCGTCGACGAACACATCCTCGAGGTCCTTTACCTGCCCGTGGGCCGCCCGGCTGTCGTCCGCAGTGCGGGCATCGAAGGTTTCGATCAGTTTCTTTTGCAGGTCCGGGAACCTCGCCGCGCGCTGCGCCAGAGCCTCCTCATGCGCCCCAGCGTTGTAGGCAAACATCCCCTCCGTCCGCACGATCCTGGCGGCATCGCCGGCGGACTGGACCAGGGGGCCCGGGCCGGAGGTGAGGCGCCTCTTTACCTCGTCGAAGGTGGCGCCTTCCAGAAGTCCACGCTGCATCACCCCGGCGATGCGCTCGATGGTTCGCAGCCCGTAGCGGGCCACGCTGGTTGCGTAGCGTTCAAGGAGCGGCTCCTGCGCGGCAACAGCAGCAGCGAGGGCGAGGGGACGGATCGGTCCTCCGGTCGCTCCCTCGAAGTGATGCAAGACCCCCACGGTACCACGCGCCCCCAGCTCCCGGGCCCGAGCGCCGTTCTCCGCCAAGAGCGCCCGGAATGCGCGCCCCTGCCTCCCGAGCAGCTCGCGGACCTGGACAAGCGTGGCTTCGGTGTCGGCAGCGGTCCAGGTGTCTCCCCGGCCCTCGCGTTGCATCCTGTCGAGGCGGTCCCGCAGCTCACGCTCCAGCTCCAGGAGCTGCCGCACGAGCTGGCGCTTCGCCCGCTCGTTGAGACGCTCCACCCGGGCCCGGCTGGCGTCGAGCTGGGCCTGGATCTGCGACCGCGCCCGGGATGCTGGCACGGGGCGTGTGAAGCTCTTGGGAACAACGGCGACCATTACGCCGCAGCCTCTTCCTTCTCCGGCTTCTCGCTCGCCGGCGCTTCTTCCTCGTCTCCGTCTTCGACCGCCCCTGCCTTGCCCTCGGGGAGCTCCTGGAGGCCCATGGCGACGGCGGCTCGCTCGGCGCCAGCCATCTCGTCCGCCTCGATGGCGCGCAGTTCGTCGTCGACGTTGGAGATCGGCAGCGGGGTGCCTGCGAGCCAGGCGACGGCGGTGCGACGGCTGAGCACCTGCTTGCCTCCGGTGGCCAGGCTTGCCGCGGTGATCATCGCCTGCAAATCCGTCGGCGTGGGGGCGAACAGGTCAGGCCACACGCACTGAACAAATCGACTCTTTCCCGGGGCCCTCGGCTCGACCATCACCTCACGACCCTCGCCTCGGGTGACTCGAGGGGGGAGCGCCAGTGCGAAACGTCGGCTCAAAAGAATCCGTGCGGCGTCCAGAAGCTTTTGACAGAGGGGCACGATCAGCCCCTTGGCGTAGTCTCGCCGGAGCCTCGCCGCGCTCTTGAGGGTACGCTGGAACAGTCGCTTGAGGGCCTCTCCCGAGGTCGCTCCCTTGAGGGTCTCGGCGTCGACCACCACGACCCCGCTCTGCCGGTAGACGTGCTGCGCCCGGCGCTCAGCGAGGCGCATGCACACCTCGGCGCTCTCTCCGCTCTGCGAGAGATACTCCGCGCCGCCGCGGGCGAAGATGGTGTTGAAACCTCCTTTGCGGACGGTTCCCGGGTTGAGCGCAGGATCTTCGCGGATGACCACAGTGTCGTCGGCGTTGCGCTTGGTGGTGGCGCCAGCGGCGGCGAACAGCTCGTTCACCTCGTCGATTTCCCCTTCCGTTCCCTCCCCGTCGGGAGCGCCGTCGTGGCCGCCGTCGCTGAACTGCGGGTGCCAGACGACGGGACAGAAGCCCAGCCCGTGTTCCACACGCTCCAGCAGCGTCCAGACCCATGGGTCGCGGCTACCACTGGGAGCCTTGTCGCGCCTCAGGAGCACCTCGTCCGTCTCGCTCCAAAGGCGAGCCAGGAGCGGTCGATCCTCCGGGCGCATCGCCAGCGGCTCGTCCCCCAGGTACACCTTCGCCACCAACGAGGGAACGTGTTCATGCTCGTCGCGCCAGGCCAGCGGCCAGCAAAAGCGAGGGTTGTGATCCTGGACGACAGGATGGCCGTTTCGGAAGGCGAAGCTCACCACGGCGGTCCCCATGGCTCCGCCGAAATCCCGGGCCCGGGCGATCACGTCGGCGAGGTTGGTCATGCTCGCCACCGTGGCGAGCCAGTCTTCAGCGTCCCTGTCGTCCTCGACGGTCAGACGGCACCAGGCATCCCCTCCCAGCGTCCAGTCGGTCAGCTCGGAAACCACCTCGCCTCGGAGGTTCCACACGCACCCGGGATCCCGCTCGTCCCAACCAGGCGTGCGGCAGCCGGATCCGTAGACCCCGGGGGAGCTCTTCCTGTACCCGCTCGCGTCGAGGGGACGGTTTTCGTACTGCGACCCACGCCAGTAGGCTTCCAGCTCCGCGAGGCGCTGGGCGCGCAGCGTGTGCTGGAGGCGGTCGTTCTTGGCGAGATCGAGGAATGCGTCGAGGCTGGTCATGGGGGCTCACGCGGCGAGGCCCAGGAGCCTCCGGAGGTGGTCCGGGAGCGCCTGGGCGGGAGAGGGAGGTGGGGGCGCGGGAGGTGGCGCCGGGGTGCGCTCCGACGGGGCCGGGGCTGCGGGCTGGAAGATCGCCATGGTCGTTGCCCATGCCCCGAAGGCCTGGGCGTCGCGGTGCTCCGGAGGGGGCGTCGCCATCGCCGCGGCCTGGTCGTGGGTGAAGGTCTGGCCACCGGCCAGGACCAGCGCCCCCTGCTTGGCGAAATACGACGCCATCACGTCATCGGGGGTGTGCCCGACGCGGGAGAAGTCCAACAGGTGCGCCTCCCAGTCGCGGATGGCGAGGTAGGCTTCCAGTTCGTCCGGGGCGAGGCGCACGCGATAGTCGGCTTCCTTGTCGCTGGCGGAGGGGGCTGGAATGATCCAGCGACCGGCGCGCATTTCGGCGCCGATGCCCTCGATTCCGAGGCTCTCGTGCCATTTCTGCGAGGTCGTGGAGAAATCGAGGATGGGCGTCTCCAGCCCACCCGCGCGAGCGAACTGCGCCAACGCCACCTGAGCGCCGTTGTCCTCGACGACGAAAAGATCCGGCCGGTACCGGTCATCGAGGAGCTTCAGGCGCTCGAGCGCCACATCGAAGGACCAGCGGCCTTTTTCGATCCAGAGCACCTGCCGGGAGCCGTCGGGGTGGATGCCGAGGACGAAGAAGACGGTCTGGTCGGTTTTCCGCTTCCTCTCCGTCTTGCCTGTCGCCAGGTCGACGCCGATCGCCACGCGGAGCCGCTGGGCCATCAGTACACCCATCAGCTCCAGGTGCTCCGGGCGCAACAGGTTGCCCTGACGGTCGAAGTCGTGGCGCACGGTGCGCTGGGGACGTAGCCCGGCGCCGCGCTGACGTGCCGCCGCGAACCAGGCGGACTGGAAGATGCGTGTCGCGTCACTCCGCGGGCGGCACAGGTACATGCGCTCGAAGGAGGCGAGTGGCATCGACTCGCGCTCGGTGTTGAGCCAGGCCTGCGAGCGGAACGAAGGCCAGAGCAGCCTTCCTGTTTCGTCGATGGCGGGATACGCCTTGTACCAGACGCCAGCGCGGCGGCTGTACTCGAAGGCCACATCGTTCTCATGCCAGGCGTTGGCGAGCATGAAAAACTGGCCTCGCGTGGTCTTGCGAGTACGGATCGCCAGGTCGATGAACGCGATCAGCTTTCTGCGCTGGTGCTCCGTCAGGCTGTTCTCAAAATCCACAACATCATCGGCGAGAACGATATCGGCGCGGGTGCCCTGGGGGCTGCTATCGAGGCCGTAGGTTTCGACGGTGTCGCTGGTGGTGTCGATGCCAGCACCGGCCAGGCGGATCCGGTCATCGGTCCACGGCAGTCCAGGCTTCAGCTCCGGGAACACCCTGGACCATGGGGTTGCTCTCGATCTGGCGGCGGATTTTCCGCAGGAGCTTTTTCGCGTTCTCCTGCTGTTTTCCCAGGAGCAGGACGCGAATCGTGGGCATCCGGCCCATGCGCCAGATCAGGTGGTAAATCACCTGCTCCGTCTTGCCGAAACCGGTGGCGCCGTGGATGACGACGATGGACTGTGTCGACCAGGCCGCCTGCCACTCGCGGTGAAATCCCTGCTGCTCGAAGGGCGGCATGCAGGGGTCCTGATCGTTGCGAGCGCACAGCTCAACGAAGGCGTTGACGTCCTCGCGAGCCCTCAGGGTGTCCTGCTGGATGAGCCGGAGCACCAGGTCCTGGCGCTCCTCGACGGTCAGGCCGTGCTCAACGAGGGCTCGTCGCGCCATGGCGAGCCTCCAGGGCGACGATCGCGAGGGTGGCGAGGTGGTCGGTGAGCGCTGGCGAGAGCCCCGAGCCCGCCACGAGCTGCTGGCGCAGGTCGCTCACCCCGAGCTGCCAGCCCTCCGCGGCGAGGTGAGCCACGAGCTGTGCCATTCCGTTCTCGTCGAGGGGCTTTTCCGCCAGCGCCGCAGCCACCCGTTCTCCCAGCGGGAGGAACCGCCCCTGGAGTCCGGGAGGAAGCGGCAGGGGCTCAGGCTCGGAGGTCGTCGGCGGGGGCTCCGGTCCGTCGAGGGAGAGCGGGACAGGCTGGGCGTACCAGGCCCCGAGCGCAGCCCCAAGGAGCAGCGCCAGGAGCACCAGGACGACGACAGCCGGGACGCCCATCACTTCTCCGGGAACTGCGTCCTGAGGTACGCCACCACGTCGGGCTCGTCCTTTTCGAGGCAGGACTCGACGACCTTCACGGTGCCCTCGGCGCCGCTCTTGCGCAGGCCCTCGGCGGCCTTGTGCCCGGCCAGGCCGGTGTTGACCGCGAAGGCGACGCGGCTCAAGGCGACCCCCCAGGGGGCAGGGATGTTGAGCTGCGCCGCCGCCTGGAGCAGCGGGAGGCCGACGAGGCCCCTGCTCCTGGCAAGCTCCAGGAGTCCCTTGCGGATGTCGGGCTTCTCCGGAGGAGCGGGCTCCTTCTTCGCGGTCTTCGGTGCCGGAGGCGGGGGCTCTTGGGAGGCGGCGTGGGCCAGGGAGGGGGCGGCTTCGTCGGACATGCGGCACAGTTTGGCACAGTTTGAGCCAAAGCTCACCCTCAGCTCGCCTCGACGGACCGGGCCACGTCCTCGGGGGAGGCCCCCGCGAGGATGCGGGCTTTCTGCTCCGGCGTTGGGCGGCGCCCGGTCAGGGACCAGAACCGGAGCAACCGCTCGTCCTCGACGAACTCGGAGAACTGCGAGGGGATCCTGATCGCCTGGGGCTGCTCCGGCTGCCCCTTCCCGACGGCCTTGCTGGGGAACGCCCCGCGGATCTCGCCCATCGTTTTGGCGGCAGCCACGGCGCCCTTTGCGTCCCCGTTGCTCATCGCCAGCTCGTAGGCGGCCTGGAGCTGGTCGAGGGTAATGCGGGCGGCGTCCTTCAGCCCTCGGCTCCCGGAGAGGTGGCGACGAAGGCGGTTGGCCTGGGCCGCGTAGCCTTTTACAGTTTCGGGAGAGACCGCCCACAGGTTGCCGTACTGGAGCGCCTTGACCTTGGACCAGCGCCCCTGTGCCATAAGCAAAGCGATGGCCAGGATCCGGTCGTCAACGCTCTCCGCCTCCCGGGCCTGCCTGTCCGCGGGGTCCTCGTAGGGGGGCGCCTTGGGGGCCTTCTCCGAGAAACCTCGCGCGCGCGCGCCTGCGCGCCCGTGGTCAACCTCGTCCTCGTCATCGGACCGCATCACGTACCTTCCCACGAATGCGCCAGAGGCGCTTGGCCAGGCGCTTCCACCGCCGGGCCCAGGTGTGTTCTGCGGCCCACACCTCGAAGGCCTCTTTGTCTTCTTCTGCCTGGAGCCAGAGGAGACCGGCGACCTGACCTTCCAGCTCGGCGAGGCGGCGTTCTTCTGGGGTCATCTGCCCCCCACCCTCCTCTCCAGCTCCTCGCGGCTCAGTCCAAGCGCCTGCTCGGCGCCCGCGACGACCCACGCCGCCAGGTACCGGGGCCACGGCGGGGGGGTGCCGCGGGCGTGGGGGTCGTCGTGCCAGCGGAGCGCGACGAGCGCGTCTCGGATCAGCGACAGGTAGAGGGCGCGGTAGTCAGGGGTCACGAGGTGGCCTTTCGTCGAGGGGCGAGGACGTGGAATTCCACGCGGACGGCGGGGCGGAGCTTGTGGCGCTTGTGGGGCTCCTGGGTCGGGTACCAGCGCACCGGAGCCCCCGGGTTGTCGTCGCAGCCGAGCCAGCGCGCGGTGGCGTCGCGGACGTGCTTGAGGCTCCCTGCCAGGTTGTCGTCGTCGAGGGCCTGAGCGCCGAGCCGCACCAGCGAGACCAGGAGGCGCCCATGCTGGGCGAGGAGCTGGGGGCCGGCGGTCCCGCCGAACCTCGCTGCGAGAGCCGCGAGGGTGGCGTCCTTTTGCCGGGCGGTCCGCTTGGCGCGGGCCATGTGGTGCTCGCTGAGGTTGGCCTCCGAGACCGTGAAGATCTCGAAGGTGACGTCTGCCAGCAGGCGGAAGCGCGGGGCCACCTGGTCCAGCTCCAGGAGCAGCGCGTCGCGCTCGGCGGTGACCTGGGCGAGCTGTTCGGCGAGGTCAGACATCGGGGCACCCCCCGTCTCGGGCGTGAAGCTCGGCGGCGAGCGCCGCGGCCTCCTCCCGGGTGGCGTCCAGCTCTCTGCCGAGTTGCTTGGCCTTCGCCTGGGCGCGCTGTCCCCTCCGGATGGCGGCGGCGGCATGCCAGGGGGAGCCGGCGACGGCCCAGGCCTCCGCGGAGTCGTCCTCGTCAGGACGGGCTGGGAGAGGCCCCGTGGCGCAGGTCCGGGGGTCAGGCCACCGGCAGGTCCAGCCGGGCCGTGGTGGGCCCGCTGGGGGGCCGCTGATGAGGTCCAGGACGTCGACGGGATCAGCCACGGGCCGCCCTCCCCCGTCCCCCTCCGACCGCAGAGGGGACCCCCTGCGAAGTGAGGGGGGCTGCGGACGGTTGGAGGTTGCGGACGGTTGCCCGAAGTGACGTTTGGACCGTCCGCCCGCACTTTTGGAGCCGTTTTGATGCTGCCGCGGACGGTGCGGACGGTGCGGACGAACCCCTATATTCTTTTTTCTTAGGGTGGAGAGAAGAGAAAGTAAGAAAGCTGGAGGGCCAAAAAGCCCCCCAACCGCCCGCCACCGGACGCACGAATCCCCCGAAGGGCAACCGCCCGCGTCCGCACCGCCCGCACCGTCCCGCATCCCGAGGGGGGGGACCTCGCCGATGTAGTTCTTCCTTTTCAACCGTCCGCATCGTCCGCACCGTCCGGCTTGGCTTGATTTCCAGCGTTTTCTTGCGGGCGGTCGGTCCCGGCGGTTGCGGACGATTGCCGGGTGAGGGTGATCGTCCGGGTCTTGGCGTGCCCCTCCTGGGTGTAGGACACCACCACCCCACCAGCCCGGAGGGCGGCGGCGCTCCGGTCCAGCCGGGCCCGGGCCCCCCGACCCGACTGGGGCCACCCTGACGGGGGGCGCTCCCGCTGGTCGGAGGGGTAGGCGTGGCCGGTGAGGGTCTTGAGGAGCTGCTCGGCGGTGGTCTTCCAGGCGAAGCCCTCGCCGCCCTTGTCCTCCAGGTAGCCGAAGAGCGCGGTGAGGAACGGGTCCTCCGCCTCGAAGGCCTCGCTCTCCTCGCGGCTGGTGAGGTAGGCGGCGACGACGGCGCCGGGGGGGAGGCCCAGCGCGGACTCGGCG
>CAZSDX010000042.1:0-12297 GCA_964605685.1 uncultured Polyangiaceae bacterium
CGCCGATCCAGCTCGGCCAGCTCGCGCTCGGCGTCCCGGAGGGTGGTGGGCAGAGGTGCGGGGTGCGGGTAGTCCGCGCGGGCCGGGAGGGCGGAGGCGGCGAGCAGCGCCGCCAGCAGCAGGGGGCGGAGGGGCTTCATGCGGCGGAGAGCCTCCGGAGGCTGAAGGCGGAGGAGAGGGCGCCGAGGAGGGCGCCCCCGAGGATCATGGAGGCGACGATGTGCCAGGGGAGGAAGGCGGGCTCGACACCGAGGAGCACCGCCAGCTCGCCGTCGAAGCGGCCGCGGACGATGCCGTAGAGGACCGCGAGGAGCAGGACGGCGGCGGCGGCGCCGAGGCCCCCCTGGGCGGCCCCCTCGACGAGAAAAGGCGCGCGGACGTAGCCGTTGGTGGCGCCGACCAGGCGGAGCACCTCGACCTCGACGCGGCGGCGTTCGAGGGCCATGCGCATGGTGGAGGCGACCACGGAGATGACGGCGCCGGAGACCACCAGCGACAGGAGCAGGCTGGCGGCGACCCCGCCGTCGAGGAGGCGCCCCAGGCGCTCGGACCAGCGGGCGTAGGTCTCCACGCTGTCGACCACCGGGATGCTCTTGAGCTTTCCGGCGATGGCGCCCACGTCGGCGTCGGGGAGGTCCTCCTGGAAGTCGACCTCCAGGGAGGCGGAGAACGCCTGGGCCGGCAGCGCCGCCAGGGCGCCGTCGGAGGACTCGGTGACCAGCTCCCGGCGGGCCTCCTCCGGGGAGACGTAGCGCACGGTGCGGACGCCGGCGGTGCGGTTGACGGCCTCCCGAAGCTCCTGGATCTGGGCCGGATCGGCGCCCTCCCGGAGGTAGACGGTGGTGCGGCCGACCCGGGACCAGCGCTGGCGTACCCGGTCCAGGTTGCTCACCACCAGCAGCGCGCTCGCCAGGCAGACGAAGGCGACCGCCAGGGAAAAGATCGAGAGCAGGTGCATCTTCCAGTCGGCCTTGCCATTTCGCCAGGCCCGGGAGGTCGTTCTGGTCATGATTTCCTCGTCAGATCACTCGGCGCCCGCGTGGCTGGGTTCGTAGAGGTCGAGGCCGTCGAAGGCGTCGTCGTGGAGCGGCTCCTCGCCGGCCCAGGGGCGAGGCGGCGAGGGAGGGGCCGCGGGGTGCGGCGTCATCGCGGTTGGCGCGGCGAGACCCGCCTGCACGTCCATGGCCTTGCCGTCGTCGAGGACGACGACCCGCCGGGGGCGCACCTCCAGCAGGGTCCGGTCGTGGGTGGCGAACAGCACGGTGGTCCCGGCCTCGTGGATGTCCTCGAAGAGCCCCAGGATGTCGATGGCCAGCAGGGGGTCGAGGTTGCCGGTGGGCTCGTCGCACAGCAGGATCGCTGGCTCGCCCACGATGGCGCGGGCGATGGCGACGCGCTGCTGCTCGCCCCCGGAGAGCACCCGCGCCGGGTCGCCGCCACGCCCCCCCAGCCCGACCCGCTCCAGGGCCTCGCCCACCCGGGCCCGGACCAGCCGCCCCGGCAGCCCCAGCACCTCCAGCGTCACGGCCACGTTGTCGAAGACGGTCCAGTGGGGGACCAGCTTGAAGTCCTGGAAGACGACGCCGATGTTGCGGCGCAGCATCGGGATCGAGTCGTCGGTGAGGCGGGCGATGTCGCGGCCCAGGAAGAGGATCCGCCCGTCGTCCACGGTCTCCGCCCGGTAGAGCAGCCGGAGCAGGGTGCTCTTGCCGGCCCCGGAGGCCCCGGTGATGAAGACGAACTCGCCCCGGCCTATGGTGAGGTTCATCCCCCGGAGCACCGGCTGGTCCGCCCGGTACGCCTTGAACACCTCCTCGAACACCAGGATGGGCCTCGACGCCGCGGCAGGATCGAACCGGGCCCCGGTCCGCATCGCGTTCACCTTGAACCGTGCCTCTTGCCGCTCGTTCGCCATATCGCCCCCTCGTAACGCGCGGCCCGGGGGTGGAACAACTTTTCGGCGATCAGCCCCCGGCCAGGCGCCCCTCGACCTCGTTGAAGAGAGCCTGGGTCTGCCGCGAGCTGAAGCCGAAGGCGCTGGCCAGGAGCATCAGGACCCGCTCCTCATGGTCAGACATTTTTTGATCCAGCGCCACGGCGCCGATGGCGAGCTTGAGGGCGCTCTCGCGGAGCTCGGGTTCGGGGAGGATGTCGGCGATGATCGAGGCGCTGCCGGGGACGCCGACCTCGGCGTAGAGGGTGGCGTAGGCGTCGAAGAGCTCCTCGATGGCCTCGGGGGGGGCCTCGCCCTCGGTGAGGTCGTCGATGATGTCGAGGAGGTGGGTGATTTCCTGGTCGTCGAGGGGGCCGTCGGCGGCGAAGACGAGCCAGACGGCGTGGACCAGGGCGGCGAATTGCTGGCCGGAGGGGTCCTCCTGCCGGGGGTCCACCAGGCTGACGTGGGGGAGGTGGTGGGCGCCGAGGTCGACGATGTGGCTGCTGGTGGGCCCGAGGAGGCGGCGCAACAGGCCAGGGCGGTGGGTCATTCCGCGGGAGCGGTAGCACAGGGGAGGCGAGGGGCGTAGGGAGCCGGCGGCGTTGCAGAAGGGCCGGGGCGAGGTAGTCTGCGGTAGACAACCCCGAACGAGGAACCATGGCCCAGGTAGGCGATCTCGATTTCGAAGCCTTTGTGGCGAAGCGCAAGGCGAAGCAGGCGGGCACCCAGGAGGGGGGGGACGCGCACTCTTACGCGTACATCTCCGACCGGAACACGAGGGCCACCTTCGAGCGGATCAAGCCGGTCGAGCTGGCGGTGGCGTCGGCGGTCCGGTCCTTCAAGTCCTTCGAGAAGAACCAGCTCCTGGGGCATGCGGTGCGGGTGGGTCCGAACCAGTTTCCCCGGGTGCACGAGCTGACGAGGCACTGCGCCGAAACCCTGGGGATCGTCCCCCCCACGGTGTACATCGTGAACCAGCCCACGCTCAACGCGATGACCTACGGTACCAACGACGACTCGTTCATCCTGGTGCACTCGGCGCTCATCGACCACCTCAACGACGCCGAGCTGATGAACGTCATCGGCCACGAGTGCGGCCACATCCACAACAACCATGTGGTGTACCTGACGACGCTGTTCCTGCTCCAGCAGGTGTCCACGCTGTTCACCCAGTGGCTGGTGTACCCGGCGACCATCGCGCTCCGCGCCTGGAGCCGCCGCGCCGAGATCACCTGCGACCGCGCGGGGCTGCTCTGCTGCCGGGATCTGAACGTGGCCACCAGGAGCTTCGCCAAGCTGGCGCTCGGGTCGCAGAAGCTCTACGAGCAGCTCAACCTGGAGGAGTTCGTCAAGCAGTTCGAGGAGAGCCAGGACGGCCCCGGTCGGTACAAGGAGATCACCTCGTCCCACCCCTGGCTCCCCAAGCGGATCCTCGCCATCCGGGCCTTCTCCGACAGCGCCCTCTACCGCAAGCACCTGGGCCTCACTGGGGGGCTGACGATGCAGGAGGTCGACGAGAAGGTCCACGAGATCATCAAGGTGGTGGGCTGATGAGCTTCGAGCAATTCCACGAGCGGAGGGCCGACGTGCTCGACGCCCTCGGGGCGCTCCGGGACGCCGGCAACCAGATCGGCACCAGAAGCCTCGCCCAGCGGGTCGAGCGCGAGGTGATCCCGAGGCTGGAGGCGGACCGCTTCCACCTGGTGGTGGTCGGCGAGTTCAACCACGGCAAGAGCACCTTCGTGAACGCGCTGCTCGGGCGCACGGTGCTCCCCGCCGGGGTCACCCCCACCACCGCGGTCATCCACCACATCGTCCACGCCCCCGACCCGACGGCCCGCATCCTCTACAACGACGGCCGCGAGGAGCCGGTGGAGGTCGACGCGCTCCGCACCTGGGCGGTCCACGACGACCCGGCCCCGGCCGATTTCGAGGCCATCAAGTACATCGAGCTGGGCTACCCCTCCCCGCTCCTTTCCAACCGGGTCGTGCTGGTCGACACCCCCGGCGTCAACGACCTGTCGCTCCAGCGAGCTGACATCACCTACAGCTACATCCCCCGGAGCGACGCGGTGCTCTTCCTCCTGGACGCCGGGCAGCTCCTCAAGGAGAGCGAGCGGGTGTTCCTCCTGGAGAAGCTCATCGGGAAATCGAGGGACAAGATCGTCTTTGTCATCAACAAGGTCGACATCTGGTCCCCCGGCGAGCGGGAGGAGGCCCTCGCCTACGTGCGCCGCGAGCTGGCCAAGCTGGTCAAGAGCCCGATCCTCTTCCCGGTCTCCGCGCAGCTCGCGCTGGCGGAGCGCCCCGACAGCGGCATGCCCGAGCTGATCACCTACCTCGGCGCCTTCCTCGCCAACGAGCGGGGCCGCATCATGCTCGACCACGCGCTGGCCGAGGGGCTCGCCGTCGCGGGCCTCCTCGACCAGGGCATCGAGACCAAGCGCATGACCCTCCACATGACCACCGAGGAGCTCGACCGGAAGATCGCCGTGCTCAAGCGGGAGGCGGAGGGGCACCTGCAGAGCATCGAGCAGCGCCGCGCCACCATCCGGGAGGAGGCCGCCGCCGTCAAGGCGTGGGCCCGCCGCGACCTGGCGCGCTTCGTCGACGACGTGAACCGCCAGATCCCCGCCCTCGTGGAGAAGGCCAGCGGCGAGGACCTGCGCCAGCACCTCGCCGCCTTCCTGGAGAGCACGCTCCGGGACTGGGCCCAGGCCGAGACCCAGGAGATCGCCGCCGCCCTCGAGCAGCTCGCCGAGCGCATCATCGCCCTCGTCAAGGAGGACGCCAAGGAGGCCGCAGAGAAGCTCGGCAAGGCCCTCGCCATCAAGGCCCCCGCCATCGACGTCGACACCTTCGCCTACGACGTCGGCGTCTTCGCCCTCCTCACCGGCGGCGTGGTCACCCTGCTGGCGGTCAACATCTGGCTGGGGGGTCTCCTCGCCGTCGCCGCCCCCATCCTCGCCCTCTACGCCCGCGACAAGGTGGAGGCGGAGACCAAGCGGCGCGCCCTCGAAGCCGCCCCCCAGGCCCTCCGGGACGCCGCCGACCGGGTGGCCCCCAAGCTCGACGAGATGATCGATGGCTTCGCCGCCGAGCTCGATGCCTGGGTCGTCAAGACCGGTCGCGAGATGTACCGAGGTCTCCTCGAAGTCCTCACCGCCGCCCGCGCCGACCGGGACAACGCCGAGGCCCACCGCCACCAGACCATCGCCTCCATCGACGAGGACAGCGCCCGCCTCGCCGCCGTCCGCGCCCGCCTCGAAGAGCTCCGTGCGGCCCTCTGGGGTGGCGAGCGCCCCGAGCAGATCCCCGAGCGCAAGCCCCTCGCCCAGGAGACCCCTTGACCCCCCCGCCCTCCCGCGTCGCCGACCAGGTGCGCTCGCTCCTTGCCGCCAAGGAGGCCGCCCTCTCCGAGCAGGGTCAGCTCCTCGACCAGGCCGCCCCCGATGTCTTCCTCAGCGTCCTGGTCGAGTCCGCCTTCCTGGTCGCCGCCGCCGACGGGGTGGTCTCCTCCCCCGAGCGGAAGACCCTCGCCGAGACCATCGCCCACGTCCTGGGCGGCGAGCTCCCCCCCGAGGAGCTGGTCGCCATGATCGACGCCTTCTCCGAGACCCTCGCCGCCGACGGGCGCGACCGCCGCCTGGCCTCCCTGGCCCACGCCCTCCCGGACCCCCCGGCCCGCCGCGCTGCCCTCGCCTTCGCCGCCCTCATCGCCCTCTGCGACCGGGAGCTGGTCGCCGAGGAGCGCGAGGTCCTGGACCTCCTCGGCGCCTCCTTCGGCCTCGACCAGGAGGCGGTCCGCGCCACCCTCAACGAGGTCGCCGACAGCCTCACTGGCTGACCTCCGCGGTCACCTCGGGGGCAGCATGGAGGAGCGCACGGGCCGATGCACCCCCAGCAGGGTGGTCAGCTTCCAGTAATCCTCCAGGTCGGAGCGGACGAGATCCTCCGCCTCCAGGGCGGCGAGGAGGCGCGCCCGGGAGTGAGCCCCCCGCGGGGCGAGTTTTTCGGCGATGCGCCGGGCGTCGGCGTCGGGCATCGCCTTGCAGAGCACCACGGCGTCGTTGAGGCAGCGCTCGGTGAAGGCAACGGGGGCGAGGAGGTCACCCGCAGGGCCAGCGTACCAGCGGAGCATCTCGGCCGCCCGGGCGGGCTCGGCGGAGTGGGCGGAGACCGCGGTGACGTCCGCGTCCTCGTGGAGGACCGCGTGGATGGCGGCCCGGTGGGAGCCGACGAAGCGCTGGGAGGCGAAGGTGCGCTCCGGGTCGACGCCCTCGGCGCGGAGCCGCGCCATGGCGAGGAGGTAGCCGCCGACGGAGAGGGGATCCACCCACACGGCGCGCGTCCCCTGCAGCGAGCGGAGGGTCAGGGGCTGGGCGCGACGCCCGAGGATCATCGAGAGGTAGCTGGTCTGCTGCTCCCGGACGATGGTGAAGACCGCCCGGGCCGCAGGGAGCCGCGCGCAGACCGCAGCGGGAGCCCAGGCCATGGAGAATTCTCCGGCCATCACCCTGGTCTCCAGCTCCTGGTAGCTGCCGGAGACGTAGGCACTCACCGGCTCGCCCAGGTCCCGCTGGAGCGCCGCCTCCGCCAGCTCCGCCCGGGCCTCTGCCTTCGCTTTCCCCAGGGCCGGCGGCAGGATGATCGACAGCACGCAGCCAGGATAGCACCCCGGTCGGGCGACGAAAGGCAACCGCTCACCCGGAGAGGAACCGCACCGTGACCCCGCCGAGGCGCAGGAGGTCTCCCGGCCGCACCGTCCCCTTGCTGACCTTCTCCCCGTTCACCCAGGTCCCATCGATCGAGCCAAGGTCAATGATGACCCATTCTCGTTTGCTGGGGTTGTACTCCATCACCGCGTGGACCCGGTCGACGCTCGGGTGGTCGAGGCGAAGGTGGCACAGGTTGTGGCGCCCGATCTTCAGGATCTCCCGGCGAGGGAGCTCGACGGTTGTCTCCTCGCCGCCGGGGAGGCACACCCCGAAGCGCAGCACATCCCCGGCGCCCGCGGAGGGTGCGGAGACGTGGGGCGTGGGGTCAGGGATCGGGGGAGGAGGCGCGTCCTGGGGGCCGCAGGAGAGCCAGTGCTTGAGCAGGGGGTCGAGCAGGCCATCGAGCACCAGCGCGGTGTCGGCGTGGATCTTCCGGAGGTTACGGGCGCCGACGAGGGCCACCGCGAAGGAGCCGAAAAGCATCCCCTGGAACCAGTAGCCAGCGAGCGGGTGGGGTTGCATCGGCGGGTAGAGCAGCGCCGCTCCCAGCGAGCTCACCAGCGCCGCTGCCCAGAGGATCAGCGCCCAGGAGAGCTGCTGCAAGGGCAGCGCGGTGGCCTCCTGGTAGCGGTCGCTCAGCCGTTGACGGAGCGCCTCCTGGTCGGAGTCGCGGTACCCCCGCGCCGCCTCGGGGAGCGGCCCCGAGACGCACAGGGCGAGGGCCTTGGCGCCGGCGGCGCTCGGGACGTGCCCCCCCGCCGCGTGGCAGAGCTTGAGGAAGCGATCCAGGTTACCGGCGGCGCAGAGCTTGAGGAGCGCGTTCAAGAAGATCTGCCCGTTGATGGCGGCGGTGGACACCCGGATCGTCCCCAGGACGGCCAGCACGAGGGCGAGCGCGGCGGGGACGAGGGCGAGGTTGGCCCAGGGCGAGGACATCCCCTGACGATAGCGCAGAAGGGACGGCGAGCCCGGCCGATCAGCGGATCTGCTGCACCAGGGACAGGCCGCCGAAGAGGTTGTGGCCTGTCTCGCCGGCGAGCAGCCACTGGTCGCGCACCTCGGCCCGCAGCCGGAACGTACCGGTAAGTTGCACCCAAGCCCCCGCCGCCGCCAGCGGCCCCAGCCCCCGCCGGAAGGCTCCGTCGCGCTCCGGGGTCTCGGCGAAGAACACGGTCATCCCGACGCCGCCGAAGAGGAACACCCGCCCCAGCAGCGGCTCGGGCCAGAGGAAGCGGAAGACCGCGCGAGTGTCGTAGGTCTGCCGCTTCGACGCCGGCGCGTAGCCCCCCTGGGCTCCCCCCAGGATCGAGAACCAGCGGGTGTAGAACGCCGCCATGGAGCTGCCCCCAACGAACGCCATCCGGCCGCCGCTCAGCCGGGCCACGGCCGCGTCGCCGCTCACCTCCTTGGTGTACAGGGTGAGGTAAGGGTGCCCCCGGAAGACCGGGGCGGGCGGCTCCTCGGCGGCGGCGGGGTGGCTCACCGCGAGGAGCGCGGGCAGGGAAAAGAGGAACGACCAGCGGCGTCGCATGGCAACTTCTCGCTCACCGCGGGGTGAGGCTGTCCAGGAGCTGGCCGAAGGCGCCCCGGGCGCCGCGGACCGTCGCGGTGGGGCCGACCATCTTGAAGAAGTACGAGGAACCGGGGGTCTCCACGACCGCGCCCAGGAGGGACCAGCCAGGCTTCTTCCCTCCCGGCCCCCCCATCCCCATCCCCAGGTAGGCGCCGCTCACCTCCACCGTGGTGACCTTCAGCCCCCGGACCGTCCGGGTGGCGCGGGTGTCCTTCCCGGCCTCGTCGAACTGGCCGACCCACCGCTCGATGTTGGCCTCCGTGCTCCCTCCGGCCCGCGACACGCTCAGCTCCGCGTCCTCCGCGTCCTGGCCCGCGCGGGGGATCTTGTAGGTCGCCAGCCGCATGGTGCTGGGGTTGGGCGCCTGCTGCCACCCCGCCGGGGCCGTCCAGGTGAGCGCTGCGGGCTCTTCCGGCGAGGGCGGCCGCACGCGCCCTGCGGCGCTGCTGTCCGGGCGGATCGGCGGATGCCCCGGCGGGAGGCCCCCGTGGGGATCCTGACCGTGCGGGGAGGCCCCGTGGGGGTCTTGCCCGCGGGGTGGCGGGAGGCGCCGGGCGTCCGGTGCGGGGGCCGGAGGCTCCGGAGGAGGCGAGGGCTGGCGCAGCAGCGCGTAGCCCCCGGCGAGGCCCAGCACGGCGACGAACGCGACGGCGGTGATGCGGTTGGACACGGCACCGTCTCTACCACGGACGGCGCGACGAGCCCCCAGGATCAGGGCGCCGAAGCGGCGATCAGCTCGATGTTCTCCGGCTCGTCGAGGTCGGTGGCGACGGCGTAGCCGACCCCCCGCCGCTCGGTGGCGGCCACGTTGTAGCCGCGGACGTTCCCCACGTAGACGGGGGTGTCACGGACCACCCGCTGCTTGAGGGTCGAGCTCTCCGCGCGCACCCTCCGCGGGTCGTAGACGTAGACGGAGATCCGGTGGCCGCCCGCCATCGAGTACTGGAGCACCGCCGCCCGGGAGTCCCGGAGCGGGAGCATGCGTCCGCCCTCCCACTTGGCCCCGAAGCGCTGGAGCTTCGGGGGCTCCACCGGGACGCCCACGAAGGGGTCGAAGCGGCGCACCTCGTCCGGCTGGGTGACCTCGGGGGGGAGCGGCTGGGCGTGGAGCGAGACCAGATCGTCGACGATCCCATCCAGCCCCAGGTTCGCCTGGAGCGAGGCCGGGGCGCTGGACAGCACGCCGGTCTTCGCCGCAGGAAGAGGGGCGTTGGGGGGGTGGACGGAGGCCACAAAGGCGACCCCCGCCGCCACCGCGAAGGGAACCGCGTAACGCGCCCGGAGCGGCCGGCGGGTCCGGCGCTCGGCCAGCGACACCACCCGCCCGCAAGGACGCTCGGGGGCGGCGGTCAGCGCCTGCAGGGGGGCCGGCGCCACCCGCCCGGAGCGGCGGAAGGGCAGGACGTTGGCCGAGTCGTGGACGCACCAACCGGAGGAGGACGGAGCCCGGAGCGCTTGCTCCTGCTGCTGCGAGGCGCGCTCGGCGGCCACCACCGCCCTCATCCGGTCGCGGAAGGAGGCCGGCGCCCGCAGCGGGGGGGTCCGCTTCATCGAGGTCCGCAGCGCCCGATCCAGGGCCACCCGCTCGCGACAGCAGGCGCACTGGGCCAGGTGAGTTTCGACCTCGACCACCTGCGGCGGGCTCAGCTCGCCGTCAAGGTAGGTGTCGATCGCCGGGGAGATGATCCGACAGGAAGGAGGGGGGAGAGGAGAGGCTGCTTTCATCGGGCCGCAAGGCGCCGCTTGGCGCGGTACTCGTCCAGGTTGGTAGGCTCGGCGTCGGCTGCTTCGTCGACGATCCCCAGGGCAACCGCATGCTCGTGGAGGGCGGATTTGAGCAGCTTACGGCCCCGGTGGAGGCGCGACATCACGGTGCCGATCGGGCACCCCATGATGTCAGCGATCTCCTTGTACGACAGCTCTTCCACGTCCGACAGGACCACCGCCAGGCGGAACTCCTCCGGCAGCGCGTCGAGCGCCGCCTGGAGCTCCTCCTGGAGCAGCGGCTGGAGCGCCAGGGACTCTGCGTCTCGCATCGCCCTCATGGTCGACGAGCTCATCCACCCGTCCGCCAGCGGGTCCGCGTCGGGCCCCTCCAGCACGTCCCGCTCCAGCCCCCCTCGCTTGTACTGGTTCAGGAAGGTCGTGGTCACGATCCGGAGCAACCACGCCTTCATGTTGGTGCCGGGCTGGAATTGCTCCCGCGCTCGCATGGCCTTGACCACGGCGTCCTGGACCAGATCCTCGGCCTGGACGGTGTTGCGGGTCAGCCGGCAGGCGACGCTGTACATCGCGTCCAGGTGGGCCAGCGCGTCGTGCTCGAAGGAGTCTGCCTCACACGGCCCGTTCGGAGGGGGGGGAGTCGCCATCGTTCGTGTACCTCGAACGCCCTCCATGCAGGTTCTATTCCTAAGTTCTTGTCGGGCGTTTCTTTTTTGTTCTGGAGCTCGCTGACGCGCTTCTCCAGCTCTTCGATCCGCTGGGACAACTTGTCAACGTCGCCCCGGATCTTGACGAAGAACGGGGGCAGCAGGGCCGAGATTTGCTCGTCGATCGCGGCCCGCCACTCGTCGACAGTTTGTCGGGAGCTGTCGACCAGCTCCTGGAGGCGGTTCTTGCTGGTAGGGACCGCCGCGGGGGGGGGCTGGACCACCGGAGGGGGCTCCGGGGGAGGAGAGGGCTCCGGAGGGGGCGCCTCGGAGGCATCGGGGGTGATGAAGCGGCCGATGGGCCCCTCGCGGAACTGGTGCAGCAGCCGCTCCCGGCCCGAGTGGACCAGCTCGCGGAGCGTGTGGAGCGGCACCGTCTTGGGGGCGCTCTTCACCTCGCCGGAGATGATCAGCGCCAGCGTCGCCTCGGTCTTGTCTTCCTTGGTAGCGTTGTCGATGACCTGGACGTCCTCGCCCGAGCGGACCAGCTCGGCGATCTGCGGCAGCGTGACGTACCGGGAGTCCTTGGTGTCGTAGAGCTTGCGGTTGGAATACCGCTTGATGATGCGCCTGGGCCGTTCGCCCGGGGGAGGTGTGGTATCTGCGCTCATCGTCCCTCCAGAGGAAACCCACATGACCCGTAGCGTCAAGCCCGCATCGACATCGCCGCCGCTGGAGGCCCGATCCCTCGGCGCTTCTGCGGGTCAACATCGCCTGCTCTCGGGGGTCTCACTGGCGCTGACGGCGGGGCGCGTCGTGGTCGTGCTGGGCCCCAACGGCGCCGGGAAATCCACCCTCGTCCGGGCGCTCTGCGGGCTGCTGCCGCCGGATCAGGGCGAGGTGCTCCTCGACGGCGAACCCCTCGCCTCGCTGCCGCGCCGCGCCGTCGCCCGGCGGATCGCCGTCGTCCCCCAGCAGGCCGAGGCGGCAGAGGGCCTCACCGTCCGGGAGCTGGTCCTCACCGGGCGCGCTCCCCACCAGGACGCCCTGCTCCGCGCGGGCCACGCCGACCGGGCCGCCGTGGACGACGCCCTGCGTCGCTGCGCCCTCGGCGCCCTAGCGGATCGCCGCGTCGATCACCTCTCCGGAGGCGAGCTGCGGCGCGCCCTCATCGCCCGCGCCCTGGCGCAGCAGACCCCCATCCTCCTGCTGGACGAGCCCACCGCCCACCTCGACCTCCGCCACGCCCTCGATCTGGTGACGGTGGTCCGCGGCGAGGCCCGCCGGGGCGCCGCGGTGCTCGCGGTGATCCACGACCTCCCCACCGCTTCGCTCCTCGCCGACGACACCCTGCTCCTCGGCGGCGGCCAGGCGGTGGCCTGGGGGCCAGCGAGCGAGGTGCTTCGCCGCGACCTCCTGGAGCGTGTCTTCTCCGTCGAGCTGGCGCCGGTGCCGCTCGACGGAAGGATCACCTTCCTCCCGGTGCGTCCCCTCAGTTGACCCAGGCGTCGTCCCGCCAGACGCGGCGGAAGCTCACGGCCATCCGGCGCCCGTCGCTCGCCTGCACCAGCGCCCCGAAGCGGCACCGCTCCACCAGCACCCCGTGCCCGGTGCTCCCCGGCGGATCGCCCTGGAGGAAGGCCACCGGAGCCCCCTCCGGCAAGGCGTGGAGGCGGAGGATGTCCCGGGCGATGGCCTCCT
>CAZSDX010000042.1:12350-21165 GCA_964605685.1 uncultured Polyangiaceae bacterium
TGCCCCACCCACAGGTGACACACGCCGTCCTCCTCGAAGAGCACCACCAGGGGGCGCTCCGGCTGCGAGCGGAGCGCCACCGCCCGCCCAGCGCCGCCTGTGTCCCCCTCCGCCGGCCCCCCCAGCGACCGCCGGAGCACCTCCTCCGTGGCCTCCGGCGCCCTGGTCTCCTCGACGACCACCGGGAGCTTGAGCCGGCGGCTCACCGGGCCACCCCCTGCGCCGGGCGCGCCAGCGGCACCGCGAAGGACTCCACCTCGTAGCCCGTCGGCAGCACCGTCAGCAGCGTCCCCTGGGCGAAGCCTCCGCCGGGCACCTCCCCCACGGACCCCGCGTTGACGATCCTCACCCCGGCGACGTGCCGATCGAACGGCACGTGGGTCATGCCGCACACCACCACGTCCGCCGGGTCGTCCCCCAGCATCGCCGACAGCTCCTCGTCGCTCATCTCGTGGGAGATCCCCTCCGTTGGATCCCTCGGAGACCCGTGGACCAGCACCAGCTCGTCGGCGTTCTGCAGCGGGATCCGCACCGTCGGCGCCGCCCTCGCCAGTCTCGCCAGGATAAGCTCCCCCAGCTCCTCCCTCGCGGCTCGAAGCCGCTCCACCCGCTCCCGCTCGTGGGGGGTCGTCGCACGCACCGTGTTCAAATCCAGCGCCGCCAGGGCGCGGTCCGTCAGCCCCGGGACGAAGGTCGCACGCACCGACATCAGGAGCTTCCATACGGCGAGGGGAGACGGCCCAGGGAAGCACAGATCGCCGGCCACCAGCACCCGCTCGAACCCCCTCTTCTCGGCCTCGCTCAGCACGGCCTGGAGGGCGTCCGCATGCCCGTGGATATCGGAGAGGCAGAGGAAACGCATGACCCCTCCATCGTAGCACCGCCGACACGCTCCGGAGGGCAGAAGGGAAGGCGTGACGGCCCGAAGAAGACACGCTAGGCGTCCGGAGATGCTGGCCAGGATGTTGCTAGAAGACCCTCCGATCTCCGAGATCGCCCGGTACCTCGACGGCCTCTCGCCGGAGGCGCGCCGCGAGGCCCTCGCCTCCACCACCCGCGCCGAGCAGCGCGCCCTCTACGAGAAGGCGAAGGCGTCGCCCCCGGTCACCCTGGAGGATTTCCTCCCGGCGGGCACGGCGCCCCGCCGCCCGGTGCGCCATTTCGGGCGCAACACGCTGCCGCTGCCTGCGGCCTGGCGCTCCTTCGAGAAGCGCTTCGCCCTGCCGGAAGACGGCTCTCGCCGCGGCTTTGGCTACAACGAGAGCCCCACCCGGGGGCTGATCGGCCCTGGCTACTTCGTCCTCATCCCCTGCGACGGCAACGACGCCTGGATGGAGCGCGGCGCCATGGTCGTCGACTACTTCCAGGTGCCGGACGGGGCCGTACCGGACGGGTGGCCCCGGGTGGTCCCCAACAGCAAGGGCCTCCAGATGTTCGTCTACAACGGCACCCGGGACTTCCTGCGCAAGGTCTCCGAGGGGGTCACCATCGGCGCCGCGTACAAGGGTGAAAAGGCACTCGATCACTATTTTACCCTGGTCCGCGAGGGCTGATTTCAAGTTACAGGAAGGACAGGACCGCCGCCCTCCGGGGTGATCCGGGGGCTCCTCGGGGCTTTCTTCGAAAAATCCTCCGGGCGCTTGGTTCCTCCGGGGCGTCGCGGTGCTATGCGGGGTATTCCTTGCCTTGGCAGGCCCCGCGCCTGCGATCGTCTCCGGAGGTTTCCTGGGTCATGCGCTGGTGGATCGTCCCGCTGCTGTTTGCGAGCCTGAAGATCGTGGGTTGTTCCGACAAGGACGAGGGGGCGACCCCCGCCAAGACCCTCTGCACCCCGCGCAAGACGACCTTCTGCCGGTGCCCCGTGACCGGCGAGAGCGGCTGGCAGACCTGCCTGCCGGACGGCTCCGGCTTCGAGGAGTGTTTGCCCTGCGACGGCTCGAACCAGGGAGGTCCCGCAGGCCCAGGAGGGTCCAGTTCGACCCAGGCCGAGTGCGGGAACGGCGACGTCGAGGACGGGGAGCAGTGCGACGACGGGAACCTGGACGATGGCGATGGCTGCCTGAGCAACTGCCGGAAGGCCAAGTGCGGGGACGGCATCGTGCGGGAAGGCGTCGAGGAGTGCGACGACGCCAACAGCAACGACGAGGACGGGTGCACCTCCGAGTGCACCATCAAGACCCCACCCAGCGAGAAGTGCCCCGGGGAGAGCATCGAGCTGACGTCCGACCCTGCCGGCAAGAAGGTGACGGGGTTCTTCCAGGCGCTCCAGCCGAACCACGAGGGGACCTGCGGAGGGACGGGCAGCGACGCGGTGTTCTCCTTCACGGCGCCCTCGGTGGGGGAGGTGATCGTGTCGCTGTCGGTGCTCGACGGCGCCAAGGTGGACGCGGTGGTCCATGTACGGGAGGGGGTCTGTGACGACGTGAAGAAGGAGGTCGCCTGCGCCAACGCGGGTGGACCTGGCGCCAACGAGCTGGCGGAGCCCTTCCCGGTGTCCCCCGGGACGACCTACTACGCCTTCGTCGACAGCCAGGGCAACGCCCCGGGGGGGTTCTCCCTGCGGGTGCGCTTCCGCCCGGACGAGGCGTGCAGCGGCGAGGGAGGCCCCTGCGAGGTGCAGGATCCGAAGGTGCTCGGCGCCTGCGCGCTGGGGACGCTGGTCTGCGGGTCCGGCAGCGATCTGGTGTGCAAGGCGGGGGCTCCGGCGGCGGAGACCTGCGGCAACAGCAAGGACGACGACTGCGACGGTTTCGTCGACAACGGGTGCCCCTGCGCCCACGGCCTGTGCGCCACCGGGGCGGCGCTGGCCCCCGACTGCAAGGACAGCGAGGGGGCCGTCGATCCCTGCCTCCCGAAGATCTGCGCGGCGGACGACTACTGCTGCACCACCGAATGGGACGACGCCTGCGTGGAGCAGGTGCGGACCGTGTGCGGCGCCGGGGCCTGCGTGAAGGGGACGTGCGCGCACCCCCTCTGCGAGAAGGGCGGGGCGCTGTCCGCGGGGTGCGACGGGGCGGTCAAGTGCGTCGAGCTGGTGTGCAAGCTGGATGATTTCTGCTGCACCAAGGGGTGGGACGCGGCATGCATCGAGAAGATCCCGCAGGTGTGCAAGCTCACCTGCCCCTGATCGGGCCCGCTGTCAGGGAGGCCGGCGGGCCGGCGTCCTTGGGCCCGCGCCTGCTTCTTTGCGAAAGACACGAGGTACCTGAGATGGTCGTGCTGAACATCACCTACAACGGGCTCTCGGTGGATTACCCCCTGGAGATCGACTACCGGCTGAGCGACAGCGACGTGAAGCGCATCGCCGTCGAGGTGATCCGCTCCGGGCACGTCCAGGGGCTCCAGATCGCCAACCTCGCGGCCAACGCCTTCGACAAGTACGTGGTCGACCGCTTCCACGGCCCGCAGAACAAGGGCGAGCGCATCTACCTCCGGCCCCGCGTGCCCTTCGGAGCCTGAGATGGCCGGTCGCATCGTCTTCTGCGGCGTCGGCGCCCTCGGCTCCGCCGCCGCCATGCTCTGCCGCAACCTCGACGCCGAGCTGGTCTTCGTCGACTTCGACCGCGTCGAGTCCAAGAACCTCCTGTCGCAGGCCTACGTGAAGCCCTCCGTCGGCAAGAACAAGGCGGAGGCGCTCAAGCTGCAGCTCGCCAACTTCCACGGGGTCAAGGCCGAGGCCTTCGGGGTCCGCCTCACCCGGGACAACACCGCGACGCTGCTCGACAGGGGGACGCTCCTGGTCGACGCCTTCGACAACGCCGAGAGCCGCCAGCTCCTCTCCGACTACGCCCGCGCCGCCGGCAAGCCCCTGGTGCATGCCGCCATCAGCGCCGACGGCTCCTTCGGGCTGGTCCGCTGGGACGAGCGCTTCACCCCCGACGCCGAGGACACCCCCGGCCAGGCCACCTGCGAGGGTGGCGCGCACCTCCCCATGATCGGCCTGCTGGGCGCCGTCCTCGCCCGCTCCATCCAGGATTTCCACGCCAGGGGGGCGCGCCAGGACGCCATGGTCAGCCTCTCCGGCGTCCTGGTCAGCGGCTGATCTTACCCACCCTGGCCGGCGTGGTTGCCTCTCCTCCCGGGCGCGCCCGCTCCTGCCCCGGGCTATCCTCGCGGCGCCATGCCTGCCCCCCGCCGAGCCCTCCTCCTCGCCGCCGCCCCGCTGGCCCTCGGGGCGCTCCTCGCCGGCTGCTGCGCCCGCAAGAAGCACCACCCTCCGCAGGGCATGGTCGAGCTGACCGCCTCCGACGGGCAGAGGGTGCTCGTGCTTTATGGAAGCTCCACACAGAAACGGGTTCTCGTTTACCTCCACGGGCGCTGCGAGGACGTGGAGGACTCCCTGGGGGATTTCGCCCCCTCGGTGGTGGGGCAGGGGCACGTGGTGGCTCCGGTGGGTCCGGAGGGAGGGTGCCTGGGGGGGCAGCGCCAGTGGGGAGGCGACCTGGGGCGTCTGGACGCGCAGATCCGGGCGGCGGTGGCGGCGGCGGAGGCGCGGGTCCGGGGGAAGTGGGACCACGAGGATCAGGTGCTGATCGGCTACTCCCAGGGGGCGGCGCGGGGCGAGGCGCTGCTCCCTTCGCAGCCGCGCTTCCGGCGGGTCATCTTCCTCGGGGCGCCGTCGGCCCCTGGTGTCCGGGCCTACGGCTCGGTGGTGGCGGCGGCGTTCCTGGCGGGGGAGAAGGATCGGCGTGACCTGATGATGACGGGGGAGCAGGCGCTGCGGAGGGCGGGGAAGCCGGTGAAGTTCTTCCTGCTCCCCGGGGCGGAGCACGGCGAGTTTGGCCCCCAGGGCGGCCCGGTGATGGCGGAAGCCCTGGCCTTCGTGCTGAACCCGACGAGGTGAGCGCTGGCGGCGCCGGGCGTGCTCCGGGGGGCGCGGCTCCGTCGAGCACGAGGCGATAGCTCTCGCTCGCGAGATGGCCCAGGGTCAGGGGGCCCAGGGGAAGGCCCGGGGGCGCATGGGGGAGCTGACGGCGTAGAGCGTCGTCTGCTCGTCCCGGTCGACGGTGTCCCCCGCGACGCCCGCGCGCTGGAGCCAGACCTCCTCGTGGGAGCCTCGGTCCAGCGCCACCGCGGTCTGGCAGCCGAGCCTCGCCAGCACCATCGCGTTGGGTCCGTCGGAGGTGGCCATCGAGGAGGCGAAGACCGCGCGACCGGACGGCAGCACGCAGGCGGCGCCACGCCGCCGCAGAGGGCCCGTGACCTCCGCGGCGTGATGGAGGTTGCCGTGGATCAGGAGCAGCGGGAGCTCCACCACGTCCACGAGGTTCTTCTCCGGAGGAGCCCCGTGAGTGATGCGCAGCTCGCCCTGGGGATCGACGACCAGGTAGCCCATCCCGCCCTTGTGGGTGCTGAGGAGGCGCCCTCCGATGAGTAGCCCCAGGCCCCTGGGACGCCTGCCGTTGGCCAGCCCTAGCGCCGCCAGCACCCGCTTCTCCTCGCCGTCGGGGAGCTGCCGGACTTCCGGGTTTTGCCCCTCGTGGCGGCCCCCCCGCACCCGGTAGATCACCCGGCCCGCGTCGAGCCCCGTCAGCTTCACCTCGACGCCGTTGTGGCTGCCGCGGGCCTCCCACGCCCCGGGGAGCCAGGAGGGAGCCGGCTGCACCCCCGGGTCGCGGGTCCAGGTGATGGAGCCGGCCCCCTGGGGCCTGGTGTCCCGGAGCAGGATGTAGAAAAAATCCTTCGGGGACCACTCGATGTACCGCTCCGGCAGGATCTCCATCTGCGGCGACAGCAGCCGGGCGTCGTAGTCCTTCTTCTTGATGTCCCGGATGTCGGTGAAGACGAAGCCGGTGTGCTTCGGGTTCATGTCGAGGTGCATGCCGGCGACGCAACCGGCCTGGACCATGGCCTTCCCCAAGGTGACGCCGGAGAGGTCGTCGCCCCAGAAATAGAAGAAGTGACCGGGGCGGGTGACGCAGACCCCGGAGCGCTCCGTCAGCACGCTGTGGCCCGCCAGCTGGTACCCCCACTGGAGCCTCCCGGACGGGTTGAATTTCCCGTCGAGCACCAGCGGGTCCAGGTTCTGCCGGAAGGAGATCAGCTCGTCGGGGATCTGCTCGCTCGGCCCCCATGCTCCGAGGCCCACCCGGTGATCCTCGGTGACGACCACGGTGGCCGCGCCGGGCTTGGGCGGCAGGAGCACCCGCCGGTTGACCATCATCCCGTAGGCCCCGTGGGTGGTCTTGAAGGCTCCGTTGAAGGCGCCGACGACCCTCGACAGGATCTCCGGCTCCCGGGGGATGCGCCCGAAGCTCTTGGTCCCCGTCAGCGGCATCGGATCCTCGACGCCCCCCTCCATGTTGATCTCCAGCTGCCTCATGTCGAGGGCCACGATCAGCACCGGCGCGTAGGGCCGCTTCGGATCCGGCTTGATCCACGTTCTGTAGAAGTAGGCCGGCGGGTCCGTCGCCCCCGGGAGCTTCTTCAAGAAGCTGAAGTTCACCGGCTCCCAGGCGCCCTCGCCGGCCTCCGGCTGCTGCCAGATGCTCGGCAGCCTCGCCGGCGGCCAGAACCCGCCGTCGTCCCCGGCGGCGGAAGCGTCCAGCGGAGGCGACGGCGTGGTCTCCGCCGCCACCGCCACCGCCGGGGCCTTGCCGGAGATCTGGTAGCCCGCCCGCCGCACCACGTCCCGGGCGCCGAAGAAGGTCTCCTCCAGCCAGGCGATGGGCGCGGGCCCCACCACGCTCCGCACCGTGTCCACCGCCCACAGGATCGGAGCCTTCCGCAGGTGGGGCTGGCGCTGCGGGGTGATCCCGGCCTCCTCGGGCCCCTCGAAGGCAGCGGCGACCGGGTCGTAGAGCGCCGGTGGGTTCTCCGGCGTGTGGAGCGCAAGCTTCCCCTTCTGGAAGCTGATCTTGACCGAGGAAACCGGGTTCTCGAAGGAGAAATCGACCCGGCCCAGCCCCGCCCAGCTCCCCTGGTTCATCCAGTTGCTCAGCCCCCCCTGGAGCCGCTCCAGCGCGTTGCGCGCGCCCACCACGCCGCCGTCTCCCGAGAGATCCAGCAGCGTCACCCCGGAGATGCTCCCGTAGGCGACGGTGGCGAGGGCCACGTAGCGCGAGGCGTGGGGGCCGTCGGCGGTCAGGGCGGTCTCGTCCCCCAGCGGGCTCTGGCTCAGGTTATGGATGCTCCGGACCCCCAGCGGGTGCCCCTCCATCGAGAGCCGGACCCGCGCCCGGTAGAGATCCCGGGGGCCTCCCCCGGTCGGCGCCGCCAGGAACAGCACCCGCCGCCCCAGCGTCAGCTCTTCCAGCAGGCTCCCGGGGGCTTCCCAGAGGAACTCGCCGGGGCGCACCCGCCCCCCCACGGCCCCGCCCAGCAGCGAGGCCACCCCCTCCACGGTCCGGGGCGCCGCCGGGGAGAGCGCCCGCTCACCGCAGCCTGCGGCCACGCAGAGCGCCACGATTTTCCAGCGCGACAACCAGGCGGGTCGTCCCATGATCCCGACCCCCTTTACCACAGCCGGATCGACCGCCCCTTCTTTCGATCAAAACTCCAGCGCAAGCCCCAGCACCCACCCGGACGTGCCCACCCGCATCTGGGGTTTGTTCTCGATCAACGACGAGCTCCCCAGGTCGCTCCACATCCACTCGAAGAACAGGTACGAGTTGTTCACGCCCATCTCGTCGTCGAACGCAAGCGCCGTGCCTGGCTCCAGGAAATCCAGGTGCAACATCCCTCCCAGCGCCAGGTGCGTCCCCCAGGAACGGCCTCGCCCTCGCACCCCGTCCCGGGTCACCACGCCCTGCTCCGTGGAGACGCTCCACAGCCCCAGCCCCAGCCCGGCCTTCCCGTAGGGCACCAGCGGCACCCCCAGCTCCCGCGTCAGCGCGTCCACCCGCAGCACGCCCACCAGCGACATCGGCATGATCGACAGCTTGGTCTCTTCCGCCGACTCCACCGCCGAACCGCTGATCTTCGCCTTCGCCGACCGGGAGGTGTACGCCCAGGAAATCCCGGGCCCCAGCGACCCGAAATACGGGATCCGCAGCGCCTGCCAGTCCACCTCCGCCCCGATGTGGAACCCCTTCCCGCTCCCGAAGGTATCTGCGAAGGGCGTCTTCCCCTGAAACTCCTCGTCAATGCGGGGTACGTAAGGACCCATGCGGAGCTCGAAGGCGAAGTTTTGCGGGCTCTCGGGGAGCTTTCGATCCGCGCGGCGATAGTCCTTGGTATCGACCTGAGCCAACGCGCTCGCGGGGAGCAGCCACCCCAGCACCGCCAGCCCCGGCCAGAGCCAGCGCGCCCTCATCGGCGCCCTCCGCGGCGACGGAACGCCAGCGCGCCCAGCGACGAAAGCGCCGCCAGCAAGGGCAGGCCCCCCGGCGGCGAGAGCCCCGCCAGGCCCACCTGGCAGTACCCCCCTCCGGCGCGCCCGCCGGCGTCCCGGTAGACCTTGTAAAAGTCGTCGATGGGCTGGGGCGTCTCGCACACCAGCGAGGAAAGCGGGCCCACGTTGCCCACGCCATCCACCGCCGCGATGGCCACGGTGTACCTCTGGAAATTGGTCAGGTTCGTCACGCTTCCCTTCGTCGCGGATAGCCCGCTCACCGAACCGCACAGGTATTTCCCGGGATCCTTCAGCGTCTTGCCGCCGATCAGGTTCACCGACGGGCAAGCGCTCCCCTGCACCGGCGTGCAGGTGGTCCCGCCGCTCCCGCTGGTTCCTGCGCTGCTGCTCCCGGCGACGCCGCCCTGGCCTGCGCCCGCGTCGCCCCCCAACCCCGCGTCGCCTCCCGAACCTCCCGGGAGTTGGAGTGTCCCTGCCGTGCCCTCGCCCCCGGCCCCCGCGTCGCCGGCCCCCGCGTCGCCG
>CAZSDX010000043.1:0-262 GCA_964605685.1 uncultured Polyangiaceae bacterium
TGCTCCCGCTGGTCACGGCGCTCCACGCTGCGGCGCGCTCGGGGCGCTCCCTGGTCGAGCTGTTCGCGGAGCTGCCGCGGCGCTCCAGCCGCAGCGGGCTCCTCGACCAGGTCGACCCGGCCCGCAGCCGCGCCCTCCTCGCGCGCTTCTCCCTCGGGGACACGGCGGTCCGGGTGCGCTTCGCCGGCGAAGCGATCCGCTGGTCCGGCGAGGACGGCGAGGAGCGCGAAGCCAGCGAGGAGCAACGCCGCCGCTGGAGCGC